>DATLOI010000083.1:0-20983 GCA_035536295.1 Casimicrobiaceae bacterium
CAGACGCTCCTCGGAGAGACGCCGTTCTATCAAGCGCCGTCGCTCCGCATCAGGATCGGAGGGTTGCCATGTCAATCCTGTAAGCGCCCTGGCGAAATGGATGACATGCTGTCCGGTGCCGCTGGCAATCTCCAGCACAACGCCCCGGCTCGGTAGAACGCGCGTAAGGACATCGAGGATCGGTCCTTTGTTGCGCTCCGCCGCAGGACTGGCTTCCATTTTCATCACGTCGTTCGACGCATCCACTTCGTAAGCCTATAACAACGGTCGCGTCTCCCCAAAAAAACCCCCAGACCAGCCGGGGGCTCGCGCAGAGGAAACGCTTGAGCAGCGCTAGGGCTATGCCATGAAGCCGAGGTCCGCGGTGGGGAATCGCGACAGGTTCGGAAACACGTCGGCAAGATCGGTCGAGCTCACGCCAAACCATTTGCCGAGTGTTGCGCCGTATTGCTCGATGGAGATTTGGGGAACCCAGCGGCCTTCGCTGCCACTGTCATCGGGACCGGCGAGCGCAAGCGTCGGATAGGCGCCGACCATGGTTCCGCCATTCACGGCGCCGCCGACCACCAGCGCATGCGCGCCCCACGCGTGATCGGTTCCCGCACCGTTCGACTTGAACGTGCGACCGAAATCGGAGAGCGTGAATGACGTGACGCTGTTTGCAATGCCTGCTGCGACCGTGAAGTTGTAGAACGCCGTCATCGCTTGCGACACCTGCAGCAGCAGATTGTCGTGGCCGGGGTTTTGTCCGGTGTGCGTGTCGAATCCGCCGATCGAGGCGAAGAACACCTGCCGTGCCGTGTGGCCGAGTGAGATACGCTGCTCGATGACCTTTGCAATCGCGCGCAATTGATTCGAAAGGCTCGTGTTGAGTCCTGTGAACGCGTTCACCACCGCCGAAGTGCCGGTTCCCTGAATGATCGGATTGAGTCGAGCGCTCGCGTCGACGCCTGCTTTCGAGACGCGTTGCGTGGCTGCGACCATTGCATTGTTCTCGATAGCCCCGAGGATGTTCAATCGCGCAGTGGTTCGCGCGATCTGCTGCGCGTTCGGCGTCAACGAATCGCCTGAAAAGCCGAAGTTGCCTGCAGTCGGCAGCGACAGCGCACGCACTGACTCGCCGCGGCCAAACACCTGGTTACCGGAGAACGACATTGACATTGGCGTGGCGGTCGGCTCGTTCAGCGTGTAGCAATGGTCGCCAAGGCGTCCACCCCAACCCGAAATGCCTCCAAACGATGCCAGCGAGATTGACGTTTGCGTCTGCGTCTGCTGATCGCTGTGGGAAAACAGGTTGTCGGGTCGCTTCTTGCTGCCGTCTCGGTAGGTTGCGCGCGTCATGGGCTCGACCAGCGGGCCCATGTTCGCGACGATCGCCATCCGGTTGCTCGCAAAAAGATTCGCAAGGCCGGGCATGTTCGGATGCAGTCCATACACAGTCGAGCCACCCGCCGGTGTGATCTGCAGCATTGGATTGCGTCCGCCGGTCGCGACGTTCTGCGGAATCCAGAACGGGGAGTTGCCCGCGGTGCGCACGGCCGCGTACTGCGCATAGTTCGTGTACGGCAGCACCGTGTTGTCGGCGTCGTTGCCACCGAACAAATACACGCACACGAGCGCGCGATAGCCCGGCGCCTGCGCCGACGCACTTGAAAGTCCGAGTGAGGGCAGGCTCTGCGCGAGTGCGAGCGCTCCGAACGCACCCGACTGTCGCAAGAAGTGCCGGCGCGAAAAAACGAACGGTCCGCTCATGATCAGAACTCCGTTTGATAGCGGGGCGAGATCGCGGCGAGATAGACCGCGGTGCGTGCACGGTCGAGCGCGCTGGTCACAGGATAGGCGGACACGGCGTTGATGATCTGCTGCTTCACGAACGTCGGCATCGTCCGCTGAAAGAGCAGAAGATCGACGCGATCGACCAGCGCCGCCGGATCGTTGGCCAGTGTCGATATCGAGACGTAGTCGACCTTGGTCCCGACCGCGCTTACCACCGTCGTGTCGGCATTCGGTCCGCATACCGTGCCGCTGCACGACGCGGCCAGCGTAATCTGGTTGTAGACCCAGTTCGCGCGCGTGAAATACGTCGTCGCGTCGAAAATGCCGAATGGCGGACCCGCGAGCTCGGTGCCCGGCAGGACATAGTCGGCGGGGTAATAATTGAATACCGTCGGCGGCGTGTACACGTTCTGCCCCATCGCGGATGTGCGCACTATCGGGTCGACGCCATCGCTTACTGCGCCTAGCGCACGCAACAAGCCGGTGACGTACAGCACCGGCTCCTTCAATTTGCCGAAGCTCGATATCGCCGGATTGCGCGGCGCACGCGCTTCCGGATCGAGCAGGATCGCGCGAACGACTGCTTTCAAGTCACCGCGCACGCCCGAGCCATTGTTGTTGAACACCGCTGTGATTCGGCCGACGTACGCGGGCGACGGATTGCTCGTCACCAGGTGCTGAATCAGCTGCTTGCCGATGAACGGACCTACATTCGGGTGACTGAATATCGCGTTGTTCGTGAAGGTCACATCAGGCGCCGCGGCAATGCCTGCAGGCGTCGAGCCAAGATCGAGAATGCGCTTGCTCCCCGTGTCGTGCTCGATCTCGATCGGGACCATCTGTCCGAGGTAGTTGACCGTGGAATTGAGCGCCGGGGCGGCGGGCGCGATCGGCGGATAGACCCATCCGGTGTAAACGCGCGACAGCTCGGTAATGTCCGCCTGATCGTAGGTCGCAATCGGGTTGCCGAATTGATCGAGGATCAGCGTACCGTCGGGGCGAAGCTCGAAGGTTCCGATCGAGAACAGTTGCAGGATTTCGCGCGCGTAGTTCTCGTTCGGCTGCCGTGTCCCGGTCGCGTTGGCTTTCCGGTTGTTGACCATGTCGAGGTAGTTGCCCATGAACGGGTTCACGGTCACCTGGGTCAACAACGTCCCGAAATTGCCGAACGCGTGCTGCATCAGAAGCTGCTGATAGTCGCGATTCGCGTAGAGAATCGGATCCTGAGCGGCGGAGGTCACGATGATCTGCGACAACGCCCACGCGACGCGATGGCGCAATTGATCCGGTGCCGTGAGCGCGTTCACGAAGAACTGCTTTTGCAGCTGGAAGATCGAATAGACGTCACGCGCGCAGCGATTCGTCGACGACGGCTGATCGTCGCAACGACACGGCGAAGACGCGCTGTAATTGGTCGTCGTGTATTGCGCATACGTGCAGTAAGGCAGCGCGGTGTTCGCCGGTCGGCTTGCGGGGAACCATGGCGCGCTCGCGTACGACGACATCGGCTGCGCGAGTTGATCGTCGACCCAGGCGGTCACACCCATCGACAGCACGCGCGCAATCTCGCTTTGCGTCGGCCCGAACGTTGCCTGCTGCAAAAGACGCGCGGCTTCGACTTCGGCGCTGTTGACTGCCCCGCGACCGTAATAGAGCGGCGTGTCCCCGCCCTGCCCGAATTGCACGACCACGTTCGCCGTCGCAAGCGCAGGCGGCGTGGCCGCATTGGCGGACCACGGCGCGGTCGTATTGAGCGCGACGTGCCACATGCCGTTGCGGAAAATGACGAGATCGTCCTTGCCATCGCCGTCGTAGTCGAGAAGCAGCGGGACGTCGCGCCTGTCGCTCGTGCCGCCGAAGCGGTAAGTGCGATGCACGACATTGGTCCGGTTGAGCGACACGTACCAAAGCCCGTCGCGATAAATCACGAGATCGAGGTTGCCGTCGCCGTCGACGTCGCCCAGCAGCGGAACGTCCTGCGCAACACCGCCGAGGAAGAACGTGTGGCTCACCGTGCCATTGCGCTGCGCGCTCACGTACCACGTGCCGTTGCGGTACAGCACGAGGTCGTCCCTGCCGTCGCGATCGATGTCGCCGATCAGCGGCTTGTCGCCGGGCGCGCCGAAGCCGACGAGCGAATCATCGGCGCCGTCGCGATTGGTATCGAACTTCCAGATGCCGTTGTTGAAAACGATCGGCACGCGCGACCCAGTGCCTGTCACATCGGCGAGCAGTCCCGTGTCGCTGCTCGAACCGAAAGTCAGCGTGACATCGGCTACCGAATCGAAATTGCCGTCGATGAAAAACGACGACGACGTGGCGCGATGCAGGGCGAATGCGGCGACGCGGGTTTGCGCGTGCGAAGCGCCCGACACGAAGATCGAGAGTGCGAGGCAAGTCCCAACGAACGCCGCGGCGACAAAGCGCGCGACGCTTGGCTCGGTGCGCGAGCTTGGCTGCATGGGCTCCCCTCCCTTGCTATGACATTAGCATAGCGAAGCGTGCCATGACGTTGCACGCCAGGCAATCCCGTCCGCTCTCCCGACCTTAATGTGCCCTACAAGGAGGGCTCGCGACCATTCGTAAAGTCTCAACGGGCTCGCCGTCGCTTGGCTCGCGGATGCGCCGCGTCGTAAGCCTTTGCAAGGTACTGATAATCGAGATGGGTATAGACCTGCGTGCTTGCGATCGAGGCGTGGCCTAAAAGCTCCTGCACCGCGCGAAGGTCACCCGACGACTGCAAGAGATGCGTCGCGAAAGAATGTCGCAGCATGTGCGGATGAACGTGGCGGTCGAGCCCCTGCCGCACCGCCCAACCCGCCAGCCGGCTTTCGATCGAGCGCGCCGAGAGGCGAGCGCCGTTGCGAGCGATGAACAGCGCATCGTCGTCTGCTCTTGCCCAGCCGGCGCGCATGACCAGCCATTCGTCGATCGCGCGTCGTGCCGCAGCGCCCACCGGAACGACGCGCTCTTTGCTGCCTTTGCCAAGCACGCGAACTTCTCGCGCCGCGGGATCCATTCTCGCGACGTCGAGCCCTGCGATCTCGGAAAGTCGCAATCCGGACGAGTAGGCAAGCTCGAACAGCGCCCGATCGCGTACGGCAAGCGGCGCATCGTCGTCGATTGCGACGAGCTTGGCTGCTTCATCCGGCGTCAGCGCCGACGGCAGCCCGCGCACCGCGCGCGGCGCTTTCAAGCCGGCGCAGGGATCGTCACGAACGATTTCAGTTTCGCGAAGAAAGCGGTAGAAAGCCCGCCACGCCGACAGGATCCGCGCGAGACTTCTCCCGGAAAGGCCACGCGCATGCAACGCGGCGAGATGTCTTCCGATGTCCGCGCGCGACTGGACGGCGAGATCGCGCGCCCCAGTTTGCATGGCAAGCGCTTCGAGATCGCGAAGATACGCACTGCGCGTGTGCTTCGGCGCCGCGACGAGGTGTCGTTCGAAAGCGCGCAGGTGGCCAATGTTGACGGCGGACACGGCTGGGCGTTCCGGGTCTCGCATCGTTCAGGTCGGCAGAAAACGGGCGAGTGCGAGGCTCGCAAGCTCGGCGAGGCGAGTCAGATACACGATGCCGATCCCGGCCGCGAAGCGTTGTGGATCTTTGCTTGCCAGCGCCAGCAGACCGAACGTCGAGGACGTGCGAAGCGGCAGGAATGCGAACGATGCCAGCGCATCGCCATCGTCGAACCACTCGCGCGCTTCGGCAACCGGTTGCGAGCCGCACTGCGGAGTCTCGAGGCGCTCGGCGAACTCGCCAACCTCTGCCGACGTCGCAGCAAGCTCGGGAAGATACGACTGCTCCGGAACGCGTCCCCACAACCTGACGGCGACCTCGGGAACGCTGAAATCCTCGCGCAGGCTGTGATACAGGACTGCAAGCGTCGTTTCGAGGTCAGGGGCAGCGTACAGCGCAAGCGTCGAGCGATGCAGGCGCTCCGCGATCGCGTCGTTGTCGCCGCCGTAGCGAATCAACTCGGCGAGCTTTTCCGCGAGCTCGGCGTTTTTTTCCCGCAGCGTGAATATCTGCCGCTCGGCGATCGGGATCGCGTGACCGCCGTGCGGATGCGGAACGAATATCTGCGCGATATCGTCCGCGTGATGCTCGAAAAATTCAGGATGCTCCCGGAGATATCTCGCGACGTCTTGCGCTTCCATGCCGCTCCGTTGAATGCTTGAAGTGAACGGTGCTCAGCGAGCGCGCCACGTCCCTTCGAAAACGATTGTTGCCGGCCCGCTCAACAGCACTTGCGTGTCGTCCCAGCGAATCCTGAGCGGCCCTCCGCGCGTATGGACAACGACTTCGCGATCGAGCACGCCACGACGAACGCCGGCGACGACCGCCGCACAAGCACCGGTTCCGCAAGCAAGCGTCTCGCCACTACCACGCTCGAAAACCCGCAGTCGAATGTTAGCGCGATCGATCACTTGCATGTATCCGGCGTTCACGCCTTTCGGGAATCGCGGATGGTTTTGCAACAGTGCGCCTTGCGTGCCCACCGGCGCGCACGCGACATCGTCGACCAGTTGAACCGCGTGCGGATTGCCCATCGACAGCACCGACACCACGACATCCTCGCCGTCGATGCGAATCACGTCGGTCACCCCACCGCTTCCACCGATGAACGGAACCTCCGCACCGGCAAAGCGCGGCGCCCCCATGTCGACGCTCACCGATCCGTCGTCCTCGACGCGCGGAACGATGATGCCCCCGAGCGTTTGCACGCGAATCTCGCGCTTGTTCGTAAGCCCGCGCGCGCGCACGAAAACTACGAAGCAGCGCGCGCCGTTGCCGCATTGCTCGACTTCGCCGCCATCCGCGTTGTAGATGCGATAACCGAAGTCCACTGACGGATTCGAAGGCGGCTCGACGATCAGCACCTGGTCGCAGCCGACACCGAAGCGACGATCGCAAAGTTTGCGAATCGCGTCTGCGTCGAGCGTAAACGGCTCGCGCGTTGCGTCGACGACGACGAAATCGTTGCCCGCTCCCTGCATCTTGGTGAAGGCGAGCGTCGCCATCACTGCCTGCTGAGATTTGGGTCCGGTCGTACGACGCAGGGCCTTCGGAGATGCTCGTGATACGCACTCCACGCGTGGTGTCGTGCCGTTACCGGCGAGCGCCGCCGGGCCGCCCCAAGGCAGCTCGCCTGAACTTGACCCGAAGCAAAAGGCGCAACTACGCTGCCACGTTTCATTCCGAACTCGCGGACGCCCTTTTGCATCGGCTGCTACACGTTGAAGCGGAAGTGCACGACGTCCCCCTCGCGCATCACATACTCCTTGCCTTCGAGCCGCATCCTGCCCGCTTCCTTGGCACCTTGCTCGCCGTTGCTGGCAAGGTAATCGTCGTAGGTGATCACTTCGGCGCGAATGAAGCCGCGCTCGAAATCGGTGTGGATGACACCGGCCGCTTGCGGCGCCGTGTCGCCGACGTGAATCGTCCATGCGCGCACTTCCTTCGGACCCGCGGTGAAGTAGGTTTGCAATCCAAGCAGCTTGTATCCGGCGTGAATGACGCGATCGAGACCAGGCTCGGCGAGACCCAGATCATCGAGAAACGCCTGCTTGTCGTCGCCTTCGAGGTCGGCGATCTCGCTTTCGAGCTTTGCGCACACGGGGACGACGGGCGCGCGCTCCTTTGTCGCGTAGGCTTCCACCGCGGACAACAGCGGATTGTCGCGAAAGCCGTTCTCTGCGACGTTCGCAACATACATCGTCGGCTTCATCGTCAGCAAAAAGAACGGCGCGAGCAACGCGCGCTCCTCGGCATAGAGATCCGCCGATCGTGCCGGCGCTCCACGATCGAGCACCGCCTGCACTTTCAACAACACTTCGTAGAGACGCTTCGCTTCCTTGTCCCCACCGGCGCGCGCGAGCTTCTCGACTTTGACGAGCTGCTTGTCGACCGACGCAAGATCGGCGAGCGCCAACTCGGTGCCGATCGTTTCGATGTCCGATACCGGGTCGACCCCGCCCCCGACATGGACGACGTTCTCGTCGATGAAGCAACGAACGACGTGGGCGATTGCATCGGTTTCGCGGATGTTCGCGAGAAACTGATTACCCAGACCCTCGCCCTTCGACGCACCCGCGACGAGTCCCGCGATGTCAAGGAACTCGACGGTCGCCGGCAACACTTTCTCGGGTTTGGCGATCGCCGCGAGCTTGGCGAGACGCGCATCCGGGATTTCGACGATGCCGACGTTCGGCTCGATGGTGCAAAAAGGGTAATTCTCCGCCGCGATGCCGGCGCGCGTCAGCGCATTGAACAGCGTCGACTTGCCGACGTTGGGCAGTCCGACGATTCCGCAACGCAAACTCATGGCCTTGTATGCAGCGCAGTCAGCGCACGCTCGCTATCGCCGGCTTCGAGAAACGGCCAAACAGCGAGCGAGCGATCGATCGCGTCGTCGATATCACGACGCTCATCTGCGAGCGGCAAGCGCAACACATAATCGACAACCTGCTGTTGCGGAAGGATGGAGTCGCGCGGATGCCCGATGCCAAGTCGAAGTCGCCAAAAGTCCGCCGTCCCAAGCTGCGCCCGAATGTCCTTGAGCCCGTTGTGACCGGCCACGCCGCCACCGAGCTTGAGCCGCGCATCGCCCGGCAAGAGATCGAGCTCGTCGTGCGCGACGAGTAGCGCGGAGGGAGCGATCGCGAAAAAATTCGCGACTGCGGCAACGGCGCGTCCGGACAGATTCATATAGGTGGATGGCTTCACGAGACGCACGCCCGAAGCGTCTTTCGCGACGAATCCCGCGAAGCGCGCCTCGTGCGAGAACGCGACGCCCAGTTTCTCGGCGAGGCGGTCGACGAACCAGAAACCCGCGTTGTGGCGCGTCGCCGCGTGCTCGCGGCCGGGATTGCCGAGGCCGACGACGAGCCGGATCGGATCTCCCATGCCAGCGGATTATTTCTTCTTGTCGGCCTTCTTCTCGTCCTTCTTCTCGTCCTTCTTGCCTTCCTTCTTGTCGGCTTCCTTCTCGGCGGCCGGAGCGGCAGCGGCCGGTGCCGCAGTCGCTGCTGCAGCCGCGGCGTCCGTGGCCGCGACTTCTTCTTCCGCTTCGACTTCCTGCACCTTCGGAATCACCGCGGTGGCGACAACCGGGTCCTTGCCGTGCAGTGCGGCCGTGACACCCGCGGGAAGCGCGATCTCCGAGGCATGGATCGACTTGTTGGCTTCGAGCGCCGACAGATCGACCTCGATGAACTCGGGGAGGTCCTTGGGAAGGCAAGTGATGTCGAGCTCGTTGGCGATATGGCTGATGATCGCGCCGCCGGTCTTCACCGCAGGCGAAATCGCCTCGTTGACGAAGTGCAGCGGCACTTTCATGTGAATCTTCTTGGCTTCGTCGACGCGCTGAAAGTCGATGTGCAGCACCTGCGGCCGAAACGGATGCATCTGCACATCGCGCAGCAGCACTTTCTGCGTGGCACCATCCACTTTCATCGTCAGGATCGACGAATGGAACGCCTCGGCCTTGAGCGCGTGGATCAGCGCATTGTGGTCGAGCTCGATTTGCATCGGCTCGGCGCCCGCACCGTAGACGATGCCGGGCGCGCGCCCCGAGTGGCGCAAGCGGCGTGCGGCGCCGCGACCATCGCCGCTTCGGGCGAACGCGTTGACTTCGATCGATGCCATTGCAATTCCTTCGGGTTCGGTGCGGCTTCCACAAAACCGCCGAAAAGCCTGCAATTTTAGCAGATAGGCAGCGCCGCGGCGCGACCCCTATTCGGTGAAGAGGCTGCTCACCGACTCCTCGTTGCTGATGCGCGTCATCGTCTCGGCGAGGAGCTGCGCGCACGAGAGCTGCCTGATCTTGCCACCCTGGCGCACCTCCTCGGCCAGCGCGATCGTGTCGGTCACGACGAGCTCGTCGATGTCCGAGGCTTCGATGCGCGGAACGGCCCCTCCCGATAGCACCGGATGCGTGCAATAGGCAACGACTTTGGTGGCGCCATGTTCTTTTAGCGCCGTTGCCGCTTTGCACAGCGTATTCGCGGTGTCGACGATGTCGTCCATGATCACGCAGGTGCGACGCGACACGTCGCCGATGATGTTCATGACCTCGGTGACGTTCGCTTTGGGCCGCCGCTTGTCGATGATCGCAAGATCGGAATCGAGCCGCTTCGCGATGGCCCGCGCGCGAACGACGCCGCCGACGTCCGGGGACACGACCAGCAAGTTGTCGTAGTTCTGCTTCCACACGTCGCCGAGCAGGATCGGCGTTGCGTAGATATTGTCGACCGGAATGTTGAAAAAGCCCTGGATCTGATCGGCGTGAAGGTCCATCGTCATGACGCGATCGACGCCGGCGGTGGTCAACATATCGGCGATGACTTTCGCGCTGATCGGAACGCGTGCGGAGCGCGGCCGCCGATCCTGCCTCGCGTAGCCGAAGTAGGGAATCGCCGCCGTGATGCGCGCCGCCGACGCTCGCTTCAGCGCATCGACCATCAGCAGCACTTCCATCAAGTTGTCGTTGGTGGGCTCGCACGTCGACTGCAGCACGAAAACGTCGCGGCCACGCACGTTCTCGAGGAGCTCGACCATCACTTCCCCATCGGAGAACTTGCCGACGACCGCACGACCCAGGCTCAAATTCAAATGCCGGCACACCGCTTGTGCCAACCGCGGATTGGCGCTGCCGGTGAAAATGCGCATGCGCTCGTAGGGCATCGCGTCTTAGGGCGCGTGAGCGCCACTCGTTGTTTCCGCAGTTCTGCCGAAAATCGTGTGGCTCCGCCACCGATTTTCGGGTAGCGCCCCCGGCCGAAAGTAGGTGTGCACTTTCGGCCGTCTTATCTGATGGCTGGGGAGGTAGGGATCGAACCTACGAATGCCGGAATCAAAATCCGGTGCCTTACCACTTGGCGACTCCCCAGCGGAAACCGGTCAACCGTCGAGGCCACTCTCACTTAAAACGCTGCGAGCGGATGGCGCCCGAGTGTGCGGACCACGCGCCCCGGCGTTCCCGAGGGCAAGTCCTCGATCACGCTTTGGGCCGCTTCGGAGCTCGCGCATACGGCGACCACGCCCGCGCCCGAGCCGGTCATCCGCGCAGTCGTTACGCGAGATCGCATCGCTGACAACGCGCGCTCCACATCGGGGTATCGGGACGTCACGACCGCCGCGAGGTCGTTGTGACCGTAACTCTCGGAAAAGACGCTTATTTTCGCTGACGGCGTCGAGCGTGTCAATTCGCGCGCTGCGAATACGTCGCGCGTCGCTACCTGCGCGCGCGGCAATGCAAGCGCAAGCCAGCGGCGGGGCAAGGAAACCGGCGCGATGCACTCGCCGATTCCGGTGACGAGCGCATTCTCGCCGTGAACGAAGAACGGCACATCGGCGCCAAGCGAAAGTCCGATCGATGCGAGCTCGTTGCGCGACAACGATAGTTTCCAGAGGCGGTTCAAAGCAAGCATGACACTTGCGGCGTCCGAGCTGCCTCCGCCAAGGCCCGCCCCGAGCGGAATCTTCTTGTCGATGCGAATCGAGCAACCCACGTCGATTCCAGCGCTCGAGCGCAACAGTCGCGCGGCTCGAATCGTCAGGTCGTCGCGCTCGGGAACGCCGGGCACGGCGCCAACGCGCGCAATCACGCCATCGTCGCGCAATTCGACCTCGATGCGATCCGCGAAGTCGACCAGTGCAAACAACGATTCGATCGAGTGATAGCCGTCGGCGCGCTGCCCCGTGACATGGAGGAACAGGTTCACTTTCGCAGGCGCAGGCACGACGAGCCGTGCTACACCGCTCACGACAGCGACGACCAGTCGTCGATCACGATGCGAATCTCGGTGTCCGGATAACTCATGCGTATGCGCGAGGGCCTGCGCGAATCGGCGTCGTATGCATAGACGATTTCCCATCCGTCCTGCGTGATGACCGACGCCCGGCCCGCATCGTCGCGCTCGACGGCATAGCGGCTCGACGGATGACCCGATCCGCGTATCCACCACGCGAGGCCGCGCACGGGCAACGGCGCACCGAGCGCGCTCGTTGTGAGCGCTTCCCAATCGCCCGCTTCGCGCACGCGGCCATCGGGATATTCGAGTCGCACACTACCGCGCGTTCCGACCAGTCGGGCCAGCGCCTGCCCCAGCGGTGATGCGATCAGGAGCTCGTCGCGATCGCTCGAGTGCGTCCAGCGAAAGCCCGCCGCAGCGCCTTCGTTGCGATAGCGCGCCGACAAGCGTCCACTCGCCTCGAACGACACATCGGCGACGCGGATTTGCGACTCGTCGGTGATGCGAAGCGGGGTCGAGCACGCCGCAGCGAGCACGATCGCCGCGCAGGCGATGCTACGTGCGAAAAACCTCAACGCGAGTGACGCCGCACGGTCTCGAGAAGCACCGGATGGTCGGGCGTCGCCTTGAGCTGCGACTGCCAGATCTCGCGAGCTTTTTGCGGCTGTCCTTTGGCGAACAGCACTTCGCCCAAGTGCGCCGCGATCTCCGGATCGGGCCGCTCGAAGAATGCCCGCGAAAGATACTTCTCCGCCTCGTCGAGGCGCCCGAGACGATACAAAGCCCAACCCATGCTATCCATGATGAACGCGTCCGCCGGCGACAGCTGCAGTGCGCGCTCGATCAGCTTGAAGCCTTCCTCCAGATTCGGCGTGCGATCGACGAGCGTGTAGCCGAGCGCGTTCAACGACTGCGCGTCGTCGGGCCGCAGCTCGACGAGGCGGCGCAGTGTCGCGATGGCTTCGTCGATGCGATCGAGCTTTTCGAGCACCATCGAGCGGTCGTACATCAGATCGGTCTGATCGACGTGCTCCTTCAGCGCCGCATCGATCACGCCAAGCGCTGCAACGTTGTCGTTCGCGTCGCGATAGATCTGCGCTTCGGTCTGGCGCACCTGAACGCGCTGCTCGATCGTCACGGCTGGAAGGTCCCCGAGCCAGCGACGCGCCTCCGTGCGCTTGCCTTGTTTCGCAAGCACGACGCCTACGCGAAGCTTCGCGAGCCATGCACGCTCACCGTCGGGAACCGACTTGTAGCGCTCGATCGCCTCATCCAGGCGGCCGCGCTCCTCCGACACTTGCGCGAGATAGAACTCGACTTGCCCCGCATCGCCGAAACCCGCCTTCTTGAGGTCGAGAAGGTCGCGTTCGGCGACATCCCAATCCTTCATTTGCACTGACAACACCGCAATGCCGAACTGCATTTCACGCTGCGACGCGTCGCCTGCATACAGCTTGCGATACACCTCGCGCGCTTCCGCGTAGCGCTTCTGCTCGGTCAGAAACTGCGCGAGCGCGCCGCGCAACGCGCGCGAATCGGGTGATTTCGCGATGGCGCCCTCGAGATACACCACGGCATCCGCAGTCGAGCGCTTGGCGATGATCTCAGCGCGAAGCAGCACGGCGCGATCCCAATCCGGACGCAGTACGAGTGCGCGATCGACTTCCTCGAGCGCGGCTTTGGCGATCGCGGCATCCGTCAGGCCCGTGTTGAGTCCCGCAAGCGCCACTGCGAAATGTGCTTCCGGGCTCGATGCATAGGGCCGCGCGAGCTCTCCGATCAGACGGAATACGGCAGACTTGTCGCTTTGTTGCGCAAAGACGCGGTTGAGCTGCAGGAACGGCTCGCCGACCCCGCTTCCCGAAAGTGCAGCGTCGGCCAGAAATCGCTCGAGTCGGGCGCGAAGCTCGCTTTCGCCCGTTGATTCTTCGTTGTTGCGAAATCCGGTTCCCGACGCGATCGCGGCGAGAATTTGCTTGGGTCGCTCGGCGCTTGCGTCAATCTCGAGCCAAAGCTTCGCAGCCTGCTCGGCCAATCCGCGCTGTCGCGTCATCCACGCGACTTCGGCGGCTCGTCGAGCGATTTTGGCATCCCGCGATTCGCGAGCCGCGTCGAGAAATGCGCGCGCCGCCAAGGCCGGCTCGCCCCGCTGCAGCGCAACTTCGCCGAGCATCATGCGATAGAAAATGTCCGGGGCGATCCCCGTCGGGGGGCTCGCCGGCCCGGGCTGCACGCTTGCCTGCGGCGCCTCGGAAGGCGCGGGAAGCGGTTGCGCCCCCAGCGCGGTTGCCATTGTCGACACGATGATCGCGAGCGTCAGGCGCGTTCTGCGGTACGTCATCGATTCCTCGTCGCCATGCATGAGTCGATGGTAGGTTATATTGGGTTCGCCACCAAACCGGCCGGCGGCTACCCTTTTCCACTTGGCTGTCGTTTCGCTTTAGTCCGCGGCGCCTGATGCCTGAACTTCCCGAAGTAGAGACGACCCGGCGCGGGATCGCCGCTCACGCCAGCGGCCGGCGTATCGATTCGGTCCAGGTGTACGACGGACGACTGCGCTGGCCGGTTCCCGATGATCTGCCCACGCGAATCTCGGGTAGAACAATCCGCGCGATCAATCGCAGAAGCAAGTACTTGCTGTTCAAGCTCGATGACGCAACGCTCCTGGTCCATCTGGGCATGACCGGCAGCTTTAGGGTCATCACCCGAGCGACCGACCGTCGCAAACACGACCACGTCGACATTCTGCTGGAGGACGGGTCGCGCCTGCGCTACCACGACCCGCGGCGGTTCGGCGCGATGTTGATCGTCGACGGCGAGCCGTCGCAGCATCCGTTGCTCGCAGGGCTTGGACCGGAGCCGTTGAGCGACGCATTCGATCCCGAGTACCTGTATCGACGAACGCGGGGCCGCACCGCTGCCATCAAGGTGACGCTGATGGACAGCCGCCTCGTCGTCGGCGTCGGGAATATCTATGCGAACGAGGCGTTGTTTCGCGCGGGAATCCGCCCAACGACACCGTCGGGACGCCTATCGCGGCCGAAGCTCGCCCGCCTCGTCGGGTCGGTACGCGAAGTTCTGACCGAGGCGATCGAAAGCGGCGGCAGCACGTTACGCGACTACGTCGATCCGGAGGGGGCGGCGGGGCGATTCCAGCTCATTCACCGCGTTTACGGCCGCGCCGGCTTGCCGTGCCGCGTCTGTGGTACGACGATTCGCGCAAGTAGGCTCGGTCAGCGCGCGTCTTTTCACTGCCCGCACTGCCAGCCACGCTGACCTAGAACCGGCCGCCAGTCAGGCTCGGCGGCTCGGGGCATGTCCTGTGCTTGCTGCCCAAACGTGGATCGCGCCAAGCGAATGGTCGCGTCGCCGACTTGGCCATCCCGGCAGGTCACACGAGGGGGAGCTCAGTTGCAAACGAGGGAACTCGCGGCACGCTTCGAAGCGTACGGCGAATGGCGGCGGCGCCTGTCGGCGCGCATCTCCGCTATGCATCGCTGGCTCGGAGAGCAGGAGCTCGCCGACGCGCAGGTCGATCATCGCGTGCAGCGTGTCCTGGAGCGGTTGCACGAGGACAAGCTCGTCGTTGCATTCGTAGCGGAGTTCTCGCGGGGCAAGTCCGAGCTCATCAACGCGATTTTTTTCGCTGATTTCGGCGCGCGCCTTTTGCCTTCGTCCGCGGGCCGCACGACGATGTGCCCGACGGAGCTTTTGCACGACCCGTCGCGTCCACCCTCGATTCGGCTTTTGCCGATCGAGACCCGGCAAAAAGACGGCACGGTCGCGGAGTACAAGAACTACGCGGACGAGTGGGTCACGCTGCCGCTCGATCTTTCATCGGCGGAGCGGATGAGCGAAGCGCTCGCGCGCGTATCGCAGGTCAAGCGCGTTCCCGTCCCCCTCGCGCGAACCTACGGACTGGCCGACGACAGCGACGCCGTGATGAAGGCGCTCACCGAAGGCGACGCGGGTACGGTCGACATCCCCTGCTGGCGTCACGCGATCATCAATTTTCCGCATCCGCTGCTGCAGCAGGGGCTCGTGATCCTCGACACGCCGGGTCTCAATGCGATCGGCACCGAGCCGGAGCTCACGCTGAATCTCCTTCCTCAGGCACACGCGGTGTTGTTCCTCCTTACCGCCGATGCTGGCGTGACGCGCACGGATCTCGATGTTTGGACGCATCACCTCAAAGGCGAGGATGCGGCAACCAAGCGCGGGCGCATCGTCGTCTTGAACAAGATCGACGGGCTGTGGGATGACCTGAAGCGCTCGCATGACGTCGACGCGGAGATCGCGCGACAGATGCGCTCGGCCGCCGCGATGCTCGAAGTGCCGGACGAGCAGGTGTTTGCCGTGTCCGCCCAGAAAGCGCTCGTCGCCAAAGTCAACGGCGACGACGCACTGCTTGTCAAGAGCCGGATGCCGATTCTCGAGGATGCGTTGTCGGGACGAATCATTCCCGGCAAGCGCGAGATCGTCGGGACCGCGAGCAAGGGCGAGGTGCACGCGCTGGCGGCGAGCGTTCGATCGCTTCTCGATTCGCGCGTGGCGGGAATCGACGAGCAACTCGGCGAGCTGGCAGCGCTTCGCGGCAAGAATCAGGACGTCGTCGAGCACATGCTCGAGCGCGCTCGCGAGGAGAAGGAGCTTTTCGAGCGCGGGCTCGTGCGTTTCACCGCGCTGCGCAACGTTTTCACCAACCAGACGAACGCTCTGTTTGATCAGATCGGTCTCGAGACGCTGCGCGGCAACGTGCGGGGCACGCGCAGGGCCATCGAAGCGTCGCCTTTCACCAAGGGCGTGCGCCAGGCGATGGGGGAGTTCTTCGCGCAGCTACGCGCCAATCTGAATAGCGCCGCTCATCAAGCCGCGGAAATACACGAGCTGATGCGCGCGATGTACGCGCGCTTTGCGCACGAGCACGGCCTCGAGCCGTTCGTGCCGCCGCCTTTTTCCGTGCTCAAGTATCAGAAGGAGATCGACAGGCTCGAACGGGCGTACAACGAGCATTTCAACACGTTGTGGAACATGGTCAGCAAAGCCAAGTTCGCCTTGATGCGACGCTTCTTCGACACCGTCGCCGCGCGCGCGAAGCATGCCTTCGATATCGCGAACCGCGATGCCGACGCATGGCTGCGCGCGGTGATGAGCCCGTTGGAAACGCAAGTGAAGGAGCATCATCTGCAGCTCAAGCGCCGGCTCGAAAGCATCAGGCGGATTCACCGCGCCAGCGACGAGCTCGAGGATCGCGTCGCCGAGCTAACCCAGCAACAGGAAGCGCTCGCGCGCCAGGTGCGTGCTCTGCAAGCCGAAGTGGCGGCGATCGATGCGATCGTCGAGTCGGACTGGCTGCCGATGGCAGCTAATCAGTGATCAGTAGGGCGCGCCGCGGTGCGGCGCGCTTAGTAATCTGAATCCCCGAACTCTGATACCTGATCAGTGGACGAACTTCCCTTCACGACCGATCATCGAGAGATCGACGAATTTCGACGCGTTGTGATTGCTCGCCGAGAACGCGACGCCGAAGCCGCCGAGATCCATGTTGGTGATGCTTTCCATCGCCGCGACGAATCGCTCGCGCGTGAGATCGCGACCTGCGCGCCGCAGCCCCTCGGTCAGCACTTTCGCTGAAAGAAATCCCTCGAGGGAGCTGAAGTTGACCTCGAAGTCCTTGCTGCGTTTGGCGAGGTCCAGGTATTCCTTGACGACCGGCGTGAGCGGGCTCCATGGAAACGGCACCACTTGCGAGATCGTGACGCCATGACCCTCTTTGCCGAGCGCGTCGGAAAGCGCTTTGCTACCGACGAACGACACCGTGTAGAAAGCCGCAAGGCTTCCTTGCCGCTTCATCTGCCGAACGAATTCGGCCGTCGACGTGTACGCCGAGATCATCACGACCGCGTCGGGTTGTGATGCATTGATCGTCTTCACCGCTTCGCCGACGTTGGTCGTGTTGCGCTCGACGGTTCCGAGCGAATGCAGTTTCATGTTGCGCTTGGTCAGCGCGCGGTTCGTGCCGTCGAGGCCTGCCTGTCCATAGTTGTCGGCCTGATGGAAGATCGCGATCTTGCGCGCACCGATGCGCGTCAAATGCTCGATGATCGCTTCGGTCTCGTCGTAGTAGCTCGCGCGCACGTTGAAGATGTAGCGGTTGAAAGGCTGTCGAAGCAGCTCGGCGCCGGTGAAGGGCGCAACGAATGGAACTTTCGCCTCGGTGAAGATCGGCAGCGCCGCGCTCGACGTGGGCGTGCCCACATAGGCGAACAACGCGAAGACGCGATCCTCGCTGATGAGCTTTCTCGTGTTCTCGGCGGCGAGCGTCGCCTCGTATTTGTCGTCGCGCGTGCGAAGGTCGATCTGACGACCGTTGACACCCCCCTGCGCGTTCACGTGATCGAGCCAGAGCTTCGCTCCTGCGCGCATCTGGATGCCGAGCTGCGCCGCGGGCCCGCTGAAAGCGGCCGACTGGCCGATGACTATGACTTTGTCGGTTACACCGTCCTGCGCGGTTGCAGGTGCGACCAGCGCGAGTGCCAGGCCGAGAATGCCCAACAAATCCCTGCAGAAGTTGCCTATGCGAAGCATGTCCCCTCCGGTCGCGGCGAAATCGCCGCCCCGCCTCGAGTGCGGGCAAGTGAGGGCAGCAAAAGACGCGCCAACCGGCTGCCGGCGCCGGCGCACAGCCCGGACCGACGATTACGTCATCACGATGACCCCACGGGGAAACCTGCCGCCTGACGCCCTAGCGGCGAAGTTGCCGCAGCGCGTAACGCCTCGTCAGGCCGCTGCTTTCGCGACCATCAATCCCTGGTATCTGAGCAGCAGGGTTTCGCGCGACTCGACGCGGTCGGGATCGACAGGAATGCAGTCAACCGGGCAGACCTCGCGACATTGCGGCGCATCGAAATGGCCGATGCATTCGGTGCATTTCGCGGGATCGATCACATAGATCTCGACGCCCTGCGAGATTGCCTCGTTCGGGCACTCGGGCTCGCAGACATCGCAATTGATGCACTCGTCGGTGATGATCAGCGCCATTTCGATACTTTGTCCGCTAGCGATGCTTCGCGACTTTCGCTGCGAGCCGCTCGCGAACGACCGGATGCACGAAAGACGACACGTCACCGCCGAAGCGCGCGATCTCGCGAACGATCGTCGCCGAGACGAACATGTACTGCTCGGAGGGCGTAAGGAACAACGTTTCGACCTCGGGATGGAGGTTGCGGTTCATGCCGGCCATCTGGAACTCGTACTCGAAATCGGACACGGCGCGAAGGCCGCGCAGGATCACCCGCGCATCGACCTGATGCACGAAGTCCATCAAGAGCGTCGAGAAGCTGGCCACCGTAACGTTCGCGTACGGGGCGACGACCTCGCGCACCATGTCCACGCGTTCGAGCGCCGAAAACAGCGGCCGTTTCGCCTCGCTTGCGGCAATCGCGACAACGACGTGATCGAAAATGCTCGCCGCGCGGCGGACGAGATCCTCGTGACCGCGCGTGAACGGGTCGAACGTGCCGGGGTAGACGACCTTCAGCATCGTGGGCTTCGCGTTGGTGCACCGTCGTCATGCGAGGCGCAGCAGATGGTAATACACCTGTCCGGCCTTCGCGCTGCGGGCGAGGACAAGGCCGGGCGGCGCAACGATCGCGTGTCCCGCTTCCGCGTAGATCGCGCCGCCTTCAATGAGTCGTGCAGCGCACGCGGGCAAAAGCTCGGGCCAGCGATTCCCCGCGAACGGCGGATCGAGAAACACGACGTCGAATCGTCGCGCCTCGGCACGAAGGAATAGCTCGGCATCGCTGCGATGCGTTTCCAATCCCTCCAAGCCAAGCCGCTCGGCGTTGTCGCGTATCGCGCGCACGAGCTCCGGATCGCGATCGACTGCGACGGCGAGTTGCGCCCCCCGTGACAACGACTCGAGCGAAAGGGCACCGCTGCCGGCATAGAGCTCGAGCGTCGCGGCGCCCGTGAGATCCTGTCCGAGCCAGTTGAACAGCGTTTCGCGTACCCGGTCGGGCGTGGGGCGCAACGCTGCATGAGCGGGAAAGCGCACGAGACTGCCGCGACAACGTCCGCCGACGATGCGGATGGCGTTGGCTTTGATGGGTGACACAGGGAATGGGGAAAGCGAAGCGACCGGGCCGGTAGAATTCCATCTTCGGCCGGGCTTTGTCCACGCCGGCAATCGTCTCTCTCGACGTCCTCCCGTGTTCGATTTCTTCAAGCGCAAACCCGATCCGCCTTCGGAAACCCCTCTTCCGCAGCCCGATACACCGCCATCGCCTGTTACCGAAGAGGCTCGGCAGTCGTGGTCGGATCGATTGCGCGCCGGGCTTTCGGCGTCGCGCGACAAGCTTTCCGATGCGCTGACCGGGGTTTTTCGCCACAGGATTCTCGACGAGGCGGCGCTCGACGATCTGGAACTCGCGCTACTCACCGCCGACGTTGGCATCGATGCGACGCGCCATCTGCTCGAAGATCTGAAGGAGCGCTATGCGGGATCAGGACGCAACGCCGATCCTCGCTCGATGCTTCGAGACGCCCTGGTCGAGTTGATCAAGCCGCTCGAAAAGCCGCTGGTGATCGAAGGCGCGCGGCCCTTCGTGATCATGATCGCGGGCGTCAACGGCGCAGGCAAAACAACCTCGATCGGCAAGCTTGCGAAGTGGCTGCAACAGCAAGGGTACACGGTGCTGCTCTCCGCTGGCGACACGTTCCGCGCAGCGGCGCGGGAGCAACTGGCGATCTGGGGAGCGCGCAACGGCGTGTCGGTGGTCACGCAGGAAGGCGGCGACGCTGCTGCAGTTACGTTCGACGCGGTCGGAGCGGCGCGTGCGCGAAACGTCGACGTGATGCTCGCGGACACCGCCGGCCGACTTCCCACCCAGCTTCATTTGATGGAAGAGTTGAAGAAGGTGAAACGGGTCGTGGCCAAGGCGGAAGCCGCTGCGCCGCAGGAGGTATTGCTCGTCCTCGATGCCAACACGGGACAGAACGCGCTCGCCCAGGTGACGGCATTCGACGCTGCAATCGGGCTCACGGGACTTATCGTCACCAAACTGGACGGTACGGCGAAGGGCGGGATCGTCGCAGCAATCGCCAAGCAGCACCCGGTGCCGATCCGCTTCATCGGCGTAGGCGAAGGATTGGACGACCTCCGGCCTTTCGTCGCGACTGAGTTCGTCGATGCCCTGCTTCCGCCAGAGTGACTGCTTACTGTTTAAGACAGGCCCGCCACTTATGGCGCCATACAATTGGGATCAACGGGCAGGCGTGCGCTGGGTGATCGAGTCGATCACTTGTCCGACTAATTTAGTCGGGAACTTCCGGCCACGCTTAGCACTCCTATATCACGAGTGCTAAACTGCGGTACGGGCCTAGGGCACTCGCTTCAAATCTGCCCGACCGCGTACGAGGAGACTTGATAGATGACCGGTACTGCGC
>DATLOI010000084.1:0-19919 GCA_035536295.1 Casimicrobiaceae bacterium
GCACTAGCGTGTCGGTCCGAGCAAAACGCTTGATATGCGTTATAAGCTCGTTGACTTTGATTGAATGTAAAGTCGCGTTCGCCAGCTTGCCGATTCCAGACACCTACCGTCTTCAGTGTTGGCCAGGAATAAAATGGAGCATTAAGCTCGACTGTTCGAAAATTACTCGCGTAATGGTCGAACCATCGACTACTCGACAGCTCGGGCGGATAAAAGTCGTTGGCCCAATGCCGGTAGTACCATCCTGAGCAGCCGATATACACGCCACGCGGGGCTGCTGTGCAAGGCGCGCCGGGGCCCGTGGGCCCCGAGGTCTCCCGCGATTGAGTCTCGTGTTCGAGTCGTGCGGCATGCATCTCCTTTGCACGAATGACATTATTGGCCCGCTGAACGTTCCGACGCGCTTCCCGCAACGCTCGGCTGGAATCGTTCAATTGACCAAGACTCATTCTTGTCCGAACGCCGAGTCACGCTCGTCCTGCATCACATGAACGGCCCGGGGAAAGTCGTCCAGCCCGCCGGCATGATCGAAGTCGAGATGAGCAGGACTATGTCGCTCAGGTCGCGCGGATCGCGTCATGTGGTCGTCGACGAGCAAATCGCCACCGAAGGCTCGTGCTCTTGATCACCGCATTGCCGATTCGACCCTTAGGGGCGGTCGGCACTCGTGGTGCGGGTAATCACGTTCTCGGCATAGACGATCGAGCGGTGGTTCCTCGGCGATAACTGTGGATGGATATAACTGACGTCAGGTAAGGGCTTGGTCAGAATCCTGCCGTTGCAGCATCTACTAAGCTGCCGCACTCGACATGCGCTTGGAGCATGTCAGATTCGCCGTAGGTTGCCTACGGCATTCTTAAGGATTGGAGTAACGATGATCAACACCAGCAGGATCACTCTACCGGCAGCAATCGTCTGCCTAAGCGTTGCTTTCGGATCGGCAATCGCCCAAACGCCGAGCCAACAGACGCCGACTACCGCGGGCACGACGACGGCGACGGCGGAAACACGCCGCGATGATCGCCATGACCGGAATTGGAGTTGGATTGGCCTGCTCGGTCTCGCCGGATTGGGTGGTTTGATGCGGCGCAAAGAAGAACCGCGCCCGACATGCAAGACTTCAACGCAAGGCCGGCATCGCGCTAACCTCAGCGTTTCGCCAGAAAGGGCTGCCGGATGGCGGCCTTTTCTTATGGCGACCTGTCACCAGACCCCCCGGTACGGACGTTGCCAATGAGCGCCTGGGCGCCCGGGGCGACGCTCACATGCTGTACGGTCACAGTCTGATTGCCGCCCGTTCGTAGCTTCCGGAGGGTCGCTGCGGAGTCGTTGAATGCCGACATGGAGTCGCGCGGCACTGTTCGCCAGTCGGCAAGCCGCCACGGAATCGCCTTCACGAATGGGCCGGCCGCCAGCACTCCCGGCATCGTAAGCGAGCGCGCGATCCAGCAGGCGCATTGAGGGTTCGTGCGTCGCCGCCATTTGATGCGCCAGCATCTTCTCGAGGCTATTGCTCGCGTTGATGCTGTCCGCTGTAAGGAGGCGCTGCACGTTTTGATATCCCGCGCACCGGGCCAGCACTACTTCAATGATCTGCGCACGCACCGAGAAGCGTTGTACGCGATGCGGTGAAGCTCCAGCAAGAGGGGTTCGTCGCGACGCTCGCCGAATCGCCGTATAAGCGGGGACGTCAAGCCGCGTGGCGAAAGATCAGAAGGGCGACTTTCCGCGTCAGGAAGCGCTCGGTTGGCGAGACTAGTCGCGGCCATGAACCCGCTCTGCCGGTCGCCTGAGAACTCTCGCTCCACCAGCCCCCCTGCCGGGGCGCAGCTGCGCTAATCAGTTCTCGCGGGCTGTCACTAGTGCCTGTTTAAAGGCGCCTAAAGTGGCAGTAATCATCGCGTCGTTTGTTGCCCATGAAGTGACAAGGCGTATAAGGCCGCCTCCGCGATGGCTGACGCGAAGTCCCAGCTCTGCGAGCCCCTCTGCCGCCCGTTCCGGCAATCGCAGAAAAACAATATTGATGTCTACCGGGTGGAGAACCGTTACCTCTGGCAATTCGCGAAGGCCATCTGCAATGCGCGCCGCAGCGGAATTTGCATCTCCGGCACGGCGAATCCACCGATCGTCTTTGAGTGCCGCAATCAATTGAGCACTTAGAAACTGCATTCTCGAGAACGTATACCCGGCCCTGCGTGCCCGATAAGCGACTTCGTCGCCCAGCGTTTCATCGAAGCACACTACGACATCAAAGCCCATCGCGACATTCTTGGTCATGCCGAGCGAAAGCACGTCTACGCCGGCGCGCCAGGTCAACTCCCCCGGGGTGCAGCGCAGTCGTGCCAGCGCGTTAGCAAAGCGCGCGCCGTCTACATGTAGGTTGACTCTGTGTCGTTGAGCGACAGCAGCTAGCGCCTGAACCTGTACCGGCGTGTACACCGTCCCCAGCTCGGTGCCATTGGTCAGCGACACCGCGTCTGGCGGGGAGCGATGGCGCTCCCCCTTGCCGGCCCGAGTAAGCGCATCGTCGACATCAACTGGCTCAATGCGCCCGTCGGTTGCAGGGATGAGCCGGATTTTCGCGCCGCCGGTGAAGAATTCGGTGGAGCCGGGTTCCGCAATGTGGATGTGTGCGCAGTCGCTCGCGAACACGCTTCCGTACGGTCGACAGAGTACGGACATGGAAAGCGCGTTCGCTGCGGTACCCGTGGGTACGGTGGTCACGATGACCCGGCGGTCGAATGTTCGACTGAGCGCCTCGGTTGCCGCACGCGTCATGCTATCGCTGCCGTAAGGAAGGTCCGACAGTTGATTGGCATCGTGCAATGCCGCCAGACTCTCCGGCGGGATCGGGCCGACGTTATCTGATAGCAGGTTGATCACCACGATCGCTAGCGCACGCTATTCACGGGAACTACCACGACGAATCAGACAGGACGCCCCGATTCAATCGAGCTTCACGTTGTGCGCACGGAGGAACGCGCCCGTCGTGTCGTAGTCCGACTTGATGCGAGCGCGTATCTGGGCCGGCGTTGCCGAAGAGGGTTCGTAACTCGCCTCCCGCAACGTATTGACGACCTTCGGATCCGCAAGCACGCCGGTCATCGCCGAATGGATGCGGTCACGAACTTCAGCGGGCGTGCCTGCGGGGGCGCTAATGAAGTTGTACTGCTGCGGAGGATTCCAGCCCGGCAGAACACTCTCCATCGGGGGAAGACCGGGTATCAGCTCCGACGTCTTTGCGCCGTTGACCGCAAGCGCACGCAGCTTTCCTGATTTCACGTGCGGCGTGACAGCAGAATCGATCATGAAGTGCGTCCGCCCGCCGAGCAGGTCAGCGACGGCGGGCGCGGCTCCCTTGTATGGCACGTGCTCCGCAACGATCCCAGTGGCCTGTTTGAAAAACTCGCCGAGCAAGTGGCCTCCCGTCCCGCTTCCTGAGCTCGCATAGTTCAGCTTGCCGGGGTTCGCCTTTGCATAGGCAATGAATTCGCTGAGGTTCGTCGCGGGAACGGACGGATGAATCGCGAGGATGCCGACGTTTGTTCCGACGAACGCCACGGGATCGAAGTCCTTGAACGGGTCGTAGCTGACCTTGGTCAGCTGCGGAGTCACGGTGAAGAACGCGATGGAGGTATGCAGCAACGTGTAACCGTCTGGCGGCGACTTCGCAACATGCTCGGTCCCAATGACGCCGCCGCCCCCGGGACGGTTCTCGACGACGAAGGGTTGACCCAAGGCGGCCCCTAGCCCTGGTGTGATCGCCCGGGCGACGATGTCGCTCGTTCCTCCCGGCGCCAACGCCACCACATACCGAACCGGCCGCGAAGGGTAAGGCTGAGCGGACGCCGTGGTCGTCCTACCGAGTGCGAGCGCCGCGCTCGCTGATCCTATTGTGGTCAAAAAGTGTCGCCGTGATCTCGTAGTCATGAAGTCGTCTCTCGGGGAAAAGCTACGGCAGCTCGTCGCAAGGGAATTCCTAGGGAGCCCCCTCTTTAGGTGCAAAAAGGGTAGCAGGCCCATCAATCATCTGCGCGGGAGTTGACTGCGCCGCAGCGTTCCCAGGGCGCCGGCAATGACATACCGCACAAATATACGGCACCAATGCCGGCTGTTGGCATCTGTCGGAAAGTACTGGCAGATCGCACGGCCGGTCTCCGGTCGACCGCAAGGAGGAACGATGAAACGGTGGTTACAAACCGTCATTGTTGCGTTGCTACTCGCCAACGCTTCGGGCGCAGGGCCTATTCTGTTGAAGACTCCGTTTTGGAGCTAACCGTTCTTGCACGCGACCAAGAAGCGTCCCGAAGAGAAGAGCATGAGCGAGGTACCACGCAGACAATTCCTGATCGCCACAGGCGCGCTCCTTGCTGCGCCCCTCGCCGCCGAGGCACAGCAGGCGGGAAAGGGAACCCGCGGCCGGTTTCAACTGCGCTCCACGCATCTTCAACATGGCGAACGCGCCACTCTGCGCATAAGTTCGATAGCCGACGCGCTCGAAGCCTGAAAGCGTGACGCCTGCGGGCTCATGGCGATTAGTTTGCGGTTCATACAATCGACCGAGCACCTCAATCGCTCTCGGCTTGTCAGTGAGTACGACGCTGGCGGTGCGGACGTAGCGCCTCAACTCTCCGTCTCGTATCTTCTCGATCCGAAGATCGCCGCACCAGGGCCGGGCCTTCGTATCTGGTAGCGCGCGAGCGGACTTCCTCGAGAACGCATGGGGACGACGGCGATGCGCATACCGTACAAATATACGGTAGCGGCGCAGCGATTGCATGTGCCCGATCGAATGTGTTTCGGACGGTCAGGCCCGCGATGGGCGAAATTGTCGTAGGCGCGTCTTCGTGGACGGCCAAGACTCCCATCGAGTCATGGAAGTTCTATCCGTTGCTGAAAATACACCCGAGGAGCGGCTGCGCTACTACGCAAGTCACTTCCCTATCGTCGAGATTGACAGCAGTTACCAAGGATTGCCAAGCGAGGAGAACGCGGCGCGGCGGGTGAAGCGAACGCCCGACAACTTCGTCTTCAACAATTAAGGCGTATCGGCTATTCACTCGGCACCAGACCCACTCGTCAGCCTTCCCAACGCGGTGCGGGAAGCGCTTGGACCGATCGATAAGATTTATGGTGCACGTGCGCAGGTCGCTCACCGGTTCCAGCTCAAGCTCAGCACAGTCCGCGGCGAGCAACCCGCAACAGAACGCAGGGACTTCGGGCTCAGTAAAACCGCTTTGCCACCATGTCCGTCCGATCTTGGCGGAGAGGGCGGGATTCGAACCCGCGTTAGGGGATTACCCTAAACACGCTTTCCAGGCGTGCGACTTAAACCGCTCATCCACCTCTCCGTAACGTCGGATTTTACGTGAGACGCACGAGCGCGGATGAGCATCCGCGCTCGCCTGCGTACGCTCAACGTACGTGGAGCATCCGCTGAGCTGTCTGAGCGCATGGCTCGGCGCACCGCACCCTCACCAGTACTTTGCACGCTCCGATCGTCGAACAGAAGTTCATGACCCTTGTGAGTTCAGCTAGAAGCGTCGTCAACGTCGCGCGATGTTTCGCGGTGGGAAGGAGTAGGTGCTGAGGAGCCCGGCGGCCGGTCAGTCCCCGAAGGCGCGCCGGCGCGCACCAAAGGCAAGCACACGGTGAATGTCGCGCCTTCTCCGCGACCGGCGCTGGCCGCTGAAATACTGCCGCCCATCTGCTCCGCGAGCTGTTTCGCAAAGGCAAGGCCGACGCCGAGCCCGCGCAGCCGGCGACGTGAACCGACATCCGGACGCGCGAACATCGTGAAGATTTCACTCAGCGCGTGCTGTGCGATGCCATAGCCCTGATCGATCACTTCGATCGTGGCCAACGTATCGTTTGTCAGCGTGCGCACGAGTATCCGTGTGCCGGGCGGACTGTGGTCGATGGCGTTCGACACGAGATTGGCCACGATCTGCTCCGCGCGTAGTGGATCGACCATCACCGCGGCGGCCGGATCGGCGTGCTCCACCACGATCGGGGGGACAGTCGCCTCGGCGCTGGCCCGGGCAGCTTCTAGCCCTGCGGTTACTAGCGCCACCACCGTGCGCGGCACGATCTTGAGGCCAACGAGGCCCTGCGATATGCGCGCAACGTCAAGCAGATCATCAATCAAACGCACGAGAAGCGACGTCTGACGATCGATGGTCCGCGTGGCACGGCGAACGCGTTCGACGTCGGTGGGGGCTTTCTGCAGGATCTGCACGGAGTTGCGGATCGGAGCCAGAGGATTACGTAGCTCGTGCGCAAGCACGGCGAGGAACTCGTCGCGCTGGCGTGCGGCATGGCCGACTCGCGAAACGAACACTGCCCCCGACCGCGCGGCAACGCACGCCCTCGAACCTTGCGCGCGCATCCGATTCAAGCGGCGGCGCTTGTGGCGGGCCGTCGATCTGCGCGTGTGCGCGACGGTTTCCGCTGTCGTTCGTGCATGCGATCGGTCGAGTTCCGAATCGTTGCGTCGCGACAACGTGAAGAGGAGGCTGGTGGTCGCGGCAATGGCGGACACGAGCGGAATAGCGTTCATGTGTGGCTCGATCCGCAGACGATGGTGGCACCTTTCGATGACGTTTTCGCGAAGGGTGGAGCAAACCGCGTGCGCTGTTGTGCGATTGAAAGCAATTACCCGCAAAAGCTGCCGCTTCAGCGGATCAATCCCCTTCGTTGGCTTGACGTTGCAAGCGGCATGCAACTTGCAAAAACTCGACGCACGCTAACGAGCGTCGCCGACACATGAGGAGGTATTCGATGGCAGGACGAAACAATCAACGCAATCAGGGACAGGAACCGCGGCACTGGCAGCAACAAGGACGCGGCTCGCAGGACGATCGATACGGACAGGGACGTGGTCAGGAGTCGCAATCCGGTCAGGGCTACGGCCAGCAAGGGCAGGGCTACGGGCAGCGTGGCCAGTACGGCGGGTCGCAGGGTGGTCAGTACGGGATGCAAGGCGGCGGCCAGGGCTACGGCGGACGCTGGGAACCTAGCGAACAGCAAGGGTATGGCGGTTCGCGTGGCACGAGCAGCTATGGCGGCTCCGACGAAGACCTCGGTGGCTATGGCTCGCAGGGCGGTTTCGGTGGATCGCAAGGTGGTCACGGTGGATCGCAAGGCGGTTACGGCGGTTCGCAAGGTGGCTACGGTGGATCACAAGGCGGTTCAGGCGGATCACAAGGCGGTTACGGTTCACAAGGCGAATGGAGCGGCTCCCAGGGCGGGTCGCAGGGTGGTTATGGCAGCGGCTCCCAGTACGGCCAGAGCGGTTCGTCGTACGGTAGCGGGTCCGGTCCGCAGGGCGGTTACGGCGGTTCGCAGTACGGACAGGGAGGTGGCGGCTACGGCTCGCAAAGCTCCGGATCACAAGGCGGCTCGCAATACGGAAGCGGCGGCTACGGTTCGCAAGGTTCCGGTTCGCAAGGCGGCTACGGTTCACAGGGCGGATCCGGTTCGCACGGCGGCGGGGGTTCGCAATACGGACAAGGCGGCTCCTCATACGGTGCTGGCGGATATGGCTCGCAAGGCGGCTACGGTGGCTCGCAGGGCGGTTATGGTGGCTCGCAAAGCGACTGGGGCTCGTCGAATCAGAGCTATGGCAGCCAGGGCTCTCAGGGTGGCTACGGCTCGCAGGGCCGCTCGTCCTCACAATACGGCGGCGGTGGCTCGGGTCAGGGCAGCATGAGTCGTTCGTCGGGCTCGATGGGACGCCAGCAGCGGCGCGGTCCGCGCGGCTGGGAGCGTTCGGACGAACGCATCAAGGAGGACCTCTGCGAGCGGCTTTCCAACAACGACGACATCGATGCCAGCGAGATCACGGTCGAGGTGAAGCAGGGTGTTGTCACGCTCGACGGAACCGTGAGCGACCGCTGGATGCGCTATTCGCTCGAGGACCTGGCCGACAACATCTCCGGCGTCAAGGACGTGCAGAACAACGTTCGCATCTCGCGCGGGTCGTCGACGTCAGGGAGTTCGAGCGGCGGCACGTCTGGATCGAGCGGATCGGGCGGATCGAGCGGATCGTCCGGCGGCATGAGCGGATCGTCTGGCGGCAGTACCAGCGGGTCCTATGGGAGCAGTGGTGGTTCGAGCGGCTCCAGCGGTTCGACGGGATCGAGCGGCTCCAGCGGTTCGACGGGATCGAGCGGCGCCAGCGGTTCGTCGTTGGGCGGTTCGTCGAGCGGCCGATCGGGGTCGTCGCCGGGTTCGAGCGGTACGAGCGGTTCGTCGTCGAGCGGCGGGACGAGCAGTGGCAGCAGCCGCAGTAAGGAATAACGTGATCGCTTGATCACGGCATGATGTCGCCCGCGCCCTGCCTCATGGCGGCGCGCGGGCGGTGACATCGCTTCTCTTGCCCCTTGCAGATGCGCACACCGCAGATGCTTTACGCAGAAGCGGTCGCGCACGTTCTCATCGTCGACGACAACGTCGACGCAGCCGACACGCTCGCTGACCTTCTTTCGCTCGAGGGCTACCGTACGACCGTGTGTTATGGCGAAAGCGAGGCGCTGGAAGCTGTTCGACAAATGGAGCCCGATGTCGTCGTCCTCGACATCGGCATGCCCGAACGCGGCGGCCATGCTCTCGCCGAACAAGTCCGCGCCGTGCTGCCCAGCGCATTGCTCATCGCGTTCACTGGATTCTCGCACGCGGACGACATCGAGCGCTCAATGGCCTGCGGCATCGATGAGCATTGGGTGAAGCCGATGAGTTCCACGACGTTCACACACGCACTCGCGAAGGCCCGCTCGCGACATCGAGCGCGCCGATGACAAAAGGGCAAGCCTTGTGGCTTGCCCTTCCAACGCGTCGGCTGTCTGCGTTTACTTCTTAACGTTCGTCGGACCCATGTTGCCTGCCTGCACGTCCGAGCCTGTGCGAGGCACGGCGGAATGGCTCACATCGACCTTGCCGGTCAGCCGGCTGACTTCGGCGGGCGTCAGGCCTTCGTTGCTGCGGTCCATCGCGTCCCAGCGGCGGCCCATTTCGTCCAGATACGCCTGGCGAGAGATGCGGCCCTTGTGGTCGCCGGCATAGCCCTTCACCCAGCTATTCATGTCGGCATTGGTACGAACCTTCGAGTTCGTGTTGTCCGGCGCACCGCGCGTCGTATTCGCGGATGCCGCGCCCGAGGCCGCACCGCCCGCCGCCGACGAAGTGGTCGTCGCACTTCCCGTCGTTCCACTTTTCGAGGTGACGCCTTGTTCCTGCGGGCTTGTCGTGCCGGCGGACGTCCCATGCTTGTTGGACGTCGGATTGTTCGGATTTTGCATCGAGTTCGAGCCGCCGCCGCCCTGCGCGAACGCCGGTGCGGCGAAGCAAAGCGCGAGGGCTGCGGTCAGCGCGCCGCGTTTCAGTTGGGTTGCACGATCCATTATCGCTTCTCCTTTTGACATTGCTCGAACGCGCAAAGCGTGCGCTTCGATGCATTGATCGCGATTGTGGTCGAACGCGCCACCGCGCGATGTCGGGCGAGATCGGCGCGTGGTGTAGGCAAAAGCAGCCCATCCGAACGTCCTACGTCGGACTCTTCGTGAAGCGCAGCTCGAGATGCGAGTGAAGGTCGAGTTGTGCACCCCCCGAGCGAGCCAAGTCCTGAAGCAGCCGTGCTTCGACCGCGCGTTGCTCGCTTGCGTCGACGGACGGTTCGCCGATGAACGCAACGACGATCGTCGCATCCATGACGCGCGCGCGGATCGCGACCGAACCGCCGTCGGACGTCCTCTGGATCGTGTGTACGGCGCAGCTCAGAAGCAGCGTGCCGAACACGTCGGGACGGCATGGCACCTTACCCGTTGCGGTTCCGGATTCGACAGCGAGCCGTATCTGGCGGCGGGCCGCCTCGACGCGCATCGATGGCGTCATTTCGGCGAGGCACTGGTCGACGTCGCACGTCGAGGTCTCGCCGATCTGCGGAATGCCCGCGAGATTCTCCACGGCGCGCGCTTCGCGCTGCAGATGCTTGACTTGTGCGCTCAACGTTCTCACCCGATGAGCGACGGCTCTCTTGAGCGCGCTCAAGTCCGCGACGTTCGTCGTTTCGTGCTCGAGCAGCTCCGTGACCATTGCAAGGTTGTGCAATCGGCCCTTGAACGCATGCATCAGCGATGGAAGCGCCAGCCGCGTCGCGAGTCCCGCAGCAGCGAGCGCGCGCGTGATCGGCTCGATCGGCTCGGTGTCAGCGGAAGCGGGGACTGAAATCGGCCGGCGCGTCGGCGTGCCGGTCACTGGACCAGTTTGTCCGCTTCATGCGTACTCCACGAAGGCGCACCATGTCCTTCCCGCCACCGCGCGCCGGCCTCGTACACTCGCAGCTTGTTGTACAGCGTCTTCGTGCTGATTTTCAGGACGCGTGCCGCTTCCTCGCGTGTACGGCATCGCTGCACCGTGTGCAGGATCAGCCGTCGCTCGACGTCGGCCAGCGACTCGCCGACCGTGACCTGGAAGCCGGTCGCTGCGGGGGACACCGTACCCAGCACCGTCTCGCGTTGCAGGACCGGCTGGGTGATCGCGCGGCCCTCCGCGAGAATCCATGCGCGCTGCACGACATTCGCAAGTTCGCGGACATTGCCCGGCCAGTCGTAGCGCTCCATGCGCTCCAGCGCGGACGGGCTGAACATTTTGCTGGTCGCCCCCTTCGCGTTCAACTGCGACAGGAAGTAGCTCGTTAGCACGCTTATGTCGCCCCTGCGCTCGCGCAGCGGCGGCACATGAAGAGGAACGACCTGGAGCCGATAGAGCAGATCTTCGCGCAGCTTTCCGCTTTTCACCGCCTGATACGGATCGCGATTGGTCGCCGCGATCACGCGCACATCGGTCTGGATCGTCTCCGTCGAACCGACGCGGCTCACCATATGCGACTCGAGCACGCGCAGCAGCCGGACCTGCAGGTCGGGCGGCATCTCGGTGACCTCGTCGAGCAACAACGTGCCGCCGTGTGCGCGTTCGAAGAACCCCGTATGTTGGCGGGTTGCCCCGGTGAAGCTGCCTTTCTCGTGACCGAACAGCTCGCTCTCGATCAAATTCGGAGAAACGGCCCCACAGTTCACCGCGAGATACGGGGCATGCGCGCGGTTGGAAAGCTCGTGCAGCGTCTGCGCCACGAGCTCCTTGCCGGTCCCGCTTTCACCGATGATCAGGACCGTCGCGTCGGTCGGCGCGATGCGCGTCATCGCCGCGAACAGTTTCAGCATTGGCGGCGACGTCCCGATCAGTCGCCCGAAGCCCTGCTTCGTCGGTCCCCCGGGCGGCTGCGACACGCGGCTCAGAATACTGGCCAGCTTTTGCGAATCGAGCGGCTTCGTCAGATAGTCGGCCGCACCAAGACGCATTGCGTTGACCGAGCTTTCCACCGATCCATGACCGGTGATGAGCACGATGTCGCTCTGATGCGCGATCGCCGGCTCGGACAGGAGCTCCATGCCGCTGCCGTCGGGAAGCACGAGATCAACCAGCACGAGGTCGGGAACCGGGTCCAAGCTCTCGCGCGCCTCGGCAAGCGACGATGCGAGCGAGGTCGTGAAACCGTCGCGCGCGATCAGTTCGGCGAGAGCGGAGCGAGACGTCGGGTCATCGTCGACGATCAAAGCGTGAGGCATGGGTTTCCTTATATGACTGGGGGCGATGCGATCCAACGGAGGGCTTGCGCAAGTTCTGTTCCCCGATCGGCGGTCGTTCAAGCTGCTGATTCTTGGCGAAGCATAGGCCGCTGTACCCTACCCAGTGGTAATTCCTGCGCCGGCGGGAAGGAATTGCAGGTCCTCTGTAAGACTGTCCGCGTCGGTATTCCTACGTGACCGGTCCTGCGCCGGTATCGCGTGATGACGCGGTGCTCCGCCCGATAGCGAGCCGCCGAATCAACGCGAAGTTCCTACCGAACCTCCGCACTTGTAATTGCGTGGAGGCGACGCTCTCACGGCGGGACTAAAGCTCGCCCCCACGCGGGCCGGCGCAGGTCGTTCATTCGTTCGAGCGTCGGCACGCCCCTTGCAAACGCGATCGCCACCTCATACCGGCCCGATCGCGTGCGCGACGTATGCGACCGATCGCCCTCACGTTTCCATGTCGTCCTATCCAATGGCGGACGTCGCCGACGAACCTGCTGCGCCCTTTGGCTCGTTCTGGATGGCGGGTTTCGAGGGGGCCGATCATGTCAATACGCACGGCGTCGCGGTCGACATGGGCGCGTTGACCGGTCACGCGCGACAGTACCGCGGCGACTATCGACGTGTGCGCGCGCTCGGAATGCGTACAGTTCGCGAGAGCGTCGGCTGGCGCGTGTCCACGCACGGGCGTGGATTCGACTTCTCGCGCGCAATTCTCTATGCCAAGGAAGCGCGGCGTCAGCGCATCGACGTCGTGTGGTCGCTGTGGCACTTCGGCATTCCAGCGGACGTCGATCCGTTCGACGAACGCAGCCATGATCGTTTCGCGCGCTTCTGCTCAGAGGCCGCGAGCGCGCTCGAGCCCTACGTGGAAGCTGATTGCTGGTTCAATCCTGTCAACGAGATCTCGTTCCTCTGCTGGCTCCTGACTCATGGGCGAACGGGCGCCGCGTGGACCGGCGAGAAGGCGCTCGAAGCGGCGCGGCTCAAGCGCGGAATGTGCCGCGCCGCGGTGCTCGGAACTGCGGCCATCGCCGAGCGGATTCCCGGCGCTCGCTTTCTTCACACCGATCCTATGATTCACGCCGTCGCAGGTGATGACGCCCCGGAACACATCGACGAGGTTCAGGCGCAGCTACGCGCGCAATACGACGCCTGGGACATGCTTTGCGATCCGGCTTTCGAGTCGCGGTTTCCGGTCGAAAGCCGCGTGCACATGCTCGGCCTCAACCACTATCACAGCTCGCAATGGGTCGTGCCGTCGCAGAAGCCTCTGCGCTGGCACCTGCGAGATCCGCGCCGACGACCACTGTCGAGCCTGACCGCCGAACTGCACGCACGCTACCGACTGCCGTTCATGATCGCCGAGACGAGCCATTTCGGCAGCGGACGCGCGGACTGGTTGCGCGACATCATCGGTGAGATCCGGGCGATGCAGTCGCAGCGTCAGCCGGTGGCCGGTGCATGCGTCTATCCGTTCATCGATCGACCCGACTGGGACCGGCCGAACGAATGGCATCACAGCGGCGTCTGCGACGTGGTGCCGTGCGACGTTCCGAGCGGCGGAAAGCGCGTGGTCAATCGCTCGTATGCGCGAGCGCTCGCAGCGGCGCCGAGTCGTTCGTCAAACGAACGTGCGGCTCCTTGCGCGGAGAGAATCCCGATGGACAGCCTGATCGTCTTCACCCATTTGCGCTGGGATTCGGTGTGGCAGCGACCGCAGCACCTGATCACGCGCTTCGCCCGCCGCTTCAACGTCGTCGTCATCGAGGAGCCGTGCTTCGAGGAGGGTCCTCCGCGACTGGAGATCGTCTCGCCGGTGGATGGCATCACGCTCTTGCGTGCGCATACATCGGTCAAGAGCGGCGGCTTCCATGACGACCAGATCCCGGCGATCCGACCGATGATCGAGCAGGCGTTGCGCGCGCGCGGCATCGTCCGTTACGGCATCTATACATTCACGCCGATGGCGTTGCCGCTGATGCAGGGGCTCGCGCCGGAGGCGGTGGCGTACGACTGCATGGACGAGCTTTCCGCGTTCCGCTTCGCCCCGCGCCAGCTGCCACAGCGCGAGTCCGCGCTGTTTCGCATCGCGGACGTCGTGTTCACCGGCGGTCCGAGCCTTTACCGCAGCAAGCGGGCGCTGCACGACGACGTGCATTGCTTTCCGAGCAGTGTCGATGCCGCGCACTTTGCGACGGCACGGCGCGGTGCGCACGTGCACGCCGACATCGCCCGCGTCCGCAGGCCGCGGCTCGGCTTCTACGGCGTCATCGACGAGCGATTCGACGTCGAGCTAGTGCGGGCAGTGGCCGCGGCGAAGCCGGACTGGCACTGGTTCTACGTCGGGCCGGTGGTCAAGATCGATGCGGCCACGCTGCCGCGGGCACCAAACCTTCATTGGATGCCGCAACAGCCCTACGAAGCCTTGCCGTCGCTCATTGCCGGCTGGGACGTGTGCCTGCTACCTTTCGCGCGCAACGAGCACACGCGCTACATCAGTCCGACGAAGACGCTCGAATACCTGGCCGCGGACAAGCCGATCGTGTCGACGTCGATCGTCGATGTCGTCGATCTGTACGGCGATGTCGTCGGCGTTGGCGACGACGCGGTCTCGTTCATCGCGGCATGCGAGAGTGCGCTCCTCGAGACCGCCGCGGCGCGAACGTTGCGCAGCGAACGTGCGCGCCGGCACGTCGAGCAAACGTCGTGGGATGCGACGGCGAACGCGATGGCGGACCTGATCGTGGCCGTTTCCGCGAAGGGGTTGCGCGACGAAGCGAAGACGCGCCTTTCCGGTGCGCCGTCGCGCCGGACGCACGGGAAGGCGGTCGCGTGCCGCGATGCAGCGCATGTTGCGGCTTCGCTCGCGGCCGGAACGCGTAGCGATGCGCGGATTGCATAAGCGGTCGCATCGTCGTCCTGTCTTCTACGAAGCGATTCGAGATCCGCGTTGCGTGCCACGCTCGCACACGCCGGCTGGCCATGGGCCGGAGAGGCATCGCCGTCGGGCTGATCGATCGGATCAACGGCGTGCCGCCGGAGGACTGCCAGTTCGGTTTCGATCTTTCATTCGGCGCGCCCCTGTCTACCGTTCGTCGATGATGGATCGCGCCGTGCGGACGCTCGGTTGCGATCCGCTGCATTCGGGAGCGACCGCGTCTTTCCGTGATCGTCGGCTTCGGTGAAGGCCGCCGTCGACGAGATCGTCAAATTGCTCGACGAACTCGACGTCGTTGAAGTCGAAAGTCGCGACGTGCTCTCCGGAACCACCTTGCGATGGCTACGCCGACCCCGTTGAAATTCACCGTGCGGTGGTCGGAAACTTTTACAAGCAAAACGGCCGCCGCGGACGTAGAATCGAAATGCCCGACGCCCTAACCGGCTGCGCCAGCAGCGTCTCGAAAGAAAGATGTCGACGCTGGCATGCCGGCTGCTAAGGTGAAGCGCCGAGGACCGCATTTCACCGCGTGTCTCGCCGGGAGTTCAACTTACGAAAGGGGTAAACGACGTGATTAACTTGATCGCATGGCTTGTGGTAGGCGGTATTCTGGGCTGGGTCGCTAGCATGATCATGCGAACCGACGCACAGCAGGGTGTGGGGCTCAACATCGTCGTCGGCATCGTCGGCGCGCTGATCGCGGGCTTCCTGGTCTCGCCGCTCGTGGGCCTGCCCACGATCAACGAGAACGTGTTCAGCATCGGCTCGCTACTCGTGTCGCTGCTGGGCGCCGTCATCCTTCTCGCGATCGTCAATCTGTTCCGTCGCGGACGCGTGCGCTAGTTAAGTCACCAGGCCCTGCAATCGCCCCGGCTTTGCAAACCGGGGCGATTTTCTTTTAGGAACAGGAAACACGCGTCCGCAGGCGCGGTGGCTGCACAGCGCGTTGTTCCTCGAGTGAAATCCACGCGCGCGGCTAGGGGCGGCCGGTCACCGCGCGCGGAAACAACCCACGCAACAACGAGCGACACTCGCGACGCGTGCGCCCACCCACCGGTGGGTGGGGCGATGGTTATCCCCCAACGGTTTCCCCGCCCATCACCTGCAGCACGAAGCCCGTGATGTACGAAGAGTCCGCGTTCGATGCAAGGAACACGTACGCGGGCGCGAGCTCCTCGGGCTGAGCAGGCCGCTCCATCGGGCTGGCCTTGCCGAATTCTGCGACCTTTTGCGGCGTCATGCCGTCATCGGCGGGATTGAGCGGCGTCCACACCGGTCCCGGCGCGACGACGTTCACGCGGATCTTGCGTTCGATCAACTTGACGGCGAGCGCTTTGGAGAATGCGTTGATCGCCCCTTTCGTCGCCGAGTAGTCGGGCAGCAGGGCCGATCCCTTGATGCCGGTTTGCGAGCTCGTGGCGATGATCGCGCTTCCTTCCGGCATCACCTCGAGCGCTGCACGGGCAAGCCAGAAGTACGCGTAGACGTTCACTTTGAACGTCTTGTCGAACTCCTCGTCGGTCACCTCGGAAAGGCTCTCCTTGCGGTTCTGATGGGCGGCGTTGGAGACGAGGACGTCAAGATGGCCGAACTGCTCGACCGTTTTGTCGACCAGCGACTTGCAAAACTCCGCACTGTCCAGATCGCCCGGAAGCAACAAGCAGGATCGTCCGGTCGATTCGACGGCGCGTTGCGTCTCCTCGGCGTCGCGCTGCTCCTCGGCGAGGTAGTTGATCGCGATATCCGCGCCCTCGCGCGCGTAGAGATAGGCGACGGCGCGTCCGATGCCCGAATCGCCGCCGGTGATCAGCGCGACCTTGCCTTCGAGCTTGGCAGCGGCCTTGTACTGCGGCGCGCCGTAGCGCGGCTTTGGATCCAGCTTCGCTTCAAGACCGACGCCCTGCTGATGTTGCTCGGGAAACAGCGGCTTCGGCGCCTGGTCGTCGGGCGATGCGTTGCGTGTGCGGTTCTGCATGACGGTCTCCGGTTGAAATCGAACCAAGCGGATGCACGTTTCATTCCGACACGTCCTACAGCGCGATGGGGCGCTGCGCACTTTGCCGCTAATCGCATGCGGCGCTATCGTGGTGCCCCGATGAGCGAGCCTCGATTACCCGAAACGCCGCAGCTGACGGCCGAGATCGTCGATGTCCTCGAGTCGGCCGGCCTGGTCTACGCGATCGACGCGCAGCCGGGCATTCGACGTCAGGGGTCGCCGCCCGATTTCAGCTACGTCGATGCCGCGGGCGCGAAGATCACCGATGAACGCACGCTCGAGCGCATCGCGAAGCTCGCATTGCCGCCTGCCTGGGCCGACGTCTGGATATCGCGCAACCCGCGCGCCCACCTGCAGGCGACGGGTCGCGATGCGAAGGGACGCAAGCAGTATCGCTACCACGCGAAGTGGCGCGACGAGCGGGACTGCAACAAGTTCGACCGGCTCGAGCGCTTCGCACGCGCGCTGCCTTCACTCCGCGAGGCCGTCGAGCGCGATCTCGCGAAACCGGGGCTTTCGCGCGAGAAGGTCATCGCCACGATGGTCTCGCTACTCGACCGCACATGCGTGCGCATCGGCGGCGAACGTTATCGCAAGGAAAACGGAAGCTTCGGTCTGACGACGCTGCGCGATCGCCACGTCGAAGTGCAGGGCCAGAAGATCCGCATCCGCTTTCGCGGCAAATCGGGCAAGGACCACGACATCACGCTCGAGGACCGACGCATCGCCAACGTCGTGCGCCGCTGCCGCGACCTGCCCGGATACGAGCTGTTCCAGTATATCGACGACAAGGGCGAGGTCTCGAGCGTCGGCGCGGGCGACGTCAACGCCTACCTCAAGGAAGTGGCCGGCGACGACTATACGGCGAAGGACTTCCGTACGTGGGGCGCGACCGTGCTCGCGGCCAACGCCATCGTCAATGCGCGCCAGCCGACGAGCGATCGACAGACGACGCGCGTCATCAACGACGCGATCCGCATGGCGGCAGCGACGCTGGGCAACACGCTCGCAGTGTGCCGGCGAAGCTATGTCCATCCCGGCGTTCTCGACTATCCGCTCGCCGCGCGTGTCGCAGCGAAGCGCCATCGCACCATCGAGCGGCTGTCGACCGAGGAGGCGCGGGCGCTTGCGCTGCTGGTCGCATCGGCGCAGCCGCTCTCGACGAAGCTGGAGCAGTCGCTCAAAACGCACAAGCGTCGGCGACGCGGCGGTCGCGCCGCTCGACGACGCGAAGCGACGCAATGCGAAACGCGCACGGCCGAGCGCACGAGTCTGCGGTAGCGAACGTGCCCGCCCCTTCGACGGCGCTGTTGCTCGTCGATTTCCTGAACTTCATGGACTTCAGCGATGCGCGCCCGCTCGCGCCGCATGCGTTGCGTGCCGCCGTGAAGGCGCGCGCGCTCAAGGCGCGGCTTGCCCGCGCGCGGATCCCAGTCATTTACGCGAACGACAACTTCGGCTACTGGGAGTCCGACATCCACGCGATCGTCGACCACTGCATCTCGCGCGGGGGCGCGGCACGGCGGCTCGCCGAGCTGATTGCGCCGCAGCAAGGTGATCATTCGGTGCTGAAGCCTCGGCACTCGGCGTTCTTCGGTACGCCGCTCGAGTTTCTGCTCAAGGAGCTGTCGATCGACCGGCTCGTCATCACGGGACTCACCACCGACTCGTGCGTCATGTTCACGGCGCACGACGCGTACCTGCGGGGCTATCGCATCTGGGTTCCGCGCGATTGCGTCGCCGCGGCAAAGCCTCTTTACACTCAGCATGCGCTCGCGCATATCGCGCGTGTGTTGAAGGGCTCGACGCTGCCATCGAGTGCATCGACGCGGGTGGCATTCGCTCGTGCGCGAACCGCTGATGGCTCGTTTGCGTAGGCCGGGCCTCTAGGACGGCCGCGCTGCGGACCTGTAGGACTGGGGGGCGACGTGCCGCCCGTATACGCGGACCCGGTCGCATTGCGGGAAGAGATCACGCGTCACAGCTACCGACGCGTTCGCGGCAGCGGCAAGCGCCACACGGCAACCGACTGAAATCGTTGCGCATGCAACGCGGGCATGGCGCTTGCGATGTCATCGCCGTTGATAACCGAAGGGGTTTGATATGCACACGCATTTGTTTGCACGAATCGTTCAGCGGTCGGCGCTTGCGCTGGCCGTCGCATCCGCATTGTCACTGACCGCGTGCGGCGACAACCGCAACGCGGACGCGAATCGCACGGGCGCCGCGCCCAATAAAGCAACGTCGACGTCAGCCGGACCGGCGACGACTGGCACGGCAGCGGGCACGACGACAGCTAGCACGACCACAGCCAGTACAGCCTCGCCTTCTTCAGGCGCGCCGGGCACGGCGGCGTCGACAACGGAGACTGCGGCCAGCGCGGCTGGCGACGCCGCAACGACGGCGCGCGTAAAGGCGCGTCTCATGGCGGAACCCGGCATCGATTCGCTGCAGATCAATGTCGACACGTCTAGCGGTCGCGTGACGCTTACCGGCGAAGTCGACAATGAAAACAATCGCACTCGCGCCAAAGAGCTCGCAAGCAGCATCGAGGGCGTGACCGGCGTTGTCGATCGGTTGACTCTCAAGCGAAGCTAGCCGCGAACGAAATTGCACGGCAACGGCGCGAGGCATCGCGCCGTTTTCTTGGTTGCGGCCGGACGTCCGGCGCTCGATTCGGCTGATTCGCGTCGCGGACGTACACGATCCCGCCGAATGGCGGCGCGTCACGCGACTTCAGTGTCTTCGTGCATCGAAGCGCTGGACCGAGGCTGAAGCGCCGCTCGTCCGATCCAACTTCGCGTAAGTGCTGAGTACGCTGGCGCGGCGCCGAGTCAGCATGCGGCGCTCGGCGCGTTGACTGTGCTACTGATGGCTCTCCGAGATCGGATGCCAGGTAGTTCCGTCCGATTGCACAGTGACCGCGCGGGGCGCGAAAGCAGGAGTGTCGAGCGTAACGATTCCGCCGTTAACAGGCGTGACGATGCACTCATTGCCGCCGGTGCCGACGCGGCGAACGACATAGATCCGGCCTGCGTTCGCCGCCGCCGCAGGCAGCGTGATCGTGCGAGCGGCCGCGGTCACGTTGCAGAACACCGTGTAGTCGTTGGCGGTCGCGGTGTAGTTGGCCGACACCGTGACGACGGGGGTGGCCGTGATTGCCGAGCCAGCGGGTCCTTGGGAGCCCGTAGGTCCCGTCACCCCCGTCGCCCCCGTTGCACCGGTTGGACCTTGCGGTCCGGCAGGACCGGTCGGACCCGTGGCCCCCGTCGCCCCCGTTGCACCGGTTGCTCCGTTTGGACCTTGCGGTCCGGCAGGACCGATCGGACCCGTGGCCCCCGTCACCCCCGTC
>DATLOI010000085.1:0-14914 GCA_035536295.1 Casimicrobiaceae bacterium
GCCGCTGTTGGGCGGTGATGGAATAACGGTGGAAGAATCTCTCAAACGACCGGTCACTGCATGACTGCGCCGTGAAATCCACGAGCGTGTCACGAGGCGCCCCGGCGAGCGTAGATTATGGCCGCGCTGCTAGCAACAACTCTGCGTTCGTGCCTTGGCAAAGCGATCGCGCTCGGTGATTGCGAGCCCGACCGGCGCGGCGTTATGCTCGATGCTGGCTAAATCAACTCGCACGACGATCAATGACGTTCACCGTCGTCGGGCGCTGCAAGCGAACGGGCCACCTCGGTATCGGAATCGCGACCAGCTCCCCCGCTGTAGTAAATCGCTGTGTCAACGTAAGCCGCGACGGCGCCGTCGCGTTTCAATCGGTGCCCGATCCTCGGCTGGGCGCGCTAGGGTTGCGCCTCGTCGAATCGGGATGGTGGCCGGACAAGGTCGTCGCTGAACTCGTCTCGACCGATAAGTGGCCCGGAAAGCGCCAGATCGGCGTCGTCAACGGTGACGGCCACGCCGCCGCATTCACGGGCGACGACAATATCGCGTGGGCGGGGCACATCATCGGCGATAACCACGTTGCGATGGGCAATGTTCTGGCAGGACCCGAAGTCGCGCAGGCGATCTCGGAGGAGTTTCTCGCCACCGCGGAACTCGATCTCGAAGATCGGCTACTGCGAGCGATCGAGGCCGGCCGCGACGCGGGGGGTCAGGAGGAGGGACAGACTTCCGCGGGCATCCTCGTGTTCGGAAAGGAAAGCTATTCGCGATGCGACTTGCGCGTGGACGTCGCCGAGGAGCCGGTCGCCGAGCTGCGTCGAATCTTCGACTGGTACAAGCCGCTGATCCCCTATTACGTCGAGCGCGCCCGCAATCCGCTGGTGCCGCGGGCCAAGGACTACCTTGCACACCATGGCGTGGAGCGCGAGTTCGGCAAGCCGGTCCCCGTCAGTCGAGGTCCGAAAGCAAAGCATGCCCCAGCGCCGACCTCTTACCCCCAGAAAGGCAAGCCATGATCCGCGTAGTGCATCTTTTCACGGTGCTGCTGTTCGCCGCAGTTTCCACGGTGGCACATGGGCAGCCCTATCCGAGCAAGCCGATCAAGTTCGTCGTTCCGTTCCCGGCTGGAGGCGACCTGGATCCGATTGCGCGCGGCCTTGGCGATCACTTCCAGGCGACTTGGGGTCAACCTTATGTCGTCGAGAACAAGGCCGGCGCGAACGCCATGATCGGAACCGAGTTCGTCGCGAAGGCCCCACCGGATGGCTATACGCTGCTCATCTGCTCGCCCGGAGCGATGACAATCAACCCGAACCTTTATCCGAAGGTCCCCTATACGGTCGGCAAGGACATCATTCCTGTGTCACTCGTCGCCACGGCGCCGATGGTGCTGGTCGTCAGCAAGAAGCTGCCGGCGAAAACGTATCCGGAGTTCGTTTCCCACATCAAGGCGAACCCGGGCAACGTGTCCTTCGCCTCCGCCGGTCGCGGGAACGTGACGCACCTCGTTGCGGAGCTGTACATGCGCGAGGCGAATCTTTCGACGGTCCACGTGCCGTACAAGGGCGCGCAGGCGGTGATCGCCGACCTGCTGGGCGGTCACATCGAGATGTACTTCAACCCGCTTCCGTCCGCACGGGGCTACGTCAAGCAGAATGCGGACAAGGTTACGCCGCTCGCGGTCACGACGCGCGTACGTTCTCCGCAGCTGCCGGACGTGCCAACGTTGGACGAGCTTGGCCTCAAGGGGTTCGACGTCTATTCGTGGTATGGCCTCTGCGCGCCGGGTGGGACGCCGAAGGAGATCGTGAGCAAGCTGAGCGCCGAAGTTGCGCGCGCGCTGTCGAGTGCCGAATTGCCGGAGCGCTTGCGTGGGTTCGGTACGAATCCGCAAGCGAGTACGCCGGAGCAATTTGCCGAGCAGATCCGGAGCGAGACCGCGCAGTGGGCGAAGATCATCAAGGAAAAGGACATCAAGGCCGAATAGGTCACCCGGCGCCGCACGCCGCGCGCCGCCGCGCTGCCGAGAGCCATGGGTGTCGCGCAAAGCGAATGTCGGGGGTCGTCTTTTCAAGTAAGCGACGAGGTATGAACGGATGCTGAGAGAAGTGGCGCGCGCGGCGAGGGTCGTGCCCGATATCGCCGGCGCGATACCCGCGATCGACCACCATTCCCACGCATCGATGAGTCGCTTCCGCACGGTGGAGCAGATCGAAAGGAGCTACGCGACTGCCCATCTGGAAGCCAACGTTTCAGCGGACGTTTACAGCGCCTTTATCGCAGCGCGAAACCGGGGAGATTCAGAAACCCTACGTCAGCTTGACGCAGATCACGGAACCGAAACGCTCTTGCAGGAGGCGGTGAAGTTCCGATCGACGACTTTCTTTTCCACGGCGCTCAAGGAAGGATGCAGGCAGCTCTACGCGCCGGCTGAAGGCTGGGACGCACTGATGCGTGCAGCGACGAACTGGGGAGCGGAGCATCCGTCGTATGCGTACGATCAAGCAACCAAGGTCGCCAAGACACCGATCGTTCTCACCGACGTCCCGTTCATCGATCGGGAGGTCTGGGATCCGCAACGCTACCGTCAGATCACCCGGATCGATCCGTACCTGTATCCGTTTCATTCCGGCGAGGCGCCGGGACGCGGGACAGAGTTCCAGCGGTTCCACGGCGTTTTCTCTGCAGTGCTGGCTGCGGAGTTGAAGCACTATGGTTTGGACGAGCCACCACGCGATCTAGACGGCTATCTGCAGTTCGTCGACGCGTCGGTTCGGCGACGTGTAAGCGAAGGCGCCATAGGGCTCAAGATCGTGTCCGCGTATGTGCGGTCCATCGAATTCGGTGCGGCGACCTATGCGAATGCGTCGAACGTCTACGGCATGATGACGTCGGGGTCTGTTGTGGATAGCGCGCCGCTGGAGAACTTTCTCGTCCGTCGGCTGGCGCAATACGCCGCGGACAACCGCCTTCCGATGCAGATTCACGTGGGCATGGGCCATCCGGAGCCGGGCATGCTCATTGCAAACAGCGCTCCCTTTCTGCTGGAGTCGTTCCTCAACACGCCTTCGCTGAACCGGCTGAAGGTGATCCTTCTTCACGGCGGGTATCCGTTCTCGAGCCATGTGGCAGCTCTGGCGCAGACGTATGGCAACGTTTATCTGGACTTCTCGTGGATGCCCTATCTGCATCACTTCTACCTGCGCACGAAATTATCCGAATGGCTGGAGATTCTTCCGGCAAACAAGTTGTTATACGGATCGGACACAAGCGCACCGGAATTCCATGTTGCGGCTGCAAGCTACACGCGCGAGTCGCTGAATCACGTGCTGAACGACGGCTACTTGCGTAACGTGTGGAACTCCAGTCAAGTAGACTGGCTTGCGCAACGGATCTTGTTCGAGAACACTGCCGATGTTTACCGCATCGATTCAGACGTCAGTGTAACGCCACCGGGTGATCGCTATTGAGAGTCAACGAAGCGTCTCTGACGGTGGACGTTGGCGGCTTCGCAAGTCGAAACCAACCACGCGAGAAAGCGGTTTTGCGCGCGAGTTCGAGGCGATCGGTCAGGACGATCCTGCCGCGCATACTGCGCGCGTGAAATGGATTTTCGATTGCGTGAGGGAAGTTTCGCTTGTTCTAGGGCGCAGACGTTTTGCGCTGGAAGCTAGCTAGCTAGTTAGACACCCCGTCAGTAGTCGCAACTGATTCGAACAGGATTCGTCGCGACCGCTTCGCTCAGGTCAAGTGCGGCTTGTCGGGGATAATGGCCGTCGCGGCGATCGTTGTGTCGACCTCATCCACGACCGCGCGCAACCATCCAAGGAGTCCGATCGATGGCGTTGGAATGCAGTGCTCGGAAATTTCTGATGGCAAGCCCCGATGATATGTCGGGTCTCGAGGCCGCGTTTCACGATGGGAGCTTGCGCGCCGAAGACGTTGTCGGAGTCATCGCAAAGACAGAGGGCAACGGTAAGGTCAACGATTTCTCGCGGCCGTTCGCGCATCGTTGCTTCACCGAGCTCCTGGCGCGGTGGACCGACCGCCCGGCAGCGGAAATCGACGAGCAAGTTGCGTTGGTGATGTCCGGCGGTTGCGAGGGCGTGATTTCTCCGCACGCGACGGTGTTTTCTCGGCGGGACGTCAATGTGCCACCGCTTGACGGGCAGAAGCGCCTGTCCGTATCGACCGCGAATACGCGTGAGTTAGCGCCTGAGGAAGTTGGCGCTATGGCACAGGTCGATCTGGTTGCGGCGGCTGTACGCGAAGCACTCGCTGCGGCAGACCTCGATTCGCTCGACGACGTTCATTACGTGCAAGTGAAATGTCCGCTCCTCACATCCGAGCGGATCAACGATGCAAAGGCACGGGGAAAGACCGTGGCCACCGAAGACACCGCTCGCTCGATGGGTCTCGCCAACGGCGCATCGGCACTGGGAATCGCGCTTGGACTGGGCGAAATCCGGGGACCACTCGATCCACGCGCAATCGGTAACGACCACGACCTATATACGCTGCGCGGAGCCGCGTCGTCAGGGATCGAAATGCTGCGCTGTCAAGTTTTGCTATTGGGTAACTCCCCGAATGCCGTTGGCAATTATGTTTGTGCGCACGCGATGATGGAAGACTTGATCGATGCCGAAGGTGTGCGCAAGGCGTTGCGCTTAGCCGGCATTCCCGTCGAAACAACAGTAAGCGAGTCGGACCGTGATCGCATCATCAACGTTTTCGCGAAAGGCCAGATCCCGGTCCATGGACGCGTCCGCGGCCGCCGCACAACGCTATTGACCGATACCGATCTAAATACCCGACCGTCGCGCGCCGTGCTGGGCGCAGTGGTCGCTTCAGTTGTCGGCGATCCTGCAATCTATGCTTCGGCCGGTATGAGCTATCACCAGGGTCCGATCGGTGCTGGCGTTGCTTCAGTCGTTGCTCGCATCCTATGATCGACCAGACCGTTGTGCTCGAAGCCGCGAAGCTCGCAAGGCTCGAGCTAGACGACGCTGAGATTGAAAGTGTCGCCGCCAATCTTGCACGGATCGCGACGTTCGCAAAACTGTTGGAGGATGTCGCACTCGACAGCGAGGACGAGGCGGCACCGATATGGCGTCCGTAGTCGATGCAATCAAGCGTACCTTCGATGCGATCGATGCACTCGATCGCGAGGTCAACGCGTTCACCGCGATAACGCGAGAACGAGCACTCGCGCAGGCGAAATCTGTTGAGACGAAGGGAATCAGCGGCCCCCTTGCCGGCGTCCCTTTCGCAGTCAAGAACCTCTTTGATGTCAAAGGCCGGGCAACACTCGCCGGTTCGAAGATCAATCGAGAAATGCCACCGGCGTCGCAGGATGCGACGGTGATTGCGCGCCTCGAAGCGGCCGGTGCGGTGCTCGTCGGAACTCTGAACATGGACGAGTACGCGTTCGGGTTCACGACCGAGAACTCACACTATGGGGTGACTCGCAACCCACACGACCGAGGGTGCGTTGCGGGGGGCTCATCCGGCGGGTCTGCGGCCGCGGTTGCGGCGGGAATGGTTCCGCTCACCCTGGGTTCGGACACCAATGGCTCGATCCGCGTGCCGGCAGCGTACTGCGGCGTATGGGGTTTGAAGCCGACCTATGGCCGGTTGTCACGTGCGGGCACTTTCCCGTTCGTTGCCTCCTTGGATCATGTTGGACCAATCGCGAAAGACTCGCGCCTGCTGGCTGCGGCCTACGATGCGATGCAAGGCTTCGACGCATCGGACCCGGTATGCGATCGTCGGGAGCCACAACCGGTCAGCGATCTTCACGACATCGACGGGCTGCGCATCGCGCGAGCGTGCGGTTTCTTCGAGGAGAATTGCGACCCTAGGATCTTCGCGAGGATTGGCGAAACCGCTGAGAAGCTTGGCGTGATGCGCACGGTGGAGCTTCCGCTCGCAGCAGCGTCACGCGCAGCATCGATTGTCATTACCGCTGCCGAAGGCGCACAGCTCCACCTTCCGAACGTGCGAAAGCGGCCACGCGACTTCGATCCACTGGTCATCGATCGGCTGCGAGCAGGCGCACTCGTGCCTGCCGCCTGGCTTATCCAAGCGCAGCGTGTCAGGCGGCGAGTGTGGCGCGAGACGATGAAGCTTTTCGAATCCGTGGACGTGATTCTCGCGCCGGCAACACCCGTCACGGCACAGCGGATCGGCACCGACGTCTTTTCAGTTCGTGGCGAGCAACTGCCAGCGCGTCCCAACACCGGGATGCTGACCCAGCCCATCTCATGCATTGGCTTGCCTGTCATCTGCGCGCCGATCGGAAAGCTCGATGGCATGCCCGTCGGCATGCAGATCATCGCTGCGCCGTGGCGCGAAGATCTCTGCTTCCGAGTTGCTCGGGCGATAGAATCGCTGCACTAATCTAGGCGTCCGCCATCACGCGACGCCGGCGCATTCCAACACCGCGGCAGCCAGAACGTTGCAGCCGGCGGCGAGATCTTCGGCGCGCGCGTTCTCCATTTCATTGTGGCTGATGCCACCCTCGCAAGGGACGAACACCATGGCGGTCGGCGCGATACGCGACATGTAAACCGCATCGTGCGCGGCTCCGCTGACCATGTTGCAGTGCGAATAACCTCTCGACTGCGCGGCGCGGCGCACCGAGTCCACCAACGCCGGCGTGAACTCGCTCGGCGGAAAGTACACGACTTCCTTGGATTCTATGCCGACTCGGCATTCGACACGGATTATTGCGATGGCTTGGGCGAGCTCGGCTGCCATGGCGCTTAGTGTCGCGTCCTTCGCATTACGCATATCTACGCTCATACGAACTTCGCCCGGCACCACGTTGCGAGAGTTTGGTTTGACTTGCATGTGGCCCACCGTCGCACGCGCATAGTCGGGATTCGTATTCGCGATCCGATTGACTTCGACAACCAGCCGCCCCGCTGCAAGTAAAGCATCACGGCGCCTCTCCATGGGGGTTGGGCCGGCATGCGCATCCTGGCCGGTGATGATCACGTCGTACCAGCGCTGGCCGAGTGCGCCTTGCACCACGCCGATCGTCGTCCGCGTATCTTCGAGCACCGGCCCTTGCTCGATGTGGGCCTCGAAATACGCGCCTAGCGGATGTGGCTTCGCATCACCCGCGTAGCCGATTGCTCGCAACGCGTCGGAAACGCTTACGCCGTCGACGTCGGTTTGCGCGAGCGCGTAGTCCAGCGTGTGGACACCTGCGTACACGCCCGATCCCATCATCGTCGGCACGAACCGCGAGCCCTCCTCGTTGGTCCAGGCGGCGACTTCAACCGGGGCCTTGGTGCGGATACCGGCGTCGTTAAGGCTGCGCACAACTTCGAGGCCGGCCATCACCCCATAAGCGCCGTCGAACTTTCCGCCCGATGGCTGGGAGTCGAGATGGCTGCCGATTGCAACGGGCGGTAACGACGCATCGGTTCCTGTGCGACGGGCGAAGATGTTGCCAATGCCGTCAATCATGATTTTGAGTCCGGCCTTACGACACCAGTCGACAAAGCAATCGCGGCCCTCGCGATCCACGTCGGTCAGCGTGAGTCGCCGTACGCCACCCTTCGGCGTCGCGCCGATGAGCGCAAGGTCCATGAGCGACTGCCAAAGACGATCGGCATTGACATTGAACATGACGGGCACGTACCGAAAGTAAACGTTGAGCACACTCTACACCGGCGATTTTGGTTCTTCCACAGGCTGATAGACTGCTGCGATAACCCGACCGCTAAACATAGAAATGGCCATGCTGAAGATACTTCTTGTTGTTCTGTTGGGATCGTTCTGGATGCCGGTGCACGCCCAGGAGTGGCCGGTTCGCCCGTTGCGATTCATCGTCCCTTTCCCTCCGGGCGGAACGTCCGACATCGTCGCGCGAGTGATCGGTGAGCGTCTCGCGGCCCGACTCGGGCAAGCGGTCGTCGTGGAGAACCGAGGAGGAGTCGCCGGGATTCTCGGCACGGACCTCGCAGCGAAGGCGGCGCCAGATGGTTACACGATGGTACTGACCAGCATCGCGCCGATCGCATTTGCTCCTGCTACGCCGCGTAAGCTCGAGTACGATTCCTTAAAGGACTTGCAACATGTCGCGATCGTCGCCGCAACACCGCTCGTATTCTTGGTGTCGAACGAACAGCCGTCGAAGAGTGTCGCCGATGTCATTGCGGCGGCGAAGGCAGCTCCGGGCAAGCTGAACTTCAGCTCCAGCGGCAATGCGACGCCAAGCCACGTCATGCTCGAGCGGTTCAAGGCGTCGACGGGAACGCAGATCACGCACGTTCCCTACAAGGGCTCGGCGCCCGCGTTGATCGACATCATGGCGAATCGGATCGACGGCACGATCGATACGATGCCAGCCGTGCTCTCGCAGATTCGAGCTGGGAAAGTACGGCCGTTGGCGGTAACCGGAGCGCGACGCATGCCTCAGCTACCCGACGTGCCCACGCTCGTCGAATCCGGTCATGCGGATCTTGTTGCGACGTCGTGGTTCGGCGTTGCGGTTCCGGCATCAACACCGCCCGCAATCGTGCAGCGACTCAACCGCGAGATCTACGCAGTCGTCGAAGTCCCTGAAGTAAAACTACGGTTCGACGAACTGTCGCTGTCTCCTGTTCCTATGTCACCAGTCGAGACGCAGCGCTATGTACAGGACGAGATTGACCGTTGGCGCCCGGTGATTCAGGCGACCGGCATCAGCTTTCAATAGCGCGATGGAGATCAACCTGGCCGAGTCGCTGAAGGAACTTAGCGACGCATTTGAGCGCTATGAGAATGCGCTGATGCATAACGATACGGCAACGCTCGTGGAACTGTTCTGGAAATCACCGCACACGCTTCGATATGGGATTGCGGAGAACTTGTACGGGTGGGATGAGATTCGGGCCTATCGCCGGCAGCGCGCGCGCGAAGGCGGCGCCCCGGAGCGCAGCATCACTCGCAAAGTGCTAACCACCTACGGTCGCGACTTCGGCACCGCGAATATCGAGTATCGACGCACGGACAGTGGCAAGACCGGACGGCAATCGCAAACGTGGATGCGCACGTCGGAGGGGTGGCGGGTTGTGGCGGCTCATGTATCGATTGCGCAACTTACCGATGAGGCCGGCGGAAACAAGCCGAGAGGCTGAGCGGTCTTGCAGTCCACGTAGAACTGTCCACCCGATGGCATCGGGTCGGACGGTCACGCACGCCTTACTCAGCGCTGCGCCTGACCCGATGGATTTGTGTATCGTGCGGCCTTCCAGCTGCACGGGACGTTCGTGCTTGTTTTGGACCGCTTGGTAGCAGTCCGCTCGCGTCTGGCCGCTCGCATCGCCGCATGTGCTGCTTCAGGACCCGAACGGGGCATCGACTCGTCCGGCGATTCGCAAAATCAAGCGCAACGCAATCGCGCGGCGCCTGAACGAACGGCCGAGGAAAACATTGCTCTACGAAACACCAGCTCGACGATTTCATCAAGCTGTTGCGTCGACCGTTTGAATCCGCCACCCAAAGCAATCCTTCTAGCCCCCTCCGTGCGGGCGCTCTAAACACTTGCACGTGCAGTCCCAATGTAGGTATGCACTCCGCCGACACGAGGCTCCGCGATCTCGGTGGTTCGCGTTGCACCCGGATGTGCGTGGCACTTGCACCACTTATCGTCGAAGGCGCGCCAGCTACGTTCGCCCTGTGTTTGCTTCGGAAACGGCTGTGACGCATCGCTATAGAGCGAACAACGACCCCCCGTTTATAAATCGCTCGCCGGGCCCGGCAAATATGCCGATGTACGATTGACTTCTTTCGCGGCTGTCCCGGACACGTATGCCAATTCCCACCGAGCCCATTGGAAGCATTCCGCGTCCCCCCACGCTCATCGACGCGATCGAGCGGCTTGGCGCGCAACATCCGGATCTCGAGCCGCTGTACGCGGAGGCCGTTGCGGATACGCTCCGCCGCTTCGAGGCGACCGGATCGCCCGTCGTCACCGATGGCGAGCAGCGCAAGTACCACAACTTCTGGACCTATTCGTGCGACGGCGCGCCGAACACCGCGCCTGACGGCTTCAGGATTCCGTTCGCCGCCGGTCACGAGCGACGCATGCTGCGGCTCGTCGAGGGCCCATTGCGCTACCGAACGCGCGGCGAGAGCTTTCTTCGCGACGCGCTCTTGCGCACGCGGCTGCCCGTCAAGCAGGCAGTCATCTCGCCATCCGCGCTGAGCCTCATGTATCCGTCCGACGGCGTGCCCGGCTATCCGCGCGACGCCTTCATCGCCGATCTCGTCGACGAGCACGAGCGCGAAGTGCGCGCCTGCCTCGCCGCCGGCGCGCACTGCGTGCAGATCGACTTCACCGAAGGACGGCTCGCGATGAAGATCGACCCTTCCGGTGGGCTGCTGGCGAGCTTCATCGAGCTCAACAACCTCGCGCTCGCCCGCTTCTCCGATGACGAGCGCGCCCGCCTCGGCATCCATACGTGTCCCGGTGGCGACCGGGACTCCACGCACAGCGCGGATGTCGACTACGCGGAGCTCCTGCCCACGCTGTTCTCGCTTCAGGTCGACAATTTCTATGTGGCGCTCGCTGGCGAGCGCGATCCGGAGCGCGTGCTCAGGATCATCGCGCGCTATCGGAAGCCTGGGCAGCGCGTATTCGTCGGCGTCGTCGCTCCGATCGACCCGGCGATCGAGTCGCCTGAAACCGTGCGGGATCGAACGCTCGCCGCCGCGCGCCATATCCCGCCGGATCGTCTCGGCACCACCGACGACTGCGGTTTCGCGCCGTTCTGCGACGATCGCTCGACGACCCGGGACACGGCGTTCGCGAAAATAGCGAGCCGCGTCGAAGGCACCGCGATGGCGGCGGAGATTCTCGGGCTGCGGTGATGGCGACCGGCGACACAGATGATCTACTGCGGTCGGCTGCGCTGCAAAACGTGCAGTCGATCCTCGAGGCACGGCAGCGCGCCGAGAGTGCGCTCCGGCAGAGCGAGAGCCGGCTGCGCGCGATTCTCGGCCAGGCTACCGCCGGCGTCGCCGAGACCGACCTCACCGGTCGCTTCACGTTGGTGAACCCCACCTATTGCCGGATCGTCGGCCGCCCCGCCGACGAGGTCTACGGCCTACGCATGCAGGACATCACGCATCCGGACGATTCCACGCGCAATCTGACGCTGTTCGATCGGCTGGTGACCGACGGCGAGCCATTCGAGATCGAGAAGCGCTACGTTCGCCCGAACGGCGAGCCCGTCTGGGTCAGCAACCACGTATCCCCGATCATCGACGCGGATGGCAAGCCGTACGCGGCCGTCACGATCGTGCAGGACATCAGCGAGCGCAAGCGGACCGAGCAGGCGCTGCTCGAGGAAACGCGGATGCTGGAGCTCGTCAACCGCACCGGCATGGCACTGACGGCCGAGCTGGACCTGCAGGCGTTGCTGCAAGCCGTCACCGATGCGGCTACGCAGCTTTCCGGGGCGAATTTCGGGGCGTTCTTCTACAACCTAACCAACGCAAGCGGCGATTCCTACCGCTTGTACACGTTGTCCGGCGTGCCGCGCGATGCCTTCGCCAAGTTCGATCAACCGCGCGCGACGCCTCTATTCGGGCCGACGTTCCGCGGCGACGCGGCGATCCGTATCGACGATGTCGTGAAGGATCCCCGCTACGGTCAGGTGGCGCCGCATTACGGCATGCCGAAAGGTCATCTGCCTGTGCGCAGCTATCTCGCGGTTCCGGTCATCTCGCGACGTGGCGAAGTGATCGGCGGCCTGTTCTTCGGTCACGTCGAGTCTGGTGTGTTCAGCGATCGCTCGGAACGACTCGTGACGGGCCTCGCCGCGCAGGCGGCGGTCGCCATCGACAATGCACACCTGTATGCCGCAGCGCAGGAAGCGGCGGAGGAACGCGCGGCGCTGCTGGAAAGCGAGCGCCTGGCCCGGACGCACGCCGAGCGCATGAGCGCGCTCAAGGACCAGTTCCTCGCCACGCTCAGCCACGAGCTGCGCACGCCGCTATCGGCAATCCTCGGCTGGTCGCAGGTCTTGCGGTTGCGCACGACGCCCCCCGCCGATGTCGACCAGGGGTTACAAACGATCGAGCGCAATGCGCGCGTCCAGATCCAGCTGATCGAGGACCTGCTCGACATGAGCCGGATCGCCGCCGGCAAGTTGCGCCTCGACGTCCAGCAGCTTCAGCCGATCGCGTTCGTCGAAGCGGCGATCGCGACGATGCAACCCGCGATCGATGCAAAGGGATTGCGGCTCGAGCGGTTTCTCGATCCCGCCGCAGGGCCGGTCTCGGGAGACCCGAACCGGCTGCAACAGGTCGTGTGGAACCTTCTGGCGAACGCGGTCAAGTTCACGCCGAAGGGCGGCAAGGTGCAGCTGAGGCTCGAGCGCGTCAACTCGCACATCGAGATCGCCGTGGCCGATACCGGCATCGGCATCAAGGGCGAGTTCCTTCCGCACGTGTTCGAGCAGTTCCGCCAGGCCGATGCGTCGACGACGCGCGAGCACGGTGGCCTCGGCCTCGGGCTTTCGATCGTCAAGCACCTTGTCGAGTTGCACGGCGGGACGGTGCGCGCCGCGAGCCCCGGAGACGGTCAGGGGGCGACGTTCTCCGTGCAGTTGCCGGTCACGATCCTCCACGAGACCGACCCACCCGAGCCGCGCGTGCACCCGGCGTCGTCGGCCGCGGCGGCATTCGACCTGAGCCTCGTCGACCTATCCGACGTCAAGGTTCTCGTCATCGACGACGAGCCGGACGCATGCCTGCTGATCAAGCGCGTCCTGACCGAGTGCCACGCCGAAGTCGCGACGGCGAGCAGCGCGGCCGAAGCGCTCGCGCTGCTTCAGGAGAAGCGCCCGCACGTGCTGGTCAGCGACATCGGCATGCCGGGCGTCGACGGTTACCAGTTGCTAAGGCGCGTGCGCGCGCTCGGGCCGGCGCGCGGTGGCGACGTGCCGGCGATTGCATTGACGGCGTTCGCGCGATCCGAGGATCGGACGCGCGCGTTGCGTGCCGGCTTCGCGCTGCACCTCGCCAAGCCCGTCGAGCCCTCGGAGCTGATCGCGACCGTTGCGAGCATCGCCGGCCGCACCGGCGAGAAGTAAGGGTAGGGTGGCGCGGTGTCTAAGCGGCGCGATCGCCGCAAACGTAACGACGGGATTGAAATCTCGACGTGCGATGAATGATCAGTCTTCGAAGCCCGATCACCGGCACGTCATCATGAACGGCCGCGCAGAAACTCTCGCAACACCTCGTTAAACCGCTCGGGGTTCTCGACGTTCGACAGGTGCCCGGCACCGTCGATCATCTCGAGCCGCGCGCCGGCAATACCTTCGGCCAGCTCCCGCGACATCGCAGCTGGCGTCACCTGGTCGTCGGTGCCGCAGATAACCAGCGTGGGCACGCGCACCGTGGCCATGTCGACGTAGCCGGTCATGCCTTGAAACTCTTCGCTCTCCGGCGCCAGAGTGCTTGCGCGTAACGCCTTGAGGTAGGAGTCCTTATGCAGTGCTGCGATGCTTTCGGTTAAGCGCTGCACGACCTCGCGTGACGCATCGGGCGCGACCAGCGTCGGTGCGAGATTCGGTGCGATATCCGCTGGAGTAAGTCCGGCGAGCAACGGTGCCTCGCGGCGGCGCAGAAACTCATCGCTGTTGTGGCGCTGAAAACCGTTGCGCGTGTCGGCCAGCACCAGCGACAGCACTCTCTGTGGATGCCGGCGATAGAAGTTCTGCGCGATCGTGCCGCCCATCGACAAGCCGACCAGGTGTGCGGCCGGCCGGCCAAAGTGATCCAATACGCGCAGCAGATCATCGTTGAAGTGCGAAAACGCGAGCGGCCCGTCGTAGTCGTCGCTTGCACCGTAACCGCGCGCGTCCCATGCCGCGCACAGGAAATCGCCGGACAGTGCATCGATCTGCTCGCGCCAGTTCGTTCGGTTTCCGCCGATCCCGTGCATGAACACAACGAGCGGACCCGCGCCTGCGTAATCGACGGCGATGCGCGGCGCGGGGCCGATGAGCGTGGTTTGTATCGCCATCAAGAGGTCGCTCCCTGGGCTGGACTCGAGTCGGCCCGACAGCCGGTGGGAATGTGATTGGCCGTGCGCTGATACTGCCTGCGAACCCAACCGATTCCACCCAGCACGTTGAACGCCAGCGAACGCCCCCACTCCGGCCACGTCGTGACCTGGCCGTACAGCATCGACCATTTCTGCGTGTGCTCGGTCAGGGGCCGCTCGCGGCGCTCCCACGCTGCGAGCGCATGCTCGACGTCGTCATGATCGTCGAGCGCAGCGGCGATCGCCAGTGCGTTCATCATCGCGCAGCCCGAGCCTTGACCGAGGTTGGGAGGCATCGCGTGCGCGGCGTCGCCGAGCACGGCTACGCGACCGGCGTACCAGCGGCGCAGCCGCACCGTCTCGAAGGCGGTCCAGCGGATGCGCGCGGGATCGGCCTCGCGCGCGATGCGCTCGAAGAGCGTCTCGAGGTGCGGGAACGACGCGGACCAGCTGGCCACGTCAGCCGGAATGGCGCGGCCTGAAACGTCGTCGGCCAAGCAACTCATGACAACGTAGAGATCGCGGGAACTGCAGGGGCTGGTGATCACGCGGCGCGTGCCGGCCCAGTATTCGCAGGTCATCGGCCCGAGGGTCACGTCTTCTGCCACGTCTTCCGGCGTGCGTGAAACAAGCGTCCGTGTGGCACCGTCTCCAAGCTGGCGGCGCTCGGCCACCAGGCCCAAGCTGTCTCGCACGACGGAATGCACGCCGTCCGCACCGATTAACAGGTCGGCTGCCAGCCGCGAGCCATCGGCGAGCAACAACACGCCGGCGGGGTCCGCACCGGCAACCGGTGACTCGGCCTGGATCGCGACGCCGAGTCGCGTGGCGGTGTCAGCGAGGACGTTGACGATGTGCTGGCGCGAG
>DATLOI010000086.1:0-63487 GCA_035536295.1 Casimicrobiaceae bacterium
GGAAACGAATCCGGAAGGCATGCAGCCTGCGATGGCGCAGCACGACGCGCTGTTGCGTCGCGAGGTGATCACACACCGGGGCGAAGTGGTCAAGATGACCGGCGACGGGATCTGCGCGGCGTTCGTCGATCCACTCGACGCCGTGCGCACGGCGCTGGCGATTCAATTGACTCTCGACGATCCCGCGGCGATCGCCGGCGTCGAGCTTCGCGTGCGTTGCGGAATTCATCTCGGCGTCGTCGAGCGCCGCGACAACGATTACTTCGGAAATCCTGTCAATCGTGCGGCGCGAGTCATGAATGCCGCGCACGGTGGACAGGTGCTGATAACGCAGGCAGTCGTCGATCTGATCGCAGGGCGCCTTCCCGCCGAGGTTTCCCTGCTCGATCTTGGCGGTATTCGCTTACGCGATCTGGCTGGCGTCGAGCATCTATATCAACTGGTGCATCCGAAGCTTCGGCGCGACTTTCCGGCGCTTCGCTCGCTTGCGGCGACACCGAACAATCTTCCGCAGCAAGTCACTTCGTTCGTCGGACGTGAGCCCGAGCTTGCGCAAGCGAAGGAAATGCTGGAGAGCGCAAGGCTCCTGACGCTGTGCGGCGCAGGCGGGATCGGTAAGACGCGTTTGTCGCTCGAGCTCGCGGCCGGCGTGCTCGATGACTTCCCCGACGGCGTGTCGCTCGTGGAGCTTGCGCCCCTGACCGACGGCCGCTTGGTTCCGCAAGCAGTGGCCTCGGCTCTCGGAGTCAAGGAGAGTGCGGGGCACTCGATTGCCGAAGCGCTCGTCACGCATGTCGCCGAGCGCAACATGCTGCTGATTCTCGACAATTGCGAGCACTTGCTCGATTCGTGCGCCGAGCTCGCCACGGAGCTTCTGCAAAAGAGCCGGACGCTGCGCATCGTCGCGTCGAGTCGCGAGCGCTTGCACGTGCCCGGTGAGGTCGTCTATTCAGTGCCCTCGCTCAACGTGCCCGAGGCCAACGGGTCGGTCGAGATCTCCACGTTGTCAGCATATGAAGCCGTGCGCCTGTTCGTCGAGCGCGCGGCCGCCGCGACCGGCTCATTCACGCTCGACGAAAAAAATCGCAATGCCGTGGTGCAGATCTGCCGGCAACTCGACGGCATCCCGCTCGCGATCGAATTGGCTGCGGCGCGCACGCGCGCGCTTTCGGTCGATACGATCGCAGCCCGAATCGGTGACCGCTTTCGCTTGCTCACGAGCGGAATTCGAACAGCATTGCCGCGGCAGCAGACGCTGCGTGCTTTGATCGATTGGAGTTACGACCTGCTTCGCGACGATGAGCGAATCTTGTTTCGAAGACTTTCGGTGTTCGCAGGCAGTTTCACGCTCGAAGCGGCCGAGTCGGTTGGTCACGGTGGGGGAGTTGAGAAACAGGACGTGATTGACCGGATTTCCGATCTCGTCGAGAAATCGCTGATCCTGTCGGATCGCGACGGGGCGCGTTATCGGATGCTCGAAACCATGCGCAGCTACGCGCACGAGCGGCTCTCTGAAGCCGGCGAAGTCGAATCGGTCCGGGCGGGTCATGTCGAGCTTTGCGTCTCGCTTGCGGAGGAAGCTGCCCCAAAGCTTTCCACGCCCCAACAAGCCACGTGGCTCGCGAGGCTCGACGCCGATCGTGAAAATCTCATTGCCGCTCATGGGTATTGTGAGTCGTTGCCCGATGGTGCCGCGACGGCCTGCCGACTCGCGATTGCGATGAAGCTGTACTGGTTTGCACGCGGCTTGCTGAACCTCGGACATCGCCTGACAGAAGTCGCAGTCGCGATACCCGCCTCGGCTGACCAAAGCCTGGTTCGCTGTCGGGCGTTGTGGGTGGCAGGACAAATATCGAGCTACATGGGCCATTACGATGAAGCGCAGGTGCATCTGCGCGAGAGCCTCAGGATCGCGGAGCAGCACAACGACCATCGCATGATAGCCGCCGTCGAGAACGTATTTTCGCTGGCAGCCTTGGGCCTGGGCGATCGCAAGAGCGCGCGGCTGCATTGCGAACGGGGGTTGAACATTGCCCGCAGCTCGGGTAGCCAGCGCGCGATAGCAGTAGGCTCTAACGCGTTGGCACAACTTCTGAGGCTCGAAGGCGAGCTGGAAGATGCCGCTGCGCTTTACGAACAGGCCATCGCGCTCGCGCGCAGTCTCGATGATCAGGAATTTGTCGCGATTGGCCTTCTCGGTCTCGCCATGGCCGAGATCGGCCGGGGCGATGTCCAGCGTTCGAGCAGGCTTCTGCGAGAGGCGTTGAATATTGCGCTTGCGACCGGTTCGCAACCTGCACAGTTAAGCGCCGTCGAAGTGAGCGCCGGAAACGCAGCATTGCGGCGCGATTTCGAGCGTTGCGCAGTCTTGTTCGGCGCCGCGGAGATGCAAACCCAACGTACCGGCATACGTCGTGATCCCGCAGACGATGCGTTTGTCGCGTCCTGGATCGACGAAGCGAGACAACGCCTTGGTAGTCGGTTCGCAGAATTGGAGATCCAGGGACGATCGTTGCCGTTCGAAACCACGCTGAGCGAGCTCGACGGATGGCTTTCATCGGCCGCCGAGCTCGAGCGATAACGATTATTCGATCATCCACGGATCGAGTGTGTCGCAGAATGCTTTCGCGCCGCTGTTACGGCGAACCGTCAGCGCGTATTCGTGTGCCCTGTGCGGCGTCTTCTTGTCGAATTTGATCGACAGGCTCCTGCCGCCGTCGGTGATCTGAACGTTTTTGAACTGGTCGCCGGGGTCGGATTTGATGAACAGCCCGAACTTGTAATCCTCGCGCGAGAACTCGTAGCCGGAGGTGGTGATATTCCAGGTAATCGTGCGCTGGCCGTGGCTCCCCGCTATGACGATCACATCAGTGGTCGCGGGGATACAATTTCCGGTCGTCGAATTGGTGCCGACGGTGACGTCGAGCATGCATGTGGCAGTGTTGCAGTCCGCTCTAGTCGTCCACAACGATGCCAGGGGCCCTGTCAATAACGCCGCTCGATGGGGGCTGGAATAGTCTCTCGTCGCGCAAGCGGCGAGCACGAGCGTCGTCGCCAGGATCAGCGCAGCCTTTCTTGCTTTCATTGTCTCTCCCTTGGATGCGATGCACGTTTGTGATGAGCGCGCGCGGCGCGCCGATTCGCATGATGCGACAACGGTGATGCCCAAACAAGGCGATTTTTAGCATTCGCGATGCCGTCTCGTCCTCCCGCGACCGTCGATGGATTGCGTCGTCGTATGATTGCCGCTAAACGACCACGTCACGGAGGAGCAGCATGGCGACTTACACCACGGACCAGCTTCGTACTGTAGCGCTGGTGGGCCACGGAGCGTCCGGCAAGACGACGCTTGCCGAGGCGCTGCTCGCGCGCTGTGGCGGTGTGGGCGCCGCCGGCAGCGTCGAGCGCGGCACGACGGTGAGCGACTTCGACCCGCTGGAGAAAAGTTACAAGCATTCGCTGCGCTCGTCGATCCTGCATTTGGACGCGCCCGAGGCGCGCATACACCTGATCGACACGCCCGGCTTTCCCGACTTCATCGGGCAGGCGATCGGCGCGCTCGATGCAGTCGAGACAGCAGCAATCGTCGTCAACGCGCAGTCGGGGATCGAAATGATCACGACGCGCATGATGGATTGGGCGGGACGCCGCAAGCTTTGCAGGCTCGTCGTCATCAATCGCATCGACGCGGAGAACGTCGATCCGGAGCGCGTGTTGCGCGAAGTGCAGCAAACCTTCGGGCGCGAATGCCTGCCGATCAATCTGCCTGCTGATGGCGGCTCGAAAGTCGTCGACTGTTTTTTCAATCCGTCAGGCGATGCCGATTTCTCGTCGGTGGCACAAGCGCACCAGGCGCTGATCGATCAGGTCATCGAAGTCGACGAGGAGTTGATGGCGCAGTACCTCGAGCAGGGCGAGGAGATAGCGCCCGAGCAGTTGCACGCGCCATTCGAGAAGGCGCTGCGTGAAGGCCACTTGGTGCCCGTGTGTTTCGTGTCAGCGCGTACCGGTGCGGGTGTCGCCGAGCTGCTCGACGTGCTGGTGAGGCTCGCGCCGAATCCGCTCGAGGGCAATCCTCCGCTGTTCTATCGCGGCGAGAATGCCGACGAAGAATTCCGGAGCGAGCCGAATCCGAAAAAGCACGTGCTCGCGCACGTATTCAAAGTCGTCATCGATCCGTTCGTGGGTAAGCTTGGTATCTTTCGCGTTCACCAGGGGACGATCACGCGCGACACCCAGCTCTACGTCGGCGAAAATCGCAAGCCGTTCAAGGTCGGGCATCTGTTCATGTTGCAAGGCGCCAAGAACGTCGAGATGGAGCGCGCGATTCCCGGCGACATCGCCGCAATCGCGAAAGTCGACGAGCTCGACTTCGACGTCGTGCTGCACGATTCGCACGACGAGGACCAGATCCACATGCGTCCGCTCGAATTTCCGAAGCCGATGCACGGCGTTGCGATCGCGCCGAAAAAACGCGGCGACGAGCAGCGCATTTCCGATGTCCTGCACAAGATGGTCGCCGAGGATCCGACACTCGTCGTCTCGCAGGATCCGCACTACAACGAGACCGTTCTGCGCGCACTCGGTGATCTGCATCTTCGCTCCGTGCTCGAGCGCATGTCGTCGCAATACAAGCTCGAGATCGACACGCGGCCGCCGCGGATTCCCTATCGCGAAACGATCGCCGGCAGCGGCGAGGCGACTTACCGGCACAAGAAGCAAACCGGCGGTGCGGGACAGTTCGGCGAGGTTGCGCTTCGCGTCGAGCCGCTACCGCGCGGCAGTGGTTTCGATTTCGTCGATGCGACCAAGGGCGGAGTGATTCCACATCAGTTCATGCCGGCGGTGCGCAAAGGCGTTGAACAGGTGCTGGAACACGGTGCGATTGCCGGCTTCCCTTTGCAGGATGTGCGCGTCACGGTGTTCGACGGCAAGCATCACCCGGTCGACAGCAAGGAAGTCGCGTTCGTCACCGCCGGCCGCAAGGCATTTCTCGAGGCGGTCTCGAAGGCGCGGCCGGTAGTTCTCGAGCCGATCGTCACCGTCGAGATCGTATGTCCCGAAGCGAACACCGGTGACATCACGGGTGATCTATCGTCGCGCCGCGGTCAGGTCACTGGCACGAATGGCCTTGGCGCGGGCGCACTCGCGGTCACAGGGCTTGCGCCGCTCGTTGAGCTCGACGGCTATGCAGCGCGATTGAAATCGGTGACCGGCGGGCAGGGGGCTTACACGATGGCGCTGTCGCATTACGAAGCGGCGCCACCCAATCTTCAGCAACAACTCGTCGGCGAATTCGAGAAACGGCGCAAGCACGAGGAGGACTAACCCGTGCCACGGCAGCGCTTTACCGCAAGCGAGCTGCTTTGAAAAGCGCCAGCGCCTCGGCCCTGGCGACCGCGTGATCGACGATCGGCGGCGGATAGTCGCAACCGATGACGACGCCGCGCCGGCGCTGCGTTTCCGGTAACAGTCGCCACGGCGCGTGAATTTCGTTTGCCTCGAGCCGCTTCAATTCAGGCACGAACCGCCGAATAAACGCGCCCTCGGCGTCGAAACGCTCGGACTGCGACACCGGATTGAAGATTCGAAAATAGGGCTGCGCGTCGCATCCGGTCGAGGCAGCCCACTGCCAGCCGCCGTTGTTCGACGCGAGCTCGTAGTCGATGAGGCAATCGGCGAAATGACGCTCGCCGATGCGCCAGTCGACCAGCAGATCCTTGACGAGAAAGCTCGCTGTCACCATGCGCATGCGGTTGTGCATGAAGCCCGTCGTCAAAAGCTGTCGCATCGCTGCGTCGACGATTGGGTAGCCGGTGCGTCCCTTGCACCACGCGTCGAGTCGCTCGGGTTCGTTGGGGAACGGCAGCGCATCGTATACCGGTCTGAACGCATGGTCGACCACACGCGGGTGGTGCCAGAGAATCTGTGCGAAGAAGTCCCGCCATACGAGCTCTGATAGCCAGGTCGCGGCGCCTTCGCTTCCTTCTGCAAGCAATCGAGCGTGCGCGAATGCCGCGAGCTCACGCACAGACACCGTACCGAAGCGCAAATGCACCGACAAATGCGATGTGCGATCGAGCGCGGGTTTCTCGCGCGCAACGCGGTAATCGTCGACTTCTTTCTTGAATCGACGAAAGCGCTCGGCGCCCCCGCTCATGCCGGGCTTGATGCGGATTTTCGCGAGGTCAGTCGTACGAAAGCCAAGCGCTTGCAATGTAGGCAACTTCCCCAAAACGGCCGCGGGCGGGATGCGTAGCGACTTTGCATGCTCGTCGACGTCTCGTGCGGCAACATCGTCGGGACGCAAGCGTTCGAGCCATGATTTCTTATACGGCGCGAATACCGAGAAAGGCGTGCCGGCGCGCGACAGCACTTCGTCGCGTTCGAAGATCACCTGATCCTTGAATGTATGAAAGGCGATGCCGTCGCGCGCGAGCGCCTCCGACACTGCGCGATCACGATCGATCGCAACCGGCTCGTAATCGTGATTGCAGTAAACCGCTGCGATCTTAAGATTGCGGGCAAGACGAGGAATGGCCTCGCGCGAGTGCGCATGCGTGACGATCAATGCTCCGCCGCGTTTTCGGAGCGCTCGATCGAGCTCGCGGACGCTGCCGTGAATGAACTCGACGCGTCGATCGGTTCGCGAAGGTAATGTATCCAAAATCTCCCGATCGAATACGAATGCCGCATATACCGGCGGTCCGCCCGCGAGCGCATTCGCGAGCGCAGCGTGATCGAAATCGCGCAGGTCGCGCCGGAACCAGACCAGCGCGCCTCGTGCAGCGTGCCTCACTGCAGCTTGGGCTTCCGTGCGAAACGCAGATCGCTCGCCGCGATCTCGTGGCGCCACAAAAGCGCGCCGGTTTGATCGTAGCTCTCCAGCGCGATCTGCCGCGCATCGCCGGGACCGCTGATGCGAATCAAGCCAAATTGCCGCTTGCCCACGAGCGTTCCGGAAACGACCTGCGGGTTGTTGCGCTCCGGCGCTTCGGGCTCGACCCAAGGTCCCGCAGTGAGCGGGCTCGACGTGAACTCGAAGAGCGGATACGCATCGTCGCGCGGCACGCGCAAAAGCTCGCCGAAATGTCGATCACCCGACAGAAAGATCAGGCCATCGATGCGCTGCGCCAAAAGAAAGCTCGCAAGGTCCTTTTGCTCGTCGGGATATTGATAAAGCCCCTCGAAGCTGGACGCTGCATTCCACCACTGGCTGCCGTTCGCGATGAGCTTGATCGGCGCGCGCGCGCTCAACAGCGCGTTCTTGAGCCAGTGTAGCTGCGCGACTCCGAACATCGCCTTCGACGGTCCATTGGGCATGCGCGGATGACTTCGGTAATAGCGATCGTCGAGCAGCACGATGTCGACGTCACCGTAGGGCGCCAGACCGAATACACCCGGCGTTTCGGGCAAGCCGTACGAAGGATTCGCCCAATAGCGCTTGAACAACGCGAGTGATTCGCCCTTCAGTGGATAGGCGCTGTTGGCGTCGTTCGGACCGTAATCGTGATCGTCCCAGATCGCGATGTGCGTGGTTGCGGTAAGCAATCGCTGGAGCGGCGCGAACGCGCGTTGGCGACGATGACGCGAGGCCATCGAAACAGGATCGAAAAAGTCGGCGCGCTGATAGTAGAGATTGTCGCCCAGCCACAGCATCACATCCGGCGCCTTGGCCGCGATGGCATCGAAGATCTCGTAGCCTCCGCCGTAGTCGTCATCGCCGGAAGCGCGCGGGCCGTCGGGAAGGAAAAAGCAAGAGCCGATGGCGATCGTGATCGGCAGTGCCGCTTTGGTGTTGCGCCACGAAGGTTGCGCGCGCACCGATCCTTCCCGCACATCGCCGTCGCCTTCGATTCGATACGTCGCGGGCACGCCAGCGATTAGTCCGGTCAGGCGCGCGACAACGACGTGATCGTTGCCTGCTAGCGCATACAGCGTCACGCTCTCGTCTCGTTGCGCGCCCACCACTTGCCATGTCACCCGGATCGGACCTTCGGCTTCCGCCTGCACCCAGACGAGCGCGCTAGCGATGTCTGCATAGCCGTGCATCACGACGAGCTTCGCGTGCGCTACGGCACTCGCAATGAGCGCCAGCAACAACAATGCGAGCCTCGGCCATGCGTTCAATCGACGAGCGCTGCACCGGGTATCGAGCATATGTCGTCACGAGGCGAAATTAACGCTCGATTGTGCCTGCTTCGCAGCGAGGATTACAATGCGACTCACTGCAATGGGTGCCACCGTCAATCTCACCCATCATTTCCTGATCGCCATGCCCAACATGGCGGATCCCAATTTCTCGCACACGCTGACGTACGTGTGCGAGCACAATCCTGATGGAGCGCTCGGGCTGGTTGTCAATCGCCCGATCGAGATGACGCTTTCGTCGTTGTTCGAGCAGATCGAGTTGAAGCTTCGCGACGATGCTTTGGGTGAGACGCCGGTCATGTTCGGCGGACCGGTGGGCGCGGATCGCGGCTTTGTATTGCATCGTCCGATCGGCAACTGGAGTTCCACGCTTGCGGTTGGCGACGACGTCGGCTTGACGACGTCGAAGGACATTCTCGAGGCGGTGGGACGCGGCGAAGGCCCACGCAATCTCCTCGTATCGCTCGGTTATGCCGGATGGTCCGCGGGTCAACTGGAGCAGGAGCTCGCGGCGAACGCGTGGCTCACCGTCGAGGCCGACGCCGAGGTGCTGTTCGCGCTGCCGCCGCAAGAGCGGCTGCCGGCGGCGATGAAGCTTCTCGGCATCGACTTCGCGCAGCTCTCCGAGGGTGCGGGGCATGCGTGAGCGGTCGTCGTGACGACACCGCGTCCGACGCCACCGTACTCGCATTCGATTTTGGAACGCGGCGCATCGGCGTCGCGGTCGGCAATACGATCGTGCGCGTCGCGCATGCTTTGACGACGATCGACGCCAGCGCCGCGGCGCCTCGCTTCGCCGCGATTGCCGCATTGATCGACGAGTGGCACCCACAGCGTCTTGTCGTCGGCGTGCCGCTGCACGACGACGGAAGCGAGCATGCGATCACCGCTCGCGCGCGCGGCTTCGCGCGTCAGCTCGAAGGGCGCTATCGATTGCCGGTCGACGAGGTCGACGAGCGTTACACGACGGAGCTCGCGGCTTTCGAGCTTGCTGCGCAACGCGCGGGCCGGCGCGGACGCGCACGGCGTGACGAAGTTGCGGCGAAGCACATCCTGCAAGGATATTTCGATGGCCTCGCGAAGCGCTGAGTCCGCATTGCCCGACGCCGAGGCGCTGCTAGCCGGGCTGGTCGAGCGCATGACACCAGCAATCGCTTACGACGCAGCATTCGTCGGCATCTACTCGGGAGGCGCGTGGATTGCGCAGCGCCTTGCGACACTCGTGCCTGGCGAGCACGCACTCGGCTTCATCGACGCTTCGTTCTATCGCGACGATTACAACCGCTCGGGGCTCAAGGCGAACGCGCGGCGCACGAAGATCGAGTTCGAAGTTGAAGGAGCGGCTATCGTTCTGGTCGACGACGTTCTCTACACCGGCCGCAGCGTGCGTGCGGCGATCAACGAGCTTTTCGATTTCGGCCGTCCCAAGTCGATCGAGTTGGCTGTGCTGATCGATCGTGGCGGGCGCGAGTTGCCGATCGAAGCGACCTACGTCGGGGCCAAGCTTGCGGTCGCGCGCGATTTGTCGATCGTTCTGTCGCAGCGAGACGATGCAAAGCTCGCGCTTGCCGTGGAGCCGGCATGAAAACCGAGTCGCGCGCGATGCTCGGCCGCAACCCCCAGCTCAACGCCGCGGGCGAGCTCACGCACTTGTTGACGCTTGAAGGGTTGCCTGCAGCGATCATCACGCAGATCCTCGACACCGCCGATCCGTTCGTGTCGATCGGCGAGCGCGAAGTGAAGAAAGTGCCGCTGTTACGCGGCAAGGCGATCTTCAATCTCTTTTTCGAGAACTCGACGCGCACTCGCACGACGTTCGAAATCGCCGCCAAGCGCCTGTCTGCCGACGTCATCAATCTCAACATCGGCGCATCGTCGACAGCGAAAGGCGAGACGCTCCTCGATACCGTCGACAATCTGGTCGCGATGAACGCGGACATGTTCGTCGTGCGTCATTCGCAGTCGGGAGCGCCGCATCTCATCGCCGCGCATCTCAATGCGACCGATCGTACGCATGTGCACGTGATCAACGCCGGTGACGGACGCCACGCCCATCCATCGCAAGGATTGCTCGATCTGTACACGATCCGCCATTTCAAGCGCGATTTCCGCAATCTCTCGGTCGCAATCGTCGGCGACCTGCTGCACTCGCGCGTCGCGCGGAGCCTCGTGCATGGACTCACGACACTCGGCACGCCCGACGTGCGGGTGATTGCGCCGGCGACGCTTCTTCCAACGGCAATAGGCGCGCTCGGCGTGCGGCCGTTTCACGACATGCGCGAAGGGCTTGCCGGATGCGACGTCGTGGTGATGCTGCGCTTGCAAAGCGAGCGCATGAAAGGCGCGCTGTTACCTTCGCCCGGCGAGTTCTTCAAGCATTACGGATTGACGCAAGACAAGCTGGCACTCGCCAAGCCCGACGCGATCGTCATGCATCCGGGGCCGATGAATCGTGGTGTCGAAATCGATTCGGCGGTCGCCGACGGCGCGCGCAGCGTGATCCTGCCGCAAGTCACATTCGGCATCGCCGTGCGCATGGCGGTCATGAGCATCATCGCCGGCAATTAGACAATGAGAATTGAGATCGCTAACGGACGTGTCGTCGATCCGGCGAACCGGATCGATCGCACGACGTCGCTTTACATCGCCGATGGACGCATTGTCGGCATTGACGATGCGCCGTCCGATTTCGCACCCGATCGCACGCTCGACGCGCGCGGACTCGTCGTCGCTCCAGGCCTGGTCGACGTGGCTGCGCGCCTGCGCGAGCCGGGGCTCGAGCACAAGGCCACGCTTGAATCGGAAATGGACGCGGCGATCGCCGGCGGCGTCACGAGCCTCGCGTGTCCTCCCGACACCGATCCGCCGCTCGACGAGCCAGGTCTTGTCGAGATGTTGAAACATCGGGCGCGCATGTTGAATCGCGCCAATGTTTACCCGATCGGCGCACTTACCGTCGGGCTCAAGGGCGAAGTCCTGACCGAGATGAGCGAGCTTGCCGAGGCGGGTTGCGTCGCGTTCTCGCAAGCCGACGTGCCGCTCGCCGACACGCAGGTCTTGATGCGTGCGATGCAATACGCGCGCACGTTCGGGCATCGCGTATGGCTGCGACCCGAGGATGCCTATCTCGCACGCGGCGGCGTCGCTCACGATGGCGAGGTTGCAACGCGCCTGGGTCTCGCTGCGATTCCGACGATCGCCGAAACAATTGCCTTGTCGACGTTGTTCGCGCTGGTGCGGGTCACCGGCGTGTCGTTGCATCTTTGTCGGCTCTCCTCGGCGGAAGGTGTGGCGATGCTTCGCGCTGCGCGGGCCGAAGGGCTACCTATCACCGCTGACGTTGGCATCCACCATCTGCACTTGTGCGACGTCGACGTCGGCTGGTTCGACACGCAGGCGTGCTTGCGTCCGCCATTGCGAAGCTCGCGCGATCGCGACGCGTTGCGCTTGGGGCTCGCCGACGGCACGATCGACGTCGTCTGCTCGGATCACGCGCCGGTCGACGACGACGCGAAGCAGCTTCCATTCGGCGAGGCCGAGGCCGGCGCAACGGGACTCGAGTTGTTGCTGCCGTTGACGCTCAAGTGGGCACGCGAATCGAACGTCGCGTTGCCCGATGCGCTGGCGCGCATCACTTCGCGTTCTGCCGCGATCCTGGGAGTGTCAGCGGGTACGTTGTCGATCGGAGCGCCGGCCGATGCTTGCGTGTTCGATGCGGAAGATTGGTGGCGTGTCGAGCGGCGAGCGCTACGCAGCCAAGGCAAGAACACGCCGTTTGCGGGATTGGAAGTGCCGGGACGCGTGCGCTGGACACTCGTCAACGGCGAGGTCGTGCTCGGGCCGTAGGATCAGCGCTTGGGCTCGCGCGGCACGCGACCCATTAGATGGAACTCGTCGTTCGGCCGCAACGCGATCACGTTCGCGATGCGATTCGACAGCGCGAAGAAAGCCGCGATCGCGCCGATGTCCCAGATATCTTCGTCCGAGAAGCCATGCGCGCGCAACGCGACGAAATCGTCGTCGTCGACCGCTGCGCTGTCGCGCGCAACCTTGAGGGCGAACGCGAGCATCGCTTTCTGCCGCAGTGTGATGTCCGCCTTGCGCGGGTTCACTGCCACCTGATCGGCCACCAGCGGATTCTTGGCGTAGATGCGCAGGATTGCGCCGTGCGCAACGATGCAATACAGGCAATCGTTCGCGCCTGAGGTAGCGACGACGATCATCTCGCGCTCCGCTTTCGATAAGCCGCCTTCCTTTTCCATCAACGCATCGTGGTACGCGAAGAAGGCGCGAAACTCGTCGGGTCGATGCGCGAGTGCCACGAAAACGTTCGGGATGAATCCCGCTTTCTCCTGCACTTCGAGGATTCGCGCGCGAATGTCGTGCGGCAACTCGGCCAGATTCGGAACGGGATAGCGGCTGATTGCAGTTGAATTCATCGTCGATGACGCGTCGCTGAAAGAGAGGGCCGCTCCCGCCGCATATCACGCCTTCGGCGGCACGTAACCCGACGGCATTTCCGCGCCCGTGCCGAAGAAGTGTTTTTCCATTTGCTCGGCAAGCCATTTACGCGCGCGCGCATCGGCGAGCGAAAGGCGGTTCTCGTTGACGAGCATTGTCTGGTGGCGCAGCCACTGCGACCATGCTTCTTTGCTGACGTTCTCATAAATGCGCTTGCCGAGCTCGCCGGGATAGGGAGGAAAGTCGAGGCCTTCGGCTTCGCGGCCGAGCTTGACGCAGTGAACGGTACGCATGTCTCAGGTGACAGGTAACAGGAACAGAACAGGGATCAGATCAAAGCGGTTTCACGTAAACCTGCGATTTGCGCTGCCAATTGTAAAGCGCCTGCTTCTCGCCCGGCAGGTCGCCTACACCGGTCGTGCGAAAGCCGCGCTCCAGGAACCAGTGCGCGGTGCGTGTCGTCAGCACGAACAGCTTTTTCAAACGAAGTCTTTTCGCGCGCGTCTCGATCTCGCGCATCAGCGCTTCTCCGTAGCCTTCGCGCCGAAAATCCGGATGCACGGCGAGCGCCGCGAGTTCGCCAACGCCGTCGCTCGGGAATGCATACAGCGCGGCGCAACCGATGATGTGATTGTCGTATTCGGCAACGACGAAGCGCTCGATCTCCGCTTCGAGGCGCTCGCGCGAGCGTCGTACCAGAACGCCTTGCTCCTCGAGCGGCTCGATGATCGCGAGAATTCCTCCAACATCGTCGATCGTCGCGTTGCGAAGATGTGCGAGTGCGGTCGCCGAGACCATCGTCCCGACGCCGTCGCGAGTGAAAAGCTCGAGCGGCAACGCACCATCCGTGTGACGACTGATGAGATGCGCACGCCTAACCCCGTTGTCGCACGCTCGCGCCGCAGCGGGCAGGTAGATCCTTACATCGGGGGAAAGCTTGCTTCCCTTCGCAGCGAGCAGGCTCTCCGCTTCCTTGGTCGACATATCCGTGATCAATTGCCGGCGCCCGTTGCGAACGCCATCGGCGTCGGTCAGGAAAATCAGCTTGTCCGCCTGCAAGCGAACCGCGACCTGCGTGGCAACTTCCTCGACGGTCAGATTGAATATCTCGCCCGTCGGAGAGTAGCCGATCGGTGAGATCAGCACGAGGTCGCCATCGTCGAGCCGCTGCTTGATCGCCTCGACGTCGACGCGCCGCACTTCCCCTGTGTGTTGCATGTCGATGCCGTCGACCACGCCCATTGGCTTCGCCGTGATGTAGTTCCCCGACGAGACACGATTGCGCGCACCCGCCATGGGTGAATTCGCGAGGCCGAGCGATAGTAACGCTTCGATGCGCGCGCGCACCTGCCCCGCGGCTTCGAGCACGCAATCCATCGCGTCGGCATCGGTGACGCGGACGCCGTGTGCGTACCGGCTTTGGTAGCCTTGCTGCGCCAGGATTGCCTCGACTTGTGGTCGACATCCGTGAACGACGACGAGCTGAATGCCGAGGCTGTGCAACAAATTCAGGTCGTGAACGATGTTGAGAAAGGTCTCGTCGGCAACGACTTCGCCGCCGAACGCGATCACGAACGTCTTGCCGCGAAAGGCGTGAACGTAAGGCGCCGCGGCACGAATCCAATGCACGAACGCGCGCATCGTGGCGGAGTTGGCAGGCGGCGTTGCGTCGGGCTTGTGGGGCATGGCGAGTAAAACGGCGCGCGATTATAGCTTGCGATGTCGAGGCGCTTTACGGCCCGGCTCGACCGGGCCGATTCGCACGAGCGGCTCGCCGCAGAGCTTCTATACGGTGTCTCCGTATAATCGAACGCTTCGTTCGCGCAATTTCAATGCGCGACAAGTCGTCGAATGTCCGCGCTACTTCTTGCGAACCTCAATCCCGAGCAGCTCGCCGCAGTCACGCTTCCGCACGCCTCCGCGCTGATACTCGCCGGGGCCGGCAGCGGCAAGACGCGCGTTCTGACCACGCGAATCGCCTGGCTCCTCGCGACGGGACAGGCGAGTCCGCTGTCGATTCTCGCCGTCACGTTCACCAACAAGGCTGCGCGCGAGATGATGCTGCGTCTGTCGGTGTTGACGCCGATCAGCACGCGCGGCATGTGGATCGGCACGTTTCACGGCCTGTGCAATCGCATGCTGCGCATGCATCACCGCGAAGCGAATCTGCCGGCACTGTTCCAAATCATGGATACGCAAGACCAGCTTGCGCTGATCAAGCGTCTCTATCGCGCACGCAACATCGACGACGAGCGCTACCCGGCGCGCCAGCTGCAATCGTTGATCGCGAACGCGAAAGAGGAGGGCCTGCGACCGAACGCGGTCGAAGCGTCCGATGAATTCACGCGCCGGCAGGTCGAGCATTACGCCCTCTATGAAGCGCTGTGCCAGCGCGAAGCTGTCGTCGACTTCGGCGAGCTGTTGCTGCGAAGCTATGAGCTTTTGACGCAGCGTGACGGGCTTCGCGAGCATTATCGAAAACGCTTCTCGCATCTTCTCGTCGACGAGTTCCAGGATACGAACCTGTTGCAGTACAAGTGGCTTCGCACGCTTGCCGGCCAGCACACGGCCGTGTTCGCCGTCGGTGACGATGACCAGTCGATCTACGCGTTTCGCGGCGCGAACGTCGCGAACATGCAGAATTTCGAGCGCGACTTTGCGAGCGCCGATATTCCGGTGCGCTTGATCAAGCTCGAGCAGAACTATCGCTCGCACGGAACGATTCTCGACGCAGCGAATGCGCTGATACGCCATAACCAGTCGCGCCTCGGCAAGAATCTGTGGACGAGTGAAGGGCGGGGTGAGCCGGTGCGGGCGTTTTGCGCGCCTTCCGATCTCGACGAGGCGGCGTTCGTCGTCGACATCGTCAAGAGCCTCGCGGATGACGGGCTCGCGCTGTCCGAGATCGGCGTTCTTTATCGCAGCAACGCACAATCGCGCGTTCTCGAGCACGCGCTATTCAGTGCGGGTATTCCGTATCGCGTCTACGGAGGCATGCGCTTTTTCGAGCGCGCAGAAGTGAAGCACGCGCTCGCGTATCTCCGCCTGATCGCGGTGCCCGCGGACGATGGTGCGTTTCTGCGTGTCGTCAACTTTCCGCCGCGCGGCATCGGCGCTCGCTCGCTCGAGCAACTGCAGGCTCACGCAAGCGGCGCAGGGACATCACTGTGGCAAGCGGCGTGCAACGGAATCGTCGGGGGTCGCGCAGGGTCGAGTGTCGGCGAGTTCGTCCGCTCGATCGAGAAGCTGCGCGAATCGACGCGCACGCTGCCGCTTGCGCAAGCAGTCGAGCACGTCGTCGAGCACTCGGGCCTGATCGCGCACTATCGAAATGAAAAAGACGGTCAGGATCGCGTCGAAAATCTGGAGGAGCTGGTCAACGCCGCCGAGAATTTTGTTCGCGAAGCCGAGCTTTCAGCGGATGCGCCAATGCTCTCGCAACGCGGGCAGCCCGACATTGCTCCCGAGGATGTGCCACCAGCCGATTCAGTCGATCCGCTTACCGCATTTCTCGCGCATGCCTCGCTCGAGGCGGGCGACACTCAAGCCGCAGAGGGCCGCCCCGCGTTGCAAATGATGACGATGCACTCGGCGAAGGGGCTCGAGTTTCACACCGTGTTCGTCACCGGCCTCGAGGAAGGTCTGTTCCCGCACGAGAACAGCCTCAACGAGTACGCGGGCCTCGAAGAGGAGCGGCGCCTGATGTACGTCGCCATTACGCGCGCGCGCCGGCGCTTGTACCTGACGTTTGCGCAAACGCGAATGCTGCACGGGCAGACGCGCTATGCAATCCAGAGTCGTTTCCTGGACGAGATTCCCAAGGAGCTGGTGCAGTGGCTTTCGCCGCCGCGTCGACGTTTTGTCGACATCGACGAGGCCGAATGGGGCAAGAGCACGCTTGCGATCGGCGCTGCGCGCACATCGCCTTTACCAACGCCTGCAGGCCCCGCGTGGCGTGTTGGTCAAAGCGTGCGTCACGCGAAATTCGGCATCGGCGTCATCATCGACGCCGAAGGTCGCGGCAACGACGCGCGTGTTCAGGTCAACTTTCGCGACGCGGGGGTCAAATGGCTCGCGCTCGAATACGCGAAGCTCGAAGCGGCGTAGTGCGGCATCTCGGAACTAGCAGGTCAGCTCGCTGGTTCGCGCTCGCGCTCCGGCAAGGGCGCAAGCGTTTCACCGGCGTGAAAAACGTCACGATAGCTCACGTAGTCGGAGATGTGCAAAATGGCCGAGAACATGAGCCAATAAGCGATGAACGCGAAGCGCAACACAAGCAGGCTCGTTTCATTCGGCGCGAGCGTGAGGACCGCGTTGATGATCAGCGAAGGCACGACCGCGCCGAACAGCGCCACCGACAAGCCGTAGATCAAAATCGGCCGCCAGTTCGCGAACGCCGCGCGAAAGCTCGCGCCGAGCGCGGTCAACGGCCCCGCGTCCTGAAAGACCACCAACGCCGGCGCATACCAGAGCGCCAGCACGGTCGGCAGCGACAAGCACGCGGCGATCAGCATCGACGCTTGCAAACGACCGCTTTTCAGTACCGCATCGGTGACCGCGATGCGCCCTGCATCGCCCCCCGCCGGATCGCGACCGATCAATTCGAGCAACACACCGCCGTCGAACAATGCGGTCGCCAGAATTGCGAGCATGATGCCGGCGATCGATAGAGCTCCGAGTGCGATCAGTGCGCGAAGGTTCGCGCGAAACCCCTGGAACATCTGCGATATGCGGGGACGCCCACCGCGCTCCTGCGTCCACGCCGCAGCGAGAAGCCCCACTGCGAGCACCGGCCGCACCAGCAGGAACAGCTGGGCCGCGAACGGCAGCGTCGTCGCGAAGAACAGAAACACCATGTACAACATCATCAGCGCAAGCCATGCAAGCGGTGCGCGGCGGAACATCGCATAGGCTTCGACGAGCCACGCAACGCCACGCCGCGCGCCATAGCGCGTGAACACGATGTCCTTGGCGCGTGCGGGGGTCGTCACTTTGCACGTGCCCGTTGCCGGGACTTGTTAGACATCGTCACCCGATGACAAAGAATCCTTTCGAAGCGCAAAGGATCGTGCGCGTGCACGAGCTCACCCGCGCGCGGCAGATGAAGGTCGTAGAGGCGCGACAGCCAGAAGCGCAGTGCCGCCGCACGGAGCAGCATAACGAGATGCTCATTTTCATCCGGAGAAAATGGCCGCACCGAATCGTAGTGCTCGAGGAGCGCGTCCATGCGAACGTAGTCGAGCGAGCCGTCGCCTGCATCGCACCAGTCGTTGATGGTGATCGCGACGTCGTAGGCGAGATATTCGGTCGCGGCGAAGCCGAAGTCGATGATGCCGGCGACGCGATCGCCGACGAACAGCGCGTTGTCGCAGAACAGATCGGCGTGGATCGCGGCCCTCGGCAGCTTCAGCATTGCAAACGACGCCTGGAACGCAAGCTCCTGTTGCAACAGCTCATCCTGTCGAGGGGACAGATGAGGTCGTACCGCGCGCGCAGCCTGTCGCCACCATGCGGGTCCGCGCTGGTTCTCGTGGCGCGCGCGATAGCCCAGCGATGCAACGTGCAGCCGGCCGAGCGCCGCGCCGATCGCCCCACATTGCGAAACGGTGGGAACCTCGACGGGCGCGCCGTCGACGCGCGTGACAAGCCCTGCCGGCTTGCCGTTCAACATCGAAAACAGCGCGCCGGTGCGATCAGCCTGTGGCGCCGGCACTTCGACGCCTTCGCGCGACAAATGCGCCATGAAGTTGAGATAGAACGGCAGATCCTCGGCGGGCAACCGCTCATATAGCGTAAGAACGAAGCGGCCCTTGCTCGTGATGACGAAATAGTTGGTGTTCTCGATACCTGCTCTGATCGGCTCGAGCGTATCGAGTTCGCCCAGCGCGTAGCGCGCGAGCCAGCTTTCGAGTTCGGCGGTGGTGACCGGCGTATAGACGGACATGGCAAGCGCGTGATCCACGCGCGGCATCGATCGCCGCGCGAAACGGAGCGCCCTCTCTAGTTCGTCAGCTCACCAGGAGAACAATACCCACATCGGCACTTTTACCGACGTGTCGAGACCTTCACGGCGAATGAACTGCCCGCCGTTGCGATCTGGTACGAGGAAATACGGCCTGCCGTGGCGCGGCGTCACGCGCACGAAGCGCAACTCGCCGCCGATGCGCACTTCCTCGACCGTTTCGGTGTCGCGCTGAATGATGGTGACTTGCGGCTCGAGATCGGCGTCGCCCGTCGCAGGCGGTGCAGAAGGACGGTTGCCGAACGCGCTTTCCGGCGGCAATGGCGGAGGCGGCGGGGCGCTTTGCGCAGACGCGAGCGCGGGCAGGACTGCAATCAGCATCGTTGCGGCGAAGCGCGCGAGCATCGAGAGAAGTCCGTGCATGAAGACAATAATTCTAGCAGAGCACGCTTCTTGCAAGCGGCGCTCGCCCGACAAGCGTCGTTGTCCAGGTGACCTGTAACAGCCAAATCGGAACTGCCTGACGCGCGATTCACGCCGATCACATTTTTGGCGGCCCTTGTAAGGGGAGGACCCTTGCTGCGGTCCGCCGGCGCGTGCTCGGCGCGAATCGCTGCGTCATGAGCGCTTGTCCAAATCCATCGATGCTGCTGATCCGCAGTCCCGATTCGACTGTCACAGGTCAACGTCATCAAAGGTTCAACATTTTCTGCCGCTCGTCGCGCGTCGGCTGGAAGCCGCGACCTTCGTAGAACGAGAAAATCGCGTCGACGATCGCTTCGGGCTCCTCGATGGCTTGCATGTAATTCAGATCTTCGGCCTCGATCATTCCCTCGCCGACCAGGCTTTCGCGCATCCACTCGGCGAATCCGCGCCAGAACGCGCCGCCGACGAGAATGATCGGAATGCGACGCGATTTTCCAGTTTGCACGAGCGTGAGACATTCGGTCAGTTCGTCGAGCGTGCCGAATCCTCCGGGAAGAACGACGTATGCGGATGCGAAACGCACGAACATCATCTTGCGCGCGAAAAAGTAGCGGAAGTTGACGCTTATGTCCTGGTAAGCGTTGCCCTGCTGTTCCTTGGGCAACAGGATATTGAGACCGATTGCCGGCGAGCGGCCGGCGAATGCGCCCTTGTTCGCAGCTTCCATCAATCCCGGCCCCCCGCCCGAGATCACGGCGAATCCCGCATCCGACAAGCGCTTCGCGATGTCGCGCGTTTTCTCGTAGTACGGATGGCCCTCGTGAATGCGCGCGCTGCCGAACATCGACACCGCGGGCCGAATGCCGCGCAACCGTTCGGTCGCGACCGTGAACTCTGACATAATCCCGAGCACCCGCCATGCCTCCTGCCCATTGGAGGAATACAAAGCCTGCGGGTCGATCAGCTCGGGAATCTTTTCGGTAAGACGCATGCCCACACTCGTGTTGGTCGACGGGTCGTCGTATCTTTATCGCGCGTTTCACGCACTGCCTGATCTTCGCACATCGCGCGGCGAGCCCACCGGCGCGCTGCGCGGCGTGATTGCGATGCTGCGCCGCCTGGTCGAGGACGGCAAGCCGGACTATTTCGCCGTCGTGCTCGACGCACCCGGCAAGACATTTCGCGACGAGCTGTATCCCGAGTACAAAGCGAATCGCATCGCGATGCCGAGCGATCTCATGTTGCAGCTCGAGCCGTTGAAGACGATGGTGCGCTCGCATGGCTGGCCGCTTGTGATGATCGAGGGCGTCGAGGCGGATGATGTCATTGGCACGCTCGCGAAGCGCGCGAAGCGCGAAGGCATCGACACGGTGATCTCGACTTCCGACAAGGACATCGCGCAACTCGTCGAGCCCGGCATCAAGTGCGTCAACACGATGAGCAACGAGACGCTCGACGAGCAGGGAGTGATTGCGAAGTTCGGTGTGCGCGCCGATCAACTGCTCGACTTGCTGACGCTCGTCGGCGATTCGGTCGACAATGTTCCCGGTGTTCCGAAAGTGGGACCGAAGACCGCTGCGAAGTGGCTCGGCGAATACGGCACGCTCGACAAGCTGATGCAAAACGCGGATGCGATTCCTGGTGTTGCGGGCGAGAACCTGCGCAATACACTTGGCTGGTTGCCGCAGGGTCGCCGTTTGCTGACGGTAAAAACCGATTGCAATCTCGACGTCGGTCCGAGCGATCTTGCGATCGTTTCTGCCGACATCGCAATGCTGAACGAGCTTTTCACGCGCTTCGAGTTCAAGCAGTGGCTCAAGGATCGCAACGCGCGCGCGCCGAGTGCTGATCCTGCGGGAGCGATTGCAGGGAAAGCCGCTGCGCAAACCGGCCGGCGCTTCGATACCGACGGTCCGCCGCTGGGCGAAGGAAAGCCGGCGGATTTGCATTACGAGACCGTGCTCGATCGGGAAAGCTTCGAGCGCTGGTTCGAGGCGATTTTGCGCGCGGAATCCGTCTCGTTCGACACCGAAACCGACAGCGTCGAGCCGATGAACGCGCAAATCGTCGGCGTTTCGTTCGCGCTCGAGCCGGGTCACGCGGTCTACGTTCCGCTGGCGCATCGCTATCCCGGTGCTCCCAAGCAGCTCGCACGCGACGAAACCCTCGCGCGATTGAAGCCCTGGTTCGCGGACCCTGCGCGCGTCAAGATCGGACAGAACGCGAAATTCGACCAGCACGCGCTTGCCAATCACGGCATTGAACTGGCTGGCGTTGCGCATGACACGCTGCTCGAATCGTACGTGCTCGAATCGCACAAGGCGCACGATATGGACAGCCTCGCGTGGCGCCATTTCAGCTGGAAGACGCTTCCCTACGACGAGGTGTGCGGCAAGGGTGCCGGGCAGATTTGCTTCGATCAGGTGAGTGTCGAGCGCGCGACCGAATACTCGGCCGAGGATGTCGATGTCACCTTGCGTCTGCATCGCACGCTGTACCCACGCATCAGCGCGGATGCGAAGCTCGATCGCATTTACCGCGAGATCGAAGTACCGGTCCGTGCAATTCTGTATCGAATGGAACGCGCTGGCATATTGATCGATCGCGAGCATCTTGGCCGCCAAAGCCGCGAGCTGGGGCAGCGCGTGTTCGCGCTCGAGCAGCAGGCGTTTGCGCTGGCCGGCGCGCCCTTCAATCTCGGTTCGCCCAAGCAGCTTGGCGAAATTCTTTTCGAGCGAATGAAGCTGCCGGTCGTCAAGCGAACTGCGACGAAGCAACCATCGACCGACGAAGACGTCTTGCAGGAGCTCGCGGCGAACTATCCATTGCCGAAGCTAATCCTCGAGCATCGCGCCCTGTCGAAGCTCAAGAGCACGTACGCGGACAAGCTTCCACAGATGGTGAATCCGCGCACAGGGCGTGTGCACACGACGTTCTCACAGGCGACGGCGGTGACCGGCCGGCTCGCCTCGGCGGATCCCAATCTGCAGAACATTCCGGTGCGCAGCGGAGATGGCAGGCGCATTCGCGAAGCGTTCATCGCACCGCCGGGACACGTGCTCGTCTCGGCCGATTATTCGCAGATCGAGCTTCGGATCATGGCGCACTTGTCGGGCGACGAAGCATTGCTGCGCGCATTTCGCGACGGCGGCGACATTCATCGCTCGACCGCGGCGGATATTTTCGGCGTCGAGCCGGCGCAAGTGAGCGCCGATCAGCGCCGCTACATCAAAGCGGTGAACTTCGGCTTGATCTACGGCATGAGCGCGTTCGGGTTGTCGCAACAGCTCGGCATCGAGCGCGGCGCCGCGCAACAGTTCATCGACAAGTATTTCCTGCGCTATCCGGGTGTGGCCGACTACATGCGGCGCACGCGCGATCTCGCACGCGAGCAAGGGTTTGTCGAGACGGTGTTCGGACGCAGGCTCTGGCTACCCGATATCAAAGCGGCGAGTGGTCCGCGTCGCGCTGGTGCGGAGCGTGCGGCGATCAACGCGCCGATGCAAGGCACGGCGGCCGATCTGGTGAAGCTCGCGATGATCGCAGTGCAAGGCTGGATTGACGAAGCGAAGCTCGCGTCGAAGCTCCTCTTGCAAGTGCACGACGAGCTCGTGTTCGAAGTACCGCAGCAGGAGTTGGCGCTAGTCGAGCGCGAGTTGAAGCAAAGGATGTCGAGCGTCGCGATGTTGAGCGTGCCGCTGGTCGTCGACGTCGGTCACGGACCGAACTGGGAACGCGCGCACTAGACTAGGCCCTGATCAATCGCCAAAGACTTCTCGCCAGCTCGCGAAATTCGCGCCGATCGCGACCGGACCGAGGACGAGCCAACCCAGTCCGAACGGAATCGTCGCGACGATCGCAAGGACGAGGTAGATCAGCACGAACACGATCAGCGCGCCGATATTTTTCCACGAGGCGTCGAAGCTCGCTTTCAGCGCATCCATCGGTTGCGCGCGATTCAGTGAGACGAGTGGCGTTGCGAACCACCACGCCATCATGAACAACAGACTGCCGAGAATGACGATTGGAAGCGCGATCAGCGCACCAACGCCCGCACCTGCGATGGCCCGTTGCATCGCTGCCGCATCCCCTCGCATCAGGACCTCGAGGCCCGTCATGCCGACGGCGCCGAAGGCGAATACGCCGACAACCAAAGCGAGCGCAAATCCGAAGGCAACGGCAATCAATCCGAGGATGACCAGCGCCCCGACAGGTCCGTCGCGAAAGCCGGCGAAAAGGTGCATGAACTCGAGCCGCTGGCCGCGAGCGAGTGCGAGGCATCCGAGCACGAGACCGCCTAAGAAGACCGGCCACAACACCAATTGCGCGAGTTGTCCAATCAAGGGAACGATTTGCAGCACCAGCATTGCAATCGCCAGCACGACGATCACCCCAATCCAAATCAGTGGAGCAGCCGTAAACACCCGCCAGCCTTCGCTCCACCATTCGACACCGCGACCCATTGCAAGGCTGCGCGGCGCACGCGGCCAAGTCGGTGAGTAGCCCGAGGTTGGCGGTGCTGAACTGGTGACCGGTGGCTCCATGCGCTCCTTCCGGGCTGTCGGCGCCCTTGAAAAAGACGCTGCGACGGTACCATGTTCGAAACATGGACGCGCTCCTCGCCGACCTTGCGCGCTACGGCGTTCCGCTGGTCGGGCTCAACGTCTTTTTGCAGCAGCTCGGCCTGCCGATTCCGGCCGTGCCGACGATGATGGTGGCAGGCGCGCTCGCCGTCGACGGCCGATTGTCGGGGCTGGGCGTTTTTGCCATATCGGTCATGGCCTCGGTGGTCGCGGACACGCTGTGGTTCTGGGCAGGCCGCCGCTTCGGCTATCCGGTGCTGAAGCTTCTGTGCCGCGTGTCGATGTCACCTGACACGTGTGTCCGGCAAACCGAGAATATTTTCGAGCGATACGGTTTCTATTCGCTGATCGGATCGAAATTCATTCCGGGATTCTCGACGGTTGCGCCTCCATTGGCGGGTGCGCTTCGGATGTCGATCGGCCAGTTCCTTCTTGCAACGCTCGCGAGTGCGTCACTTTGGGTCGGCGCGGCGATGTCGGCCGGGATGGTATTCAAGTCGCAGATCGAAACCATCCTGCACCTGCTCGCACGCAATGCGGGATTGGCGGCTTTTGTGCTGCTCGCCGCGTTCGGGCTGTATCTCGCCTGGAAAGGATTGCAGCGGTGGCGACTTTCGCGCTTCGTCGATGGTGCGAAGATCGATGTCGAAGGCCTCGTCCTGCGACTCGCAGACGAACGCCCGCCGCTCCTGATCGACGTCGGATCGAAGCTTGCGCACGAATCGCGCCCGCATATCCCCGGCGCGCTGCTGATGGATCTCGATGCGATCGCCTCGCATCCGTTTCCGGTCAATCGCGCGCTCGTGTTCTATTGCGCGTGCCCTAACGAAGAGTCCGCGAAGCGGGCGGCCCATATCGCTTTGAAGCGCGGCTTCAGTGACGTGCGGCCGTTGCTGGGAGGGCTGGACGGGTGGATGAATGCCGGGCATCCGGTGGAATCCCCGGGTTAAGCGGTCGCTTGTTCGCACTGGTCGCTGCCGAATCTACTTGGGCCTAATGCCTTCGCTCATCATTCGGCGTCCCCGCCGGCATGATGCTGCTCGTCCGCACGAACCACGTCTCGTGCTTGGTCTCGCGCGTCGGCGTAAAGCCATGCGTGTCGAGTAGCTTCGCGACGGCTGCTGCATAGGCGCCGCCGCGACGCACGCGCATGAAGCGAGTCTGCTTACCGGTGGGGGTATCGAACAGCGCCTTCAACATTGCGCGTCCATGGCCCTTGCCGCGCACCGTCGATTCGAGGCCCGCGAGCCAGAGCTCGTAACCGCCGCCTGGAGCTGCCCGAAAAAGGCCGAATCCCACCGGCGGCTCGCTGCCGGCAGTCTCGTCTGCCCAGTACACATAACCGGGAACGGCAACGGTTTGCATGGTCCCGCTGTCCGGATTCTCCACGACGAAGTAGCCGGTCTTGAGCGCCTGGCGCAGCTCGCCGAAAAAGCGCTCCGATGCGGGCGAGTCCCAGGCGAGCTCGGGCTGAAAGCTTCCCTGCCGCGCGCCGTCGCGAATCAACGCGCGAAGCATGGCGAGGTGGCCGATGTGGGCAGGGCGCAGCATTTACGCTTCTAGTCAATCTTAAGAACACGGCACGTGCCGCTATTTAAGCGTTCGCGCTTTCGCGACGTTGCATGTGAGGGCGGAACGGGCCTGGCCCGGCGACGGGCGGCGCCGTCGCATTGTCGTTGCAATGTACAAACACTCACATAGGGGACGATGCGTACAGGGCGTCGCGCCTGGAGGTGGCGCCCAGGAGCCAATCAACGGAGGCCATCTAGCGTTGAAATTCGCCCCGCACAGCGCTATCATTAGCACTCGCATCGTCGGAGTGCTAACAACGACGTTTTCGAGTCGTTTTCACCCGGCCACCGCGCGGCTGTTCAAAGCGGCCCAGGATGCGCAACCCACTGAATTCAAATCGATAACTTACTGGAGTGAGTGCCAACCATGACCCTTCGTCCCTTGCATGACCGGATTATCGTCAGGCGTTTGGAAGAGGACCGTAAAAGCCCCGGCGGTATCGTGATTCCCGACACCGCGGCGGAGAAGCCATCCACCGGAGAGGTGATCGCCGCCGGTCCAGGCAAAACAGACGACGCGGGCAAGCTCGTCGCCATGGGGGTGAAAGTCGGCGACAAGATCCTGTTCGGCAAGTACTCGGGACAGGAATTCAAGCTCGAAGGCAAAGACCTCCTGCACATGCGCGAGGACGACGTAATCGGCGTCATCGCCTGAACCCGAAACGAACGTTAGAGGAGAACTACCATGGCAGCAAAAGACGTCCGCTTCGGCGAGAACGTACGCAACAAGATGGTGAACGGCGTGAATATTCTGTCCAACGCCGTCAAGATCACGCTTGGCCCCAAAGGTCGCAACGTCGTGCTCGAGCGAAGCTTCGGCGCCCCGACGATCACCAAGGACGGTGTCTCGGTCGCCAAGGAAATCGAGCTCAGGGACAAGTTCGAGAACATGGGCGCGCAGATGGTGAAGGAAGTCGCGTCGAAGACCTCGGATGTTGCCGGTGACGGCACGACGACCGCGACGGTGCTCGCGCAGTCGATCATCGCCGAAGGCATGAAGTTCGTCGCGGCGGGTATGAACCCGATGGATCTGAAGCGCGGCATCGACAAGGCCGTGATCGCAGTGGTCGAGGAACTGAAGAAGATCAGCAAGCCCACGACGACCAGCAAGGAAATCGCTCAAGTCGGCGCCATCTCGGCGAACGCCGACGACTCGATCGGCAAGACGATCGCCGACGCGATGGACAAGGTGGGTAAGGAAGGCGTGATCACCGTCGAGGACGGCAAGGGTCTGGAAAACGAGCTCGATCTCGTCGAGGGCATGCAGTTCGACCGCGGCTACATCTCGCCATACTTCATCAACAACGCGGACAAGCAGGTCGCGATTCTCGAAGATCCGTACATCCTGCTGCACGACAAGAAGATCTCGTCGATCCGCGATTTGCTGCCGGTGCTCGAACAAGTGGCGAAGGCCGGTCGCGGGCTCGTGATCATTGCCGAGGATGTCGATGGTGAAGCGCTCGCTACGCTCGTCGTAAACAACATCCGTGGCATTCTGAAGACGGTTGCCGTCAAGGCTCCGGGCTTTGGCGATCGTCGCAAGGCAATGCTCGAAGACATCGCGATCCTGACCGGCGGTACGGTCATAGCCGAAGAGTTGGGCTTGAAGCTCGAGAACGCGACGCTCAAGGATCTCGGAAAAGCAAAGCGTATCGAAGCGGCAAAGGAAGATACGACGATCATCGATGGCGCGGGTGAAAAGGCCTCGATCGAGTCGCGCGTCAAGCAGATCCGCACGCAAATCGAGGAAGCAACGTCCGATTACGACAAGGAAAAGCTGCAAGAGCGCGTGGCAAAGCTCGCGGGCGGTGTTGCGGTCATCAAGGTCGGTGCGTCCACCGAGATCGAGATGAAGGAAAAGAAGGCGCGCGTCGAGGACGCATTGCACGCGACCCGTGCGGCCGTCGAGGAAGGCATTGTCGCCGGCGGTGGCGTTGCCTACCTTCGTGCGCGTGCGAACCTCAAGAACCTCAAAGGCGCGAACTCCGATCAGGACGCAGGCATCAAGATCGTGCTGCGTGCGCTCGAGGAGCCGCTGCGTCAAATCGTCGGCAACGCAGGCGAGGAGCCGTCGGTCGTGCTGAACAAGGTCGTCGAGGGCAAGGGGAACTACGGCTTCAACGCCGCGACGGGCGAGTACGGCGATCTCGTGGAGATGGGCGTGCTCGATCCGACCAAGGTCGCTCGCACGGCGCTTCAGAACGCTTCGTCGGTTGCTTCACTGATGCTCACCACCGATGCGATGGTGGCCGAGCTGCCCAAGGACGACAAGCCGATGGGCGGTGGCGGCGGGATGGGTGGAATGGGCGGCATGGGTGACATGGATATGTGATCCAGGTATCAGAATCAGGTATCAGGTCAGAAACGGCCCGGCGCAAAGCCGGGCCGTTTTGCTTTTGCGGGTCGAGACGCCGGTGCGAATAACAATCGGCAATGAAGGTATCGCGAATCGTTACTTCACAGTTATAAGCGCAACCGATATGGTCGGCGGTTCCGAAATTCCGCGGCTGCAACACGACGGTCGCTTTGGACCCTCCGATGGGCGCATCCGACCGCTTCGAATCAGGGCTGCTGGACGACGGCACGCCAGGCGATCTTGTCGATCTCGCGGAGATCGAACGCTATGCGGACGCGGTGCGCGCGTTTGCCGCGGGTGAAATTCCCGACGATCGATTCACCGCGATGCGGCTTCAGCAGGGTTGCTACGGGCAACGCCAGCCCGGCGTCAACATGTTGCGCGTCAAGGCGCCAGGGGGAAAGCTCGACGCCGACAAGCTCGATGCAATCGCTGACGTGGTCGCAAGCTTCGTCGACGGCGAGCGCGCGTTCGAGCCGCCGCATGCACACGTGACCACGCGCGAGTCGATCCAGATCCATTCGATTCCGCTCGAGAAGACGCCCGATGCGATGCGCAGGCTCGCGAACGCGAAGCTCACGACGCGTGAAGCTTGCGGAAACACGGTGCGCAACATGACGGCCTGCCCGATGGCCGGAGCCTGCCCGCGCGAGCGCACCGACATCAATCGGCATCTCGATCACGCGGCGCGCTATTTCCTGCGCAATCCCCTGAATCAGCAGATGCCGCGCAAGTTCAAGATCAGCTTTTCAGCTTGCGAAAGCGATTGTGCGCAAGGACTGTTGCACGATCTTGGGGTGGTTGCGACGGTGAAGGATGGCCGGCCGGGATTTCGCGTTCTTGCGGGCGGCGGTCTCGGTCACAAGCCGCGCGAAGCGATCGTCGTACGCGAATTCGTTTCCGAAGGCGAGCTGATTCCCGCGATGGAAGCGGTGATCGAGTTGCATAACACGCACTCGGATCGGAGCAAACGCGCGAAATCGCGCCTCAAGTTCCTGGTCGAGCGCTTTGGCGAAGCAGGCTTTCGCGCGCGCTTCGACGAAGCGTTCGAGCGTGCACGGGCTGCGCATGCCTCGCGCGAGCATCCGGATGCGGAGTGGTTCCAGCCGCAGAACGGACCCGTGCCGGGGCCTGGTGCACCGCGTGCGCCTTTCGCGCAGCGCCAGCACGGATTCACAGCGATTCCCGTGGCGCTTCCGTTGGGGCAGATCAGTCCCGATGCATTGCGCGGGCTCGCGGCGCTTTTGGGCGAGCACGATCTCGACGATGTTCGCACCGTGCAAGACCAGAATCTGGTCATTCGCAACGTTCCGGCCGCGGAAGTGCCGGCGGTTGTCGCAGGCCTTAAAGCAGTCGGCCTTGGTTTGCCGAAGGTCGGTGACAACGTCGTCGCGTGCCCCGGCACGAGCACGTGCCGACTCGGCATTACAGCAAGTCCGACGATGGGCGCCCGGCTTGCCGGAATCGCGGGTGATTTGCGCATTCGCGTTTCCGGTTGCCACAACGGCTGCGCGCAACCGGAGACCGGCGACATCGGCATCTACGGCGAAGGCCGGCGCATGCACGATCGACTCGTGCCGCATTACCAGCTTTATCTTGGCGGTGATGGAATGGCTGGCGGGCGTCTCGCCCGCAAAGGTCCGTCGATCCCTGTCGCAAGAATCGAAGCGGCGATTGCGCGCATTGTCGAAACGTTTGGTGCATCGCGCAGCGGGGATGAGCGTTTTTTCGATTGGGTGCATCGACAAAGTGACGAATACTTCGCGACACTCCTCGCCGACTTCGTGCAAGTCGCGGCAGACGAGATGCCCGCAGTGCTGCGCGACATCGACGGCGAGACGGATTTCAAGGTCGCGCAACTCGGTGGTGGCGAATGTGCGGGCGCGTCGCAAGTGTTCATCGGTGCGGCGTTTTTCGCGTCGGCCCACGAGCGTCGTTATCGCGATGCGTTCGCAGCGCAGTCGCGCGCGGACGATGCACTCGCGTGCGCGCGCGCGCAGCTGAGGCTGATCGCGCAGGGCTTGCACGACCTTGCGAGTCCCACGCCGGCGTTTCGCGTGCGAAAGGTGATCGACGATCTCGGTGAGCTCTCGACTGCCGTCAAGGATCGCATCCCTGGTGCGCTTGCCGAGCCGCTCGCGCGCTTTGCGACAGCGCTCTTCGACGACGCGCCGCTCGCTTCGCTCATTGCTATATTCGCCGCAATCGATGCGTGGGTTCACGACGCAGCGCAGTTTTGCGTGCAACGCGATCCGCAGCTCGACATTGCAGGTGCATTGCCGCGCGGATCGGCGGCGGCGCCACTGCGCTTCACGCGGCGGCCGCTGGAAACCGCGCTCGCGGCGGATTAGCGTGGGTAAGGTCTTCCTCGTCGGCGCGGGGCCCGGTGCTGCTGATTTGCTGACGGTGCGCGCCGCGCGGCTCCTCGCACGAGCCGACGTGATCTTCCACGATGCGCTGGTCGAGCCTGAAGTGCTGGCGCTGGCTCCGACGGCCAGGAAGATCGCTGTCGGCAAGCGGTGCGGCGCGCATTCGATCTCGCAGCGTTTCATCAACAAGCGGCTCGTCGATGCGGCGTTGCGAGAAAACGTTGTCGTGCGGCTCAAAGGCGGCGACCCGATGCTTTTCGGGCGCGCGCAGGAAGAGATCGATGCATTGGTGGAAGCGGGCATCGAAATCGAAGTCGTGTCGGGGGTTACCGCGGCGCTCGCCGGCGCGGCCGACCTCAACACGTCGCTCACGCGGCGCGGCGTCGCGCGGAGCGTGGTGTTCGTGACTCCGCGGGTCGGCGAGGGTGAAGCAAAGCACGGCTGGGCGCGCGCTGCGGCCGCTGCGGATACTGCGGTGATCTACATGGGCGCAGGCGAGGCCATCGATGTCGTCGCGGCGCTCGTCGAGCACGGGCTGGCGCGCGCGACCCCGATTGCAATCGTCGAAAACGCTGGGCGCGCATCGGTCAAGCGATGGATCGGTACGCTGGGTGAGCTTCCCTCGCTTTCGGCCCGCCGCGGCAATGGCCCCGCGCTGATCGTCGTGGGTGAAATTGCGCGGGTCGAGCAGGTTCGTGCCGACGACTGGCTCGCGACGGGCACCGGCGTTTGAGCGATTTGTAGCAAGAAGATCAACGCGCCCACCTTCGCGGGCTCCACCAAGCCCGCCGTGACGCCTGCCTGCGGAGAAATACTATAGACTTGTTGAATTAGGGCTGCTAACCCTCGAAAAAGGCAGCGATTCGTCGCCCGCGAAGGCTGTGTTCAACAACGTGTCGCCCGGAATTGTCTTTACGCTCGCCATCGCCGCGCTGCTGATCGTGGTGATCATCGGGCTGATCCGGCGCAATCGGGCGATCGAGCCAACCACGCGCGGCGGGCTTGGCGAACCCAATACCGTTGCGCAATGGACCGAAGGCGAAACGACGCGCCTCTTGTCGTCGGCCGAGCTTCCCGGTCTTTATCTCGTACGTCCGCGCTTTCTTTCGAAGGCCGAGGGCGTCGTGTTCCTGCTGTTGAAGGCCGCATTTCCGCGCCACGAGATATTCGCGCGAGTGCGACTTTCCGACGTCCTGCAAGTGAAGATCGGTCCGCAGGGCATGGAGCGATTGCGCGCATTCCGCAAGATCGCGAACCAGCATGTCGGCTTTGTCATATGCGGCCGTGACATGGCGATTGTCGCGATCGTCGATGCCAAGGAGCCCGATACGATGATCAATCCGCGCGATCAAAAACTCGAGATCATCAAGCAGCGCTGCCTGCAGGCTGCGCAGGTCAAATACGTCTGCGTGTATCCGCCGCAGCTTCCGCGCTACAAGGAGCTTCGCGAGCAGATCTTGGGGCCGGCCGCCGAGCTCGCTTAATCATTTCGGGATCCTCAAGCGGTTGGTCGAAGACAGCCACGGCAAGACGCGCGTTGTTTCGTATCTTTTTCCGCTGTCGCCGACGGGAGCGGCGCGAGCAGCCAGCGAGGGGCCCCCACGCCCTTTTGCGTGGGGATCGCGGCGTCGCGAGTCGACGATAGGCGCCGACACGCACTGCCAGACTCATCGAACCGATCCAAGGAGGCAGCCGCCCCTAGGCGACCGCCTTGCATCTTCCCGATGCAAAGGCGCAGCGCTAAGATCACGGGGGCCACAGAATGCGCGGACGACCTTTTGCATCGGCTCAATCGCCGTGACGACACCGTTCAAGCTTACCTATTCGACGATGTTCGATCCGCCGCCGGAGCTGCATGCGCGGTTCGAAACGAGTGTCGCAACGTTGCGCAGTCAGGCGGGTGGCGAGCATCCGATGCTGATTGGCGGGCGCGACGAGCGCGCGCGTGTGCAGTTCGAAGTCAAGAGTCCAATCGATCGTCGTCATGTGCTCGGTCGTTTCGAGGTCGGCGATGCAACGCATGCGAATGCTGCGATCGCAGCTGCTCGCACGGCGTTTGCAGAATGGTCGGCGACCGCGTGGACCGAGCGTGTCGCGTTGTTGCGTCGCGCTGCCGCCCTGATCGAAACGCGCGTCTACGAGCTTGGTGCGGCGCTGTCGCTCGAAGTCGGCAAGAACCGCATGGAATCGCTCGGCGAAGCGCAGGAGACCGCCGATCTGATCAGTTATTACTGCGATCAGATGGAAGCCAACGATGGTTTCGTCACGCCGATGTTGCGCGATCCACTGAGCGGATTCGCGAGCGACAATACGAGCGTGTTGAAGCCCTACGGCGTGTGGCTTGTGATTGCGCCTTTCAATTTTCCGATGGCGCTGGCAGGCGGTCCGGCAGCTGCGGCGATGGTCGCGGGTAACGCGGTTGTCTTCAAGCCATCATCGGCCACACCTTGGAGCGGTCGTCTGCTCGCACTTGCGCTGCGCGACGCAGGATTGCCTGCTGGTGTTTTCAATTTCGTGACCGGATCGGGCGCGAATCTCGGTGAAGCATTGATTGCGCATGAAGCCGTTGCAGGCGTCACATTCACAGGTAGCTACGACGTCGGCATGCAGTTGTATCGCCGCTTTGCGAACGGTCGATGGCCGCGTCCTTGCATCGCGGAAATGGGCGGAAAGAACGCGGCGATCGTGTCGCGCCACGCCGACGTTGCCGCAGCCGCAACCGGCATCATGCGCTCGGCATTCGGACTGTCGGGCCAGAAATGCTCGGCGTGCTCGCGCGTCTATGTCGAGCAATCGGTGTTCGCGGACTTCGTCGCTGCGCTGCATCGGCGCGTGGAGAAAACGTCCGTTGGCGATCCGACCCACAAAGATGTCTACATGGGGCCGGTAATCGACGCCAAAGCCGTGGCGCGTTACGAAGATGCCGTTGCGATCGTTCATGCACTTGATGCGGACGGCGCGATCGTCGCGGGAGGTGAGCGACTCGATCACGACGATCTCGCGCACGGACATTTCGTGGCGCCCACGATCGCACGCGCGCCGCTCGATCATCCGCTGTGGTCACGCGAGTTGTTCGTTCCGCTCGTGCTCGTCGCACCGGTCGATTCGATCGACGAAGCGTTCGCACGCGCGAATGCGAGCGACTTCGCTTTGACCGCCGGCTTCTATGGTGACGACGGCGAAACCGAGCGCTTCTTCGACGTCATCGATGTCGGTGTCGCCTATGCGAATCGGCCCCAGGGCGCGACGACCGGCGCATGGCCCGGCTATCAACCATTTGGTGGCTGGAAGGGTTCGGGCTCGACCGGCAAAGCGGCGGGCTCGCGCTACTACTTGCCGCAATACTTACGCGAGCAGTCGCAGACGCGGGTGCGACGGCTTTAACGCACCATGAAAGTGAGATAGAGCCAAAGCACGAGCACCGCTCCGATCACGGACAAGATGAGTCCGGCCGGCTGGAATCCCGTTCGACCGCGCGAGAACATCGACCCGATGAGGCCACCCACCAGCGATCCGACGATGCCGAGCAAGAGCGTCCCGAGCCAGCCCATGCTCACCGTGCCCGGATAGAAAAAGCGGGCCAACGCACCGACGATCAAGCCGACGATGATCATCCAGACAAATCCCATCAAACCCATTGTCGCCTCCCCTTGTGGCACATCGTGCCGGAACGGCGATGCTAGCATCCGTTCGCTCGCTGCGTAAGGAAGCGCTCGGTTCGAGCGACCGAGTGTTCATGCGCAACACACTTCTCGCACTCACAGCGATGACGATCGCATCGTCTGCCGGCGCTGCGGATGTCTGCCGCGCGACGAGCGCGTCGACACTCCGCCCGTTGGTCGAGCTGTATACCTCGGAAGGCTGCAGCAGTTGTCCGCCTGCGGATCGGTGGCTGTCGAAGCAGTTTCCGCTCGAACGAGCCGACGGTCCCATCGCGCTCGCGTTCCATGTCGATTACTGGGATCGATTGGGCTGGAAGGATCGCTTCGCGACCCCCGCGTATACCGCGCGGCAGAACCAGGCGATGCGCGCCAATCGGGCGACCTTTGTCTATACGCCGCAAGTGCTGTTGCAGGGTCGCGACTACCCCAATTGGCGACGTGGGTCGCTCGAGCGGGATTTGGCTTCTGCATCCTCGCGCCTACCCCGGGCGAGGCTTCAGATGAATGCGGAAGTCACGCCCAGCGCAATCGAAGCCGACATCCAGGTGACAGTCGATGCGCCCGCAAAATCGCTGATGGTTGCACTCGCCTATGCGGACAGCGGACTCGTGAGCGACGTCAAGTCTGGCGAGAACAGCGGCGAGCGGCTGCGGCACGATCACGTCGTGCGCTCGTTTGCGACGCAGGAATTGAAAGCGGATCGCTCGAACGTGAAGCTCAAGGTCACACGACCCTCGGAGCACGGGAGCAACGCCACATTGGTGGCGTTCGTGCAGGATGCCGCAAATGGCGAAGTCCTGCAGACGCTGGCTATGCCGCTGCGCGATTGCGCGATGCGCTGATCCAGCCTCGCTGCTACGCTAAGATGATCGTCCGCTCCGGTGACCCCGGCAAGACGCGGATTCATCAAGCACGCAAGCGAGGATTTCGTGAAGCGCTTCGAACAGCAACGGCGAAAGATGAGGTCGCAGGACGGATTCATCGCGGCCCTCGACCAGAGCGGCGGAAGCACGCCGAAGGCCCTCAACCAATACGGGCTCGCGAACGACGCGTGGTCGGGCGAGGAGGAGATGTATGCGCTCGTGCACAAGATGCGCACGCGGATCATCACAACACCCGCTTTCAACGGTGATCGCATCCTCGCGGCAATCCTGTTCGAGAACACGATGGACCGCGACATCGAGGGAAGGCCCACCGCCGATTACTTGTGGAACGTCAAGCGCGTTGTCCCGATCCTCAAGGTCGACAAGGGGCTCGCCGACGAAAAGGACGGCGTGCAGTTGATGAAGCCGATGCCTGCGCTCGCGGGCCTGCTCGACAAAGCGAACGGCAAAGGCATTTTCGGCACCAAGATGCGCTCGGTGATCAAGCAGGCGAATCGGAACGGCGTCGAGGCGGTACTCGATCAGCAGTTCGAGGTCGGTCGGCAGATCGTTGCGGCGGGGCTCGTGCCCATCATCGAGCCTGAAGTCGACATCAAATGTCCGGACAAAAAGGGCGCCGAGAAACTCCTGAAGGACGGGATTTCGAAACGTCTCGACGCACTGCGTTCGGGTGAGGTCGTGATGCTGAAGCTCACGCTGCCCGACGAGGACAATCTTTACGCCGACCTGATCGCGCACCGCAACTGCTTGCGCGTTGTCGCGCTCTCCGGCGGTTACAGCCGGGAGGAAGCGAACCGTCGGCTCGCGCGCCAGACAAAAATGATCGCGAGCTTTTCGCGCGCGCTGGTCGAAGGGCTCACCGCGCAGATGTCGGACGCGCAATTCGACGAGGCGATCGATGACTCGATCCAGAGCATTTTCGAGGCATCGCGGACTTGAAATGACATAGCTGGCGCGGCTCAGGTCGCGGCGTGGCGGCTCTTACAGGTGGCGAGCACTTCGTCGGGATCGGTGCCCCACCAGCGCTCCGAAAAGATCTCGACTTCGTGTGCGCCCGAATATCCCGCCGCATCCATCCAGCCGCGAATGCGCACAAGGTCGATGACGCCGTCGCCCATCATGCCGCGATCGTTCAACAGGTCGCTGGTCGGCACGAGCCAGTCGCAGATGTGATAGGCAAACAGGCGATTGTCGCGACCCGCGCGCGCGATCTGCGCTTCGAGCGCTGGATCCCACCAGACGTGATAGACGTCGACGGCAACGCCGAGTGCGCTCGTGTCCTCGGGCGACAATTCGTCGCACACGTCAAGCGCCTGTGAAAGCGTGTTGATGCACGCGCGATCCGCGGCGTACATGGGATGCAGCGGTTCTATCGCGAGCGGCATGCCTACGCTCTTGGAATAGTCGAGCAACGTGCCGATGCCGTCGCGCACCATTGCCCGTGCGTGTCCGAGGTCGCGCGATGCGGGATGGCCATTCGCATCCTTGGGCAACCCGCCGACAACGAGGACCAGACAGCGCGCGCCGATTGCGAGTGCTTCGTCGACGGCGCGTCGATTGTCGTCGCGCGCTGCGGCGAATTCCCTGTGATCGACTGCGGTGAACATGCCGCCGCGGCAATAGCCCGACACGAAAAGACCCGCGTCGCGAATGTGGCGTGCACTGATGCCAAGACCCGCCTGTGCGACCTGATCGCGCCACGGCGAAATGCCGCGAATGTCGTGACGAGCCAGCCCCTCGACGATTTGCGGCAAGGTCCATTGCTTGCGTAGCGTCGCCGTGTTGATCGAGAGCAACGTCGGATTGGGACCGATCATGCAAGGCCATGCACAGCGAGCAAGGAACGCATGCGACGCGTCGCGAGCTCCGGATCGAGAATCAACTGTGCGGCATCAGCGAGGCGTGCAAGCTCGACCAGATGCGTGAGGCTTCGCGCGCTTTGTTGTCCGCCGACCATCGTGAAGTGTGCTTGATGGCCGTTGAGCCACGCAAGAAAGACGACACCGGTCTTGTAGAAGCGCGTCGGCGACATGAATATGTGTCGGGACAACGGCACGGTTGGCGCGAGAATCGCATCGAAGCGCGCGCGGTCTCCTTTTGCGAGTGCCGTCAACGCAGCCGACGCCGCGGGCGCGATCGCATCGAAAATGCCAAGCAGCGCGTCGGAATGACCACTCGCATCACCGCCGATCAGCTGCGCGAAATTGAAATCGTCGCCGGTGTACATGCGCACGCCTGCGGGCAAGCGACGTCGCAACGCCACTTCCTTTGCATCATCGAGAAGCGAAATCTTGATCCCGTCGATTTTTTTGCGATGCTCGGCGATCACCGCGGCGCATACGTCGGTCGCTTGCGCATGATCGGGATCGTGAATGCCGCGGCCGGTCCAATAGCCGGCGAGCGCGGGATCGAACATTTCACCGAGCCAGTGCAGGATCACCGGTGCTTTCACTTGCGACAGCACGCGACCGTAGACGCGCATGTAGTCGTCGGCTGAGCGCGCGATGGCTGCGAGTGCACGGCTTGCCATCAGGATGATGCGGGCACCCGTCGCTTCGACCGCTGCACATTGCTCTTCGTAGGCAGCGATGACATCGTCGATCGAGAGCGACGCGTGCGGCGGCAGATGATCGGTTCCGGCGCCGCCAAACATCACGGCGCCGTCAATCAGCCGCGCTTCACTGGCACTGCGCCGAATCAGTTCGAGCGAGGTCGGCCAGTCGAGTCCCATGCCGCGCTGCGCGGTATCCATCGACTCCGCGACAGCGAAGCCGAGCGACCAAAGGTGTCGCCGGTAGGCAAGCGTTGCATCCCAGTCGAGCGCGACGTCGAGCCACGGATCGGTTGCCGCGCGCGGATCCGACACAACGTGCGCCGCGGCGAATGCAACGCGGTTCCACTGCGGTCTTGCGGTCGTTTGCCATTCGACGGGATCGCGAAACGCGAACGGCTGCAACGTGCCATCGCTACGCGGAAGCAACAACGTATCGGTCTTCATGAGAGTCCTCGCCTAGCGTTCGAGCTGAGGCACGTCGATCCAGCGACGCTCGGCCCAGCTGCGTAATCCCAGTTCGGCTAGCTGCACACCTTTCGCGCCTTCGAGAAGATTCCAACGAAACGGTCCGCCTTCGACGACGTGTTGCAAGAACATCTCCCATTCGACTTTGAACGCATTGTCGTAAACGCGATTGCCGGGCATCTTCTGCCAGGTGTCTAAAAAATCGATTGTTTGCGGCACATCCGGATTCCACACCGGCTTCGGCGTCGTTGCGCGCGGCTGAATCCAGCAATCGGTGAGCCCTGCGACCGCGGAGCCGAGCGTACCGTCGACATGAAAAGTCACGAGATCATCGCGACGCACGCGCGTGGTCCAGCTACTGTTCATTTGCGCAACGATATCGCCTTGGAGCTCGAACGTCGCATAGGCAGCGTCGTCGGCGGTCGCGCGATATCGCTTGCCCGCTTCGTCGACGCGTTCCGGAATGTGCGTGGCGCCGAGGCACGAGACTGCTCTCACGTTGCCGAAGAGATTGTCGAGAACGTAGCGCCAGTGGCACAGCATGTCGACGATGATTCCGCCGTCGTCCTCCTTGCGGTAGTTCCACGATGGTCGTTGCGCCGGTTGCCAGTCGCCTTCGAACACCCAATAGCCGAACTCGCCTCGCACCGACAGGATGCGACCGAAGAATCCCGAGTCGCGCAGCATCGCGAGCTTCAGCAGCCCCGGCAACCAGAGCTTGTCCTGCACCACGCCGTGTTTCACCCCGGCCGCTTCGGCGCGGTGGTACAAGTCGAGCGCGTCGGCGAGTGAGGGCGCGACTGGCTTTTCGCAGTAGATGTGCTTCCCCGCCGCGATTGCCTTGCGAATGAGAGCCGGACGCAGTCCAGTCGACGCCGAGTCGAAATAGATCTGATTCGCGCGATCGGCGAGAGCGCCTTCGAGATCGGTGGTCCACTTCAAATCGCCGTGCGTTTTCGCGAGCTCGGCGACTTTGTTCGCGTTGCGTCCGACGAGAACAGGTTCGGGCATGATGCGTCGCCCACCGTCGAGTGCCACGCCGCCTTGCGCGCGAATCGCGCAGATCGAGCGCACCAGATGTTGATTGGTGCCCATGCGGCCGGTGACGCCGTTCATCACGACGCCGATGTGAATCGTTTCCATTTCACTACTCCATTGATGGAACGCTGCGCGCGAGCCTCATCGCGGCGATCTCCGCCACGCGCCGACGATCGCACGCATACCTTGCGTCACCGCGCGATTGAAGCGCGGCCAGTACATCAGCATCGTGAACGCGGTGACGGCGAACAGCAGCGCGCTGATCGGACGCGTGAAGAATGGCAGCAGCGAGCCGTCGGTCAGCGTGAGAGCGCGTCTCAAGCTCTTGTCGAGGATGTCGCCCAGCACCAGTCCGAGCACGAACGGCGGCATCGGATAGTTGTGGCGGCGCAGGAAGAACGCGCCGACGCCGATTGCGACCATCAGCCAGACGTCGAACAGCCGGCTCGCGATCGCGAACGAGCCCACGGTGCAGAGCACGAAAATGATCGGCATGATGATCGTCCTCGGCACGCGGATGATCGCGAGCAGCGGCTTCACGAGGAACAGGCCGAAGAACAGCATGCCGAGCGTTGCGAGCAGGCACATCGCGACGACGTCGTAGACGAACTGCGGCTGGTTGACCATCAGCATCGGGCCCGGCTGCACGCCGTGGATGATCATTGCGGCCATCAGCACGGCAGATGGCGCGGACCCGGGAATCCCGAGCGCGAGTGCTGGGATGATGCCGCCCGGGATCGACGCGTTGTCGCCGGTCTCCGCCGCCATCAGGCCCTCGATCGATCCCTTGCCGTATTTCTCGCGCTCCTTCGACACGCGCTTGGCGGCTGCGTACGACGACCACGCGGCCATGTCCTCGCCGACTCCCGGCAGGATGCCGACGTACACGCCAATGACGCCGGAGCGCAGGATCGTCTTCCAGTAGCGGATCACGTCGCGGATCTTGGGTAGCACCGTATCGACGCTGTCGACGATCGGCTTGTGCGCTCGCCCTGACAGCACGGTGAGGATCTCGGAAAAGCCGAACGCGCCGATCAGCGCGGGAATCAGCGAGACGCCGCCGGTGAGATCCGACAATCCGAACGTGAAGCGGTTGTGCGCGTGGATGCCATCCTGTCCGATCAGCGTCGCGAAAAGGCCGGCGAGACCCATGAGCCAACCCTTGATCGGATCGGTGCCCGCGATCGAGCCCGACATGAGCACGCCGAACAGCGCGAGCCAGAAAAATTCGAATGCGCCGAACGACAGAGCGATCTCGCCGAGCGCCGGCGTCAACAGCGCGAGGCACACGATGCCGAATAGCGAGCCCGCGACCGACCCGCACGTCGCGATGCCCATCGCGCGTCCGGCCTGGCCCATTTTGGCGAGCTGATAGCCGTCGAGGCACGCCGCGGCGTTCGCGGCGGTGCCGGGAATGTTGAGCAGGATCGCCGTGCGGCTGCCGCCGTAGATCGTGCCAATGTATGCGCAGATCAGGATCAGGATCGCCTCGTGCGACGGCATTTTGATCGTCAACGTCGTCAACAGAGCGATCGCGAGCGTTGCCGAAAGCCCCGGCATGCAGCCGATCAGAATGCCGAGCAGCGTCGCACCGAGCGTGTAGACGATCGGCCAGAAGGCGAAGAACGTGACCAGCGAGTGGCCGAGCGCGAGGAGGCCGTCGAACATCGGCGCGCTACGGGAGACGGACTAGGAACACTTCCTGGAACACGTAGCTGATCGCGGCCGCCGCGATGATGGCAATCGCGGCCGCTACCGCCGCGCCACGCGCGACCTCGTTCCGCGCACGGCGCTCGTCGAGTTGCAGAAGGAACACGTGCAGGAACAGGTAGCTCGCGGCAGCGACCCAGAACGGCACGCCACGGCCGACGAGGCCGATCGCAAACCCGAGGCACAACACGAGCGTCAGGACGGCTTTGCCGCCGATCGATTCGGCATCGGCGTCGCTGGCTCGGGCCGCGGCCGACGCTCGCAACGCACGCAACACAATGCCGAGCGCAGTGATCGTCATCAGTACGCCGAGGATGCCCGGAACGAGACCCGGTGCGGTGAACCATGGCACGCCCTGCGACTCGAGGCGGTCCATGCGCCACGACCCGATCATGATCGCGACGCCGAGCACGACCCAGATGCCGCCGGAGACGATGTCGGCGCGACGCGACGGCGTCGATGCAGCGTCGCTGGTCACGTCTTGACCGCCATACCGTCAGGGCTTCGGAATGCCGACGGTGTCCGGCGACACCTTCGCCTTGCCGCCGTCGAACGCTTGCCATGCATTGACCTGCACGGCGGGCATCGCGGCCTTCATCGCATTCGCTCCCGACGAAGGCACGAATTGCGCGCCTTTCTCGGTCGCATATTTCTTGAGCGATGCGGAATTCTGGATGTCGCTCGACCAGATCTTCTCGACTGTGGCGATCACTTCCGGCGGAACGCTGCGCGGAATGAAGATGCCGAAATAGTTCGCTGGCTCCTTGAACTGAGGCAGCCATTTCGTCACCGGCTCGATCGTGCCGAAACCTTCCAGCTCGACAGGCCGATCGCCGATGACCGCGAGCGGACGCAGGCGCTTGCCGCGAATCATCTCGGCCTGCTCGACGGTCAGTTGCGTCGTCGCTTCGGTTTCGCCGGCCACGGTGGCGACCACCGCAGGATTGCCGCCATCGTAGGTGACGTGCTTGTATTTGACGCCGGCCGCACGCGTCAGCGCCTCGATCGCGCTATGACCGCTCGAATTGACGCCCGCCGTCGCAACGCTCACCTGACCGGGCTTCGCTTTCATCGCGTCGAGAACATCGGTGACGTTCTTGTACGGCGTCGATGGATTGACCGACAGCGTCGACACATTCGCCACCGACAGGAACAGCGCCCAATCCTGGATTTTCGTGTCGAGCATCCCGAGCACGGCGTAAGTGCCAAGGTCCTTTGCGGCACCGGCGGCCCACGTGTAGCCATCCTTCGGCGCGTCGAGCGTGCTCTTCGTGCCGATCGACCCGGAAGCGCCCGGCTGGTTGACGATCACGACTTTCTGGCCGAGTGCTTTTTCGAGTTCCGCTGCGGTGATGCGCGTGACCTGGTCGGTCGAGCCGCCGGCTGCCCACGGAACGATGATTGTGATCGGTTTGGTCGGCTTCCATGCGGCTTGCGCCGCGGCAGGCGCGGAGACCGAAAGCGAGACCAGCGCAACGACCGCGACTGCGAATAGACGGTGTTTCATGAGTCGTCCTCCTTAGACGGTTTGTTAACCAACCGGTTAATGAGCATAGTGCTACGCGCTTTTTCCCGCAAGCGCCGAGGACTCGAGCGAACCCAGCACGAGGCCGACGATGTGATCGAGCCGTGCCGAGCGCGCGCGCGGCGCGAGCAGATTGCGCCCGAATATCGTCGACAGCGTATGCGCGTTCGAGAGGTAAAAGTAACCGAGCGCTGCGATCGAGATGTAGAGCTGGACCGGATCGACGCCATCGCGAAACACTCGCTCGCGACGGCCGCGCTCGAGGAGCTCCGAAAGCGTCGCGATGAGCGGCGAATGCAGCGCGCGGACTTTGTTCGAGTGCTTGAGATAGCGCGCGCGGTGCAGGTTCTCGGTGTTGAGCAGCGACAAGAACTCCGGGTGCGCGACAAAATAGCGCCAGGTGAAGATGCAGAGCTCGCGCACCCCTTCGCGTGGTGGCTTGTGGCGAAGGTCGAGCTTCTGCTCCTCGCCGCGGATGCGCTCGTAGGCTGCTTCGAGAACCGCGACGTACAAGCCCTCCTTGTCGCCGAAGTAGTAGTACAGCATCCGCTTGTTGCTCTTCGACTGCGCGGCGATGCGATCGACCCGCGCGCCGCCAAGGCCGTGCGCGGCGAACTCGCTGGTTGCGGCGCTCAGGATTGCGGCGCGCGTTCGGTCGGGATCGCGTAAGCGAGTCTGCGAAACGACGGCGGAGGCAGCGTCGCGCGGCATTGGCCCATGGTAACCAGTTGGTTAACAGGATGCAACGCCTAGGGCCAATCGACTACGACCAGTTTGATGTTTGCGCTTTGTCCCGCTCGACGTAGACTTGGCTCTTCGCCGGGACTGCAGGGGACGTTTTAGGAACGTCGCGCGCGCATCAGGAAGGACCTTCATGGTTCTCGTTCTCGGTGCCAGCGGTTATCTCGGCGGCTATGTCGTGCGAAGGTTGGTCGCGGCCGGCGAGCGTGTTCGGGCGATGTCGCGTACCCCGGATCGTCGCCTGCCGCGAGGCTCTGATTATGTGATCATTCCCGGCGCTGCACACTATTGGTACGCTTCGGATCGTCAACCGACCCTGACGATTTGAGCGACCGCCGCTTGCGGGCGCAAGCTTGACCTCGCGCTTGCGCGCTACGGTTAGCGATCGCCGAAATCGTTAGAGTCGTTACCCGACTCTAACGATTTTCATCGAATTGGTCCCGCCGGACTTACCGAGCGGCTCGCCGATCGTGATGCAGATCAGATCACCGCGCGCGACGTTTCCTTTTTGCAGCAGCAGCCGCTCCGCCGCTTGCAGCACCGCCTCGCGATCGCCGTGCTGCTCCAAGAAGAGCGGCCGCACGTTGCGATACAGCGCGAGCTTGCGTTGCGTCGAGACCTCCGGCGTTAGCGCATAGATCGGGCATCCGGGGTTATGCCGCGACATCCACAGCGCCGTCGATCCCGATTGCGTCAACGCGACGATCGCTTTCACTTTCAAATGAAACGCGGTGAACAGCGTAGCCATCGCAACCGACTGGTCGATCAACGTGAATGTGCGATCCAGAAAATCGCGATCGAGGGCGACAACATCGGACTTCTCGGCTTCGACACAAACCTGCGCCATCGTTTCGACGGTTTCGACCGGATACCGACCGGCCGCGGTTTCGGCCGACAGCATCACCGCATCGGTGCCGTCGAGCACGGCGTTGGCAACGTCCGACACCTCCGCGCGCGTCGGCACCGGATGATGAATCATCGACTCCATCATCTGTGTCGCAGTGATAACGAGCTTGTTGTGCTCGCGCGCGAGCCGGATCATGCGTTTTTGCAGGCCGGGTACCGCGGCATTACCGACTTCCACGGCGAGATCGCCGCGCGCGACCATGATGCCGTCGGAAGCATCGATGATCGATTCCAATGAGCCGATCGCTTCGGCGCGCTCGATCTTCGCGATCAATTGCGAGCGACCGCCGGCCGCCAGCAGCAATTGGCGCGCCATGTACATATCCTCGCGCGTCTTCGGGAACGACACGGCGAGGTAGTCGGCTTGCAGCGCGACGGCGGTCTTGATGTCGTCCATGTCCTTGGACGTGAGCGCAGGCGCGGTCAAGCCACCGCCGAGGCGATTGATGCCCTTGTTGTTCGATAGAACGCCGCCCAATTCGACTTTGGTGAAGATGCGCGGGCCGTCTACCGACTGCACTGCAAGACGGATCAACCCGTCGTCGAGCACGAGAATCGAGCCGGGCCCGACATCGCGCGGCAATTCCTTGTAGTCGAGCCCGACGCGATCTTCGTCACCGGTTTCGCATTCCGCGTCGAGCACGAACGTCTGGCCCGGCTTCAAAATCACTTTGCCGTCGCGAAAGCGGCCGACGCGAATCTTCGGTCCCTGCAGGTCGGCCATGATCGCGATTTCGCGGCCGAGCCCGCGCGCAGCTTCGCGCACGCGTTGCGCGCGATCGAGATGATCGGCACTCGAACCGTGCGAGAAATTGAGACGCACGACATCGACGCCCGCGGCGAGCATTCGCGACAGCACGTCGGGCTCACTGCAGGCGGGCCCGAGCGTTGCAACGATCTTGGTGGAGCGCGACATCATGGGTGAAATGCCGAAACGGAACCGATGTTACGGCATTTCGCCATTTATGCTCCGCCTCGAGATTCGAGCGCCGCTACGGCTGGCAACGTGCGACCTTCGAGGAACTCGAGAAACGCACCGCCCGCAGTCGAGATGTACGAAATCTTGTCGGCGACGCCGAACTTGTTGATCGCGGCGATCGTGTCGCCACCGCCGGCGATCGAGAATGCGTCTGAAGCCGCGATCGCTTCCGCAAGTACGCGCGTTCCCGCAGCGAATGCGTCGAACTCGAATACGCCGAGCGGACCGTTCCAGACGATCGTGCCGGCCTTGGCGATCACCGTCGCAATGAATGCCACGCTTTGCGGACCGACATCGAGAATGAGATCGTCGTCCGCGACGTTCTCGATCGCTTTCAACTCGGGCGTCGCATCCGCCGCGAAACGCTTGGCGACGACCGCGTCGATCGGGATGGGCACCTTGCCGGGAAATGTGTCGAGAATCGCCTTCGCTTCGCCGACGAGTTCCGTCTCCGCAAGCGATTTGCCTATGCGCCCGCCAACCGCCGCAATGAACGTGTTCGCGATGCCGCCACCAACAATGAGAATGTCGACCTTCTCGGCGAGCGTTCGCAGTATCGTGAGCTTGGTCGAGACTTTCGATCCGGCGACAATCGCGATGAGAGGACGACGCGGGTTGGCGAGCGCGCGCGTCAGCGCATCGAGCTCGGCAGCCATCAACGGCCCCGCGCACGCGACCTTGGCAAATTTGGCAAGCGCGTGCGTCGTCGCCTCCGCGCGATGCGCAGTGCCGAACGCATCGTTGACGTAGACGTCGCACAGCACCGCCATTTTTCGCGCGAGTGTCTCGCTATCGCTTTTTTCACCGACGTTGAAACGACAATTCTCGAGCAGGACCACCTCGCCTGAACGAAGCTGCCGATGCCAATCACCGCCATCGACCCAGTCGCGCACAAGCGGCACGTCAGTGCCAAGAAGCTCGCCCAGTCGCTTCGCAACGGGCGCAAGTGAATCGCCTTCCGAAAACGTGCCTTCGACGGGCCGCCCCAGATGCGAAGTCACCATCACCGCCGCGCCGCGTGCGAGCGCGTCGCGAATACCCGGGACCGATGCACGGATACGGGTGTCGTCGCTGATGCGATGCGCATCGTCGAGCGGAACGTTGAGGTCCGCGCGCACGAACACCTTCTTGTCGCGCACGTCCACGTCGGGGAGTCGAAGCATCGTCTTACTCGAAAATGAGTGACATCAGGACCACGTCATCGTGAACGCCATCGACCTTGCGCCCCTTCGGCCAGCGTCCGCGCTCGACGAAGCCCGCTTTTCGATAGAGCGCGTGGGCTACCGAATTCGTCGCGTACACGGAAAGCTCGATCTGCTCGAAGCGTTTGCGCGCTGAATCGAGCACAGAACGTAGCAATCGGGTGCCGATTCCGCGCCCGCGCCAACCGTCTCGCACCCCCATCCCAAGCACGCCGACATGCGCGTGAACATGGCCCATCTTGGCAGCGACGTCGCACCAGCCGACGATCTGTCCCTCATCGTCGGCGACGTGGTGCACGAAACCCTGCTCGATGATGCGCGCGATGAAAAGCGCCGTTTCCTGCAGCGAAAACGGCTGCGTGACGGCGAGATAGCGTTTCTCCTGCGCAACCGCGCCAACGCATTCGCGCACGCCGGGGACATCGGCAAGGGTGACAGGACGGATAGCAACCGTCATTGCGTCACGTCAGCTATTTCGCCTGCATCAATGCGACGGTGGTGTCGAGCATTCTGTTGCTGAACCCCCACTCGTTATCGTACCAACTCGATACTTTCACCAACCTTCCCGACACCTTCGTCAGCGTCGCGTCGAACGTCGACGACGCGGGATCGTGATTGAAATCCGACGACACGAGCGGGCCGTCGCTGTAGTTCAGGATTCCCTGGAGCGGCGCCGACGAGGCAGCCTTTTTCATGATCGCGTTGACTTCCTCGACGCTCGTATCGCGCGCGGCGATGAACGACAAATCGACGATCGATACGTTGATCGTCGGCACGCGAATCGCGTATCCGTCGAGCTTGCCGTTGAGCTCGGGAAGCACGAGCCCGACCGCCGATGCCGCGCCCGTCTTGGTCGGAATCATGTTCATCGTCGCAGAGCGAGCGCGTCGCAGGTCCTCGTGATAGACGTCGGTCAGCACCTGATCGTTCGTATACGAGTGCACGGTGGTCATCAAGCCGTTGACAAGACCGATCTCGCGATGCAACGGCGCTACCATCGGCACGAGACAGTTCGTCGTGCACGAGGCGTTGGAGATCACCGTGTGGGAGGCTTGCAGCGTCTGATGATTGACGCCGTAGACGATCGTTGCATCGACGTCCTTGCCACCCGGAGCCGAGATGATCACCTTCTTCGCGCCGCCCTTGATATGCGCCGACGCCTTTTCCTTGGTCGTGAAAAAGCCCGTCGATTCGATCACGACGTCGACTCCGAGCGTAGACCACGGCAGCTCGGCGGGATTGCGCTGGGCGAACACCTTGATGCGATCGCCGTTGACGACCATCGCGTCGCCTTCGACGGCAACCGTGCCCGGAAAACGGCCGTGCGCGGTGTCATAGCGCGTCAGGTGTGCATTCGTTTCGGGGCTGCCAAGATCGTTGACCGCGACGATTGCGATGTCGTGCTTCTTGCCGCCCTCGTAATGCGCGCGCAGGATGTTGCGCCCGATGCGTCCGTATCCGTTGATGGCTACCTTGATGGTCATGCGATGCTCCGCAGTGAGGAGTGAACGATAAAAACGTTGCAGCGTATCAGTGCAGCGCGGAATTTGCGCTCCGAGCCGCGTCGGCAGCGCGCGCAGGTCTTATCTCGATAAAGCTCAAGACGATAACAACGACTCGACGACCTCGGCAACGTGCTCGGCCGTGAAGCCGAAATGCTTGAACAGCACGCCGGCCGGTGCGGATTCGCCGAAACGATCGATGCCGACGACCGCGGCCATCGAATCGTCGACGCTACCGACGTATTTGCGCCAATAGTCGGTGACACCGGCTTCGACCGCGACGCGCGCAACATCGGGCGGCAACACGCTCGCACGATAATCGGCACTTTGGCGATCGAACCGCGACGTGCATGGCATCGACACGACGCGAACGCCGATGCCTTTCTTGGCAAGCATGTCGCGCGCGCCAAGCGCGAGTGGAACCTCCGACCCGGTCGCGATGACGACTGCGCGCTTATCCCCCGATGCAAAATCCTCGAGCACGTAGCCGCCGCGCTCGACTTCGCTGATCGCATTGGCATTGCGCTTGGCGAACGCCACGTTCTGCCGCGACAGCAATAACGCCGACGGCCCGCCGTGCTCGATCGCTTCACGCCACGCGACTGCCGTTTCGACGGTATCGCACGGGCGCCACACATCGAGTCCGGGAATCAACCGCAGACTCGCAGCGTGCTCGATCGCCTGATGGGTCGGCCCATCTTCACCAAGACCGATCGAGTCGTGCGTGAACACGAACACATGTCGCAGCTTCATCAATGCGGCCATGCGGATCGCGTTGCGCCCGTAATCGCTGAAGACCAGGAACGTGCCTTCGTAGGGCAGGAATCCGCCGTGCAACGCGAGCCCGTTGCCGATCGCGAACATCGCGAACTCGCGCACCCCATAGTTGACGTAATTGCCGGACGATTCGCGCGACACGGCCTTGCTGCCCGACCAATTCGTGAACACCGAGCCGGTCAGATCCGCCGAGCCGCCGATCATCTCGCGTAACTGCTTCGCATAAGCCTCGATCGCCTGTTGCGAGGCTTTGCGCGTGGCGATGGTCTCGTGCTTTGCATCCTGCGAGGCGACGAACGCGTCGGCAGTTGCGCGAAAGTCCGCAGGCAAGCGTCCCGCCATGCGCCGCTCGAATTCACGCGCCAGCTCGGGATATGCCGCCCGATACGCGGCGAGACGCTGCGACCATTCACGCACACGCTGTTCGCCAGCCTCGCGCGCATTCCACGCCGATGCGATCTCGTCGGGAATCGTGAAAGCTGCATGAGGCCACCCGATCGCTTCGCGCGTGGCCGCGACTTCTTTCTCCCCGAGCGCGGCGCCATGGCAATCGGCAGTCCCGCATTTGCTCGCAGCTCCCTTGCCGATGATCGTCTTGCACACGATCAGCGTCGGTCGTGCAGATTCGCGCCTGGCCGCTTGAATCGCGCGATCCACCGCCTCGACATCGTGACCGTCGACTTTGTCGATGACGTTCCAGCCATACGCTGTAAAGCGCCGCGCAGTGTCGTCGGTGAACCATCCCGACACTTCACCGTCGATCGAGATCCCGTTGTCGTCGTAGAACACGACGAGCTTCGACAATCCCAGCGTTCCGGCGAGCGAGCACGCTTCGTGCGATATGCCTTCCATCAAGCATCCGTCGCCGGCAAAAACCCAGGTGCGATGGTCGACGATTCCGTGGCTACCGCGATTGAACTCTGCGGCGAGCAACTTCTCCGCGAGCGCCAACCCCACACCGTTTGCGAGCCCCTGACCGAGCGGGCCGGTCGTCGTTTCGACCCCGGGCGTGACGCCAAGCTCCGGATGTCCCGGCGTCTTCGAGCCCAATTGACGAAAGCGCCGCAAATCCTGCTCGGAGACGTCGTAGCCGGTCAGATGCAGCAATGCGTACTGCAGCATCGAGCCGTGTCCGTTCGAAAGCACGAAACGATCGCGATCGAGCCATGCAGGATTGCTGGGGGCGTGCTTCAAATGGCGCGTCCACAACGCGACCGCGATGTCCGCCATCCCCATAGGCATCCCGGGATGGCCGCTTTTCGCCGCTTCCACCGCATCCATCGCGAGCACGCGAATCGCGTTTGCGAGCTGGGCATCGCCAACGCGCGGCGCGTCGCCGGTTAGAGTGGCGGGAGAAACTTGCATGCTCGGAATCGCGTCTGACACGCCGCGTTGTGAAACGCAGGCGGCGGCACGCGGAAATTGTGGCGGAAGAGCTTGAAATTATCGCTCGGAGCATCCATTTCGTGCAATAATCGAATGCTTTGACGCGCGCAGGATCGAAGTCGACGCGCGCGAGTGTTAAAGGGGGCCCCTTCGGTGTGAGGTGGGCCGTTTCCTTGGTGGGGTTGCCCTATTTCCGGCAAGCGATTGTTGGGCGTGGCCGGGGTGGGGCTTTTCCTTTTGGGGAGACGACTGATGGACGGAATCCATTATTTGGGCGAGTGGTATGGATGCCCGGCCGCAGCACCGGAGATGATCGACGCGGAGGCGCTGCGCTCAGCATGCCTCGATGCGATCGACGACGCCGGACTGACGATCGTCGGCGACCGGTTTCACCAGTTCGAGCCGCAAGGGGTCACGGGTGCCGTGATCCTCGCCGAGTCGCATCTTGCGATCCACACATGGCCGGAAATGGGCTGCGTGACGCTCGACGTCTACGTGTGCAATTTCACGACCGACAACACCGACAAAGCGGAAGCGGTGTTTCGCGCGCTCGAGCGGCGCTTCAAACCGGCGCGAACGCAGTTTCAGGCGATTCATCGCGGTGAGGTACGAGCTCCGTTGGAATGGCGGGCAGCCAAAGTGCGCGCGACTGAAGGCGTCGTCGCATCCGGTTGATGTTGTAGCGGCATGAGCGCCGACGATGACAAGCCGGGCGATTTGGCGCCCGGCGCGATGACCGAGTACCTGACCAACGACTGGGGATTCTTCATCCGCAGCGCGCAGGTGCTCGAGCGTTTTCGCTCGCAGTTTCAAGCCGTCGAAGTGCACGACACCGTGCCGTTCGGGAAGCTGTTTCGCCTCGACGGCTGCTTCATGACCAGCGAGAAGGACGAGTTCTTCTATCACGAAAATCTCGTCCACATGGCAGCGCTCGCGCATCCGTCGCCCGAGCGCGCGCTGATCATCGGCGGCGGCGACGGCGGCTCGGCGGAGGAGCTGTTGAAGTATCCGTCGATGAACGCGGTGACGCTGTGCGAGATCGACGCTGCTGTCGTCGACATTTCGCGCAAGCACCTGGCGCGCGTGCATCGCGGCGCGCTCGACGATCCGCGTTTGACGATTCGCATCGGCGACGGCCTCGCGTTCGTGCGCGATACCGACGAACAATTCGATCTGATCGTGCTCGATCTGCCTGATCCGATCGGTCCGGCGACCGCGTTGTATACGCCGGAGTTCTATCGTTCCTGCGCAGCGCGCCTGGCGCCGGGTGGCGCAATGACGCTGCACATCGCAAGTCCCATCGCCCATCCTGCGCGCATTCGCGACGGGATCAAGTCGCTTCGCGCAGCTTTCCCACGGGTGACGCCGTATCTCGCGTCGATTCCGCTCTATGGCGGCATGTGGATGATGGCATGCTGCAGCGTCTCGCTCGATCCGAGCTCGCGGTCGTCGCACGATGTCGAGCGCCTGATCGCGCAGCGCGGCATCGGTGATCTTCAGTACTACAACGGCGACGTGCATCGCGCCGCTCTGGCGCTTCCCAATTTCGTCCGCGAGCTGACCGGGACGCGCTGACGCGCTCCCTTGACGCTTCCCGGCAGCGCGTTTCCCGTTGACTGACAGCGTGTCGCGGCGCGCCGGGGCTTGGCTCGGGTTGCTTTTCCAGCGATCGTGAAGCCACTGCGGATCTTGAACGGATGGCAACGAAGTCGCATCTAAGGGCCGAAAGGGTTTCAACATGACCACGACCTCGATGACCCATGCTTTGCACAACGCCGACTTCGTGTTGTTCGAAGGGGTGGTGTTCGAGACCGAATACCTGCGTGTTCCCGACGAGGACACGCGGGCGGACGACGTGGTTCTGGAAGCGCGCCGCGGCGACGAAGAGATTTCGCTGACGTTCGAAGAGATCGATGCCGCCGAGCCGCTCGGTGAAGGTGCGTTTCGCCTGAAAAACGGCGTGCTCTTGCGCTTCCTCGCGCAAGTGACGCTGCACTAGGTACTGGACGAATCGTTAGCCGCGCAGCACGAAATCGTAGCTTGCCGTGAGCGCGCCGTCGCTCCGCGGCGTCGTCGCAAACTCCAGACGCGACCGCGCATCAGGAGCCGACAATCCAAAGCCCCGGGTTCGTTCCGCTGACTCCCCGCGCGGGTAGAGTTGCGTCGTCAGCGGCTTCGCGCGCGCGTGCGAGAGCTTGAAATGCAAGTGCGGCGGACGACCGCCATAGGGCACCGGCCGGATCGTCGTGAACGCGTAACGACCATCGGAATCGGTCGTGACAACGCCGTACCCTTGAAAGTTGTCGTCACGCTCGCCCGGATCACCGTCGACATGGTGATAGCGGCCGTTGACGTCGCATTGCCAAAGCTCGATGCGAGTGCCCGCCAGCGGCGTGCCGTCGAGCGCGACAACGCGTCCGCTTAGCGCCAACGGCGTGCCGCGCGCCGCGCTGGCGCGTCCGCTGATGCGCGTCAGGTCCGCATCGGTATCGACAGGAAAACGGGTCGGATAGAACGGACCTTCCGCATCCGGCGGGGTTGCGACCAGTGGACGCGGCTGCGCGCCGATGGGGGTGGCGACAGCGACGGCGATGGCGCCCAAACGCGTGAGCGCGCGGCGACGGCCAATCTCGGACATGGCATCTCCTGTTCGTAGTTGCGATGCTACGCCTCGTTGGAAAACGAGGTCCCCGCGAATGTTCGATGGAGCAACGGTTGGTTACCAAACTCCTGGCACGAGCCTTGACAGCTACCGCATATGCGCATATGGTCATATAAATGAGCTCGATCACAACGTCCCGTCGAGCGTCGCGCAACCCGGCCAAGCCGTTGCGCGAAGCCGATGAGCTCGACCTGGTGTTCGACTCGGTCGCGCGCTATTTCTCACTGCTCGCCGAGCCGATGCGCCTCAAGATCCTGCACACGATCTGCCGAGACGAGCGCTCGGTGTCCGACATCGTCAAAGCGACCGGCGCGACACAGACGAACGTGTCCCGCCATCTGGCGCTCATGCATCGCGCCGGGGTGGTGAGCCGCCGACGCGATGGCACCGCGGTCCTCTACAAAGTGCTCGATCCGGAAATGACCGAGATCTGCCGCTCGATGTGCGTGCGTGTCGCCAGCCGCATCGAAGCGGGAGAGCCGTTGAAGCGCGATCTACTCGACTACGCTGCCGCGCGTTGATGCCATTTCCCGGCCGCATCGCTCCGGCTCCGCCGATTGACATCGTGCCCGCGCGCCGCACTTTCCTGCGTAGCGCAGCTTTGCTCGGTAGTACCGCGCTTGCGCCGCGCGCAGCGATGGCGGTCGATGACATTTTGTCGAAGAACCTTCCGCCGAACGTTCCCGAATGGAGCAAGCAACTCGGCGCGCCGGTGCTCGCGTCGCCCTATGGCGTGCCATCGAAGTTCGAAGCGAACGTTCGCCGCCGCGAAAGCCCCGGACTCACGCGCACGCCGCATTCATCGGTCTCGTTCACGCCGCTCGCGAGTCTGTTTGGAATCATCACGCCCTCGGGCTTGCATTTCGAGCGCCATCACGCCGGCGTCCCGGAAATCGATCCGCATCAGCATCGACTGATGATTCACGGGATGTGCAAACAGCCGCGCATCTTCACGATGGACGACCTGATGCGCTTCCCCTCGGTGTCGCGCATTCATTTCATCGAATGCGGTGCGAACACCGGAATGGAATGGAACAACGTCGCGGTGCCGAGCGTGCAATACACGCACGGCATGCTCGGTTGCTCCGAGTGGACCGGCGTGTTGCTCTCGACACTTCTCGACGAAGTCGGATTCGATCGCAAGGCGCAGTTCGTATTGGGAGAAGGCGCGGACGGCGCGGCGCTTACGCGCACGATTCCCATCGCGATGGCGCTCGATGACGTGATCGTCGCGTATGGCCAGAACGGCGAAATGCTGCGTCCCGAGCAAGGCTATCCGCTGCGGCTCGTCGTTCCCGGTGTGCAGGGCGTGTCGAGCGTCAAGTGGGTGCGCAGAATCGAGATCGGCGACGCACCTTGGAACACGCGGGAAGAGTCGCTCCATTACGTCGACCTCATGCCCGGCGGCAAGCACCGTCAATACACGTGGATCCAGGAAGCGAAAAGCGTGATCACTGCGCCGTCCGGCGGACAGGTGATTCTCGATCGCGGCTATCACGAGATCACGGGACTTGCGTGGTCGGGGCGCGGCAAAGTCACGCGCGTCGATGTCTCGACCGACGGCGGGCGCAATTGGCGAACCGCGCGCTTGCAACAGCCCGTCCACACCAAGGCATTGACGCGCTTTCGCATCGACTGGAATTGGAACGGCGGCACCGCGCTGCTGCAATCGCGCGTCATCGACGAGACCGGCTACGTTCAGCCGACGTATCGACAGCTTCGCGCAACGCGCGGCACGCGCTCGATCTATCACAACAACGCGATTCAGACCTGGCGCGTCGAAGCCTCGGGCGCCGTCGGCAATGTGCAGCTTGCATAGCGCGATCGGCGCTCTGATGTTCGCTTTGGCCATCGTGTCGGTGGCAGATGCCGCGCCGCGCTTCGGTTTTGGCAAGCCCGCCTCGAAAGAAGAAATCGCCGGCTGGAACATCGACGTGCGTCCCGATGGCACAGGGCTACCAGCGGGACGCGGCAGCGTCGCACAGGGGCAAGTGATCTACGACGCGCAATGTGCGAGCTGTCATGGCACGTTCGGCGAGAGCAACGACTACATGGCAATTGCCGGCGGCATCGGCTCGCTCGCCACCAACCAGCCGATGCGAACCACCGGCAGCAAGCTCAATTTCGCGACCACGCTCTGGGACTACATCAACCGCGCGATGCCGTTCCAGAACCCGAAGTCGTTGAAGCCGGACGAGGTTTATGCGCTCACCGCCTACGTGCTGAACCTCAACGACATCCTGCCGGCCGAGGCCGCGCTCGATCAGGTGTCGATTCTTGCCGTGCGAATGCCAAACCGTGACGGCTTCACATCGGCGCATGGCCTTGCGAGCCGTACCGGGACGCCGGACACGAAGAATGTCGCCTGCATGCGCGATTGCGCCTCACCGCCGAAGCTCTCGTCGGAAATTCCCGACTACGCGCGCGACGCCCACGGCAGTCTCGCCGATCAGATGCGCGACCTTCGCTCGCAACGACCGACGGCAATCATTGCCTCGGCCACGCCTCGCGACCCGGCCGAGCTCGCGAAATCCTCAGGATGCCTCGCCTGCCACGGCGTTTCCAATCGCATTGTCGGTCCGGGCTTGCAGGAAATCCGTGCCCGCTATGCCAAGGACAGCGGTGCCGAGGCGCGGCTCGCGGCTCGTGTCAAGCAAGGGAGCACGGGGACTTGGGGAAGCGTGCCGATGCCCGCAAATCCCCAGTTGAACGACGGGGACATTCGGTCGCTGATTCGCTGGATCCTGGCGGGAACGCCGTAGGGGTTTACGGCGTCATAAGCTCTTAATCAACGGGTTTAGCGGAGCGGGCGCCGCACTAGTATCATCATGGGTTGTCGAATTTTGGGGAGGTAGATTGCAATGAACCTGGAACGCAGAAAGGTGGTGAAGGCCGGTGGCGGCGTTACGCTCTTCGCGTTGTTGTCCGCCGCGGGCTGGCTGAAACCGTCGGATGCAGTTGCGGCGGATTGGAACAAGGCCGCGTTCGAATCGAAGACGATGGACGAGGCCTACAAGACGATGGCCAATGGAACGCCGGCGCAAAGCAAGGACATCGTGTTCTTCCAGACGCCCGACATCGCCGAGAACGGCGCGGTCGTCCCGATCGGCGTCACCAGCAACATCGGCAAGACCGAGTCGATCGCGATCCTGATCGAGAAGAATCCGAACATGCTCGTCGCGCAGTTCGACATTCCTTCCGGCACCGAGCCGTCGCTGACCACACGGGTCAAAATGGGTCAGACGAGCAACGTGTACGCACTGGTGAAAGCCGATGGCAAGTACCACGTCGCCTCGAAGGAAATCAAGGTCACGCTCGGCGGCTGCGGCGGCTGATCAGGTCAGGAGAGAAAACATGGCAGATCCGATGCGTATTCGCGCCAACGTCGATGCGAATGGCGTGACCGAAGTGAAGGTGCTGATGAGCCACGAGATGGAAACCGGCCAGCGCAAGGACGCGCAGGGCAAGCTCGTTCCTGCATGGTTCATTCAGAACGTCAGCGCAACCCACAACGGCAAGACCGTGCTGGCGGCGCAATGGGGCCCCGCGGTCGCGAAGAATCCGTTCCTGTCGTTCAAGTTCAAGGGCGCAGCCAAAGGCGACAAGGTGCAGGTGACCTGGGTCGACAACCGCGGCGACAAGCGCACCGACGAAGCGACGATCGCGTGACGATCTCGCGATCGAAAGGACGAGCGATGCGGACATTGATCGCCACGATTGCGCTTGCGACGTTTGCTGGTTTCGCAACGCCGGCGCTCGCGCAGGCCGACAGTCGCGGCGCGGTAAAGGTTGTGTATCACCTGAGCGAAGGCAACGCGCAATCGCAAAACGCGATTCGCAACATTCGCAATCATCTGACGGCCGACCCTGCCGCGAAAATCGTCGTCGTGACGCACGCCGCCGGCGTGCAGTTCCTGCTCGATGGCGCGCAGGATGGCGGCGGTGCGCCGTTCGAGGCCGCAGTGCAGGAATTGAAAGCGAAGGGTGTGGACTTTCGCGTCTGCCAGTTCACGCTCGAGCGCAACAAGATCGATCCGAAAAAAGTCATACCGGAAGCGACGCTGGTTCCATCGGGTGTCGCCGAAGTGTCGCGGTTGCAGTTCAAGGAAGGCTTCGCGTACCTGCGGCCTTAGAACGCAGGACGCGAGCCCGTTGTTGCGTGAGAAAGCGCGTCGCCGGCGCGCTTTTCATTTGGAGGAACGAAAGCATGCGTGCAAGGCGCGTCCTATTCGCCGCGCTCGCCGCGGTATGTGCGCCGATCGTATTCGGCCAGAACACAGCCGACGAGATCGAGAAGTACCGTCAGGCGCTGCAGGAGGGCAATCCCGCGGAGTTGTGGGAGGCGCGCGGCGAGGGACTATGGAAAGAGCTGCGCGGCCCCAAGAAGGTGTCATTCGAAAAGTGCGACCTGGGCCTCGGCCCGGGCGTGGTCAAGGGCGCATACGCGCAACTGCCCCGCTATTTCGCCGACGCCGATCGCGTGATGGATCTCGAAACGCGCCTCGTGCATTGCATGATCACGCATCAGGGTTACACCGCTGCCGATGCCAAGCGCAATCCGTTCGGCTCGTCGGAGCGCAAATCGGACATCGAAGCGTTGGTTGCGTATGTCACGTCGGAATCCAAGGGCGTGAAAATGGCCGTGCCCATGCGCCATCCCAAAGAGCGTGAGTTTTATGCGCTGGGCGAGAAGATGTTCTTTTTTCGCGGCGGTCCTCACGACTTTTCCTGCGCGACCTGCCATTCCGAGGACGGCAAGCGCATTCGCCTTCAGGACCTGCCGAATCTGACACGCGCCGAAGGCGCCCAGCGCGCCTACACGACGTGGCCGGCGTATCGCGTTTCGCAGGGCGAGCTGCGCACGTTCCAGTGGCGTCTCTACGACTGCTTCCGCCAGCAACGCTTCCCCGAGATGGAGTTCACCTCCGACGCGGCGATCGCGATCACGAGCTTCCTCGCGAAACGCGCGGACGGCGCCGCGTTCAACGCGCCCGCAATCAAGCGCTGACGAGGATCATTCATCCATGCTTACGAAACGTGTGTTCGGCGCGATGATCATCGTCGCGACGCTCGGTGGTTGCGCGGGCTCGCAAATGGATCAACAGAACGACGCAGCGTTGCGCGAAAAGGCGCTGCAGGTCATGAAAGCGTCGTTCAAGGAGCGTGGCATCGCGAAGATGGACCGGCTCGATCAGGACGAAACCCAGGCGCTGTGCAGCCAGTACGGCGAGAAAGCGCCACCGAAGGACGTCGCGGCGAAAATCGAGAAAGTGAATCTCGCCACGATCAAGCCGCCCTCCGACGGCAAGTATCTCGGCGACTGGAAGCGCGGCGAGCAGATCGCGCAGCGTGGCACCGGCTTTCAGTGGAGCGATACGGAGCAAACACCGGTAGGTGCGAACTGCTACGCGTGTCACCAATTGACTAAAGCCGAGATCAGCTACGGCACGATCGGACCCTCGCTCTACAACTTCGGCAAGACGCGCGGCTACACGCCCGAGATACAGCAATACGCGTGGGGGAAGCTGTGGAACGCCGAAGCGTATGCGGCGTGCTCGAACATGCCGCGCTTCGGTCATCAGAAAATCCTCACCGAAGCGCAGATCAAGGACGTCGTCGCCTTGTTGATGGATCCCGAGTCGCCGGTGAATAAGTAGGTCGGCGCCGATCGCCCGACTGTCATGCAACGCCGCTCGTTTCTTTGCACGCTCGCAGCGGCTGCCGCTGCCGGGCTTCCGGTGGCTTCGCGCGCAGCGCTCGAAGGCGGCGATGCGCGCTTCTACGACACTCTCGCGCCGACCGGCAATGTGCATCTGCTGCACTTCACCGACTGTCACGCGCAACTCCTGCCGGTGCATTTTCGCGAGCCGAGCGTCAATCTCGGCGCAGGGGAAGCGCGCGGACGACCGCCGCACATCGTCGGTGAAGCATTGCTCAAGAAGTTCGGAATCAAGCCGGGCACGCGCGAAGCGCATGCACTGACGTATCTCGATTTCACCGCTGCCGCGAAGATGTATGGCAAGACCGGCGGCTTTGCGCATCTCGCCACGCTGATCAAGCGCCTGCGCGCCGATCGCCGCAATGCATTGCTGCTGGATGGCGGTGATACGTGGCAAGGCTCGGCGACGTCGCTGTGGACGCGCGGCCAGGACATGATCGATGCGTGCAAGTTGTTGGGCGTCGACGTGATGGTCGGCCATTGGGAATTCACTTACGGCGCCGATCGCGTCAAGGAAGTTGTCGAGAAGGACTTCGCGGGCAAGATCGACTTCATCGCGCAGAACGTGAAGACCGCCGATTTCGGCGATGCCGTATTCAGACCGTACGTGATGCGCGAGTTGAACGGCGTGCCGGTCGCGATCGTCGGCCAGGCATTCCCCTACACGCCGATCGCCAATCCGCGCTACTTCGTTCCGGAGTGGACATTCGGCATCCAGGACGACAACCTGCAGGGCGTCGTCGATGAAGCGCGCGGCAAGGGCGCGCAAGTAGTGGTCCTGTTGTCGCACAACGGCATGGACGTCGATGTGAAGCTCGCGTCGCGTGTGTCGGGGATCGACGTGATTCTTGGCGGCCACACGCACGATGGCGTGCCGCAGCCGATACCCGTCGCGAATCGCAACGGCAGCACGCTCGTCACCAACGCCGGCAGCCACGGCAAGTTCGTCGGCGTCCTCGATCTCGATGTGCGTAACGGCAAGATTGCAAGCCATCGCTATCGACTCGTTCCCGTGTTCGCCAATCTGTTGGTGCCGGACGCCGCGATGCGCGCGCATATCGATGCCGTTCGCAAACCCTTTGCCGACAAGTTGTCGATGCAGGTTGCAGCGGCGGATGATCTTCTGTATCGCCGCGGCAACTTCAACGGCACCTGGGATCAACTGGTTTGCGACGCGATGATGGCCGAGAAGGGCGCCGAGATTGCGTTCTCGCCGGGCTTTCGCTGGGGTTCGACGCTACTCCCAGGCGAGCCGATCACGCTCGAGCGCATCTACGAGCAGACGGCGATCACCTATCCGATGACCACGCTTTCGCAGCTAACCGGCGAGATGATCAAGACGATTCTCGAAGACGTCGCCGACAACCTTTTCAATCCCGACCCGTATTACCAGCAGGGCGGCGACATGGTGCGCGTTGGCGGGCTCAAGTACGCGATCGATCCGTTCGCGCCGCAAGGCAAGCGCATTTCGAAAATGACGCTGAACAACGCACCGATCGAAGCGAACAAAGCCTACAAGGTGGCCGGATGGGCGCCGGTTTCCGAAGAAGCGCGCAATGCCGGCGGCGAGCCGATCTGGGACCTGCTCGTGCGTTATCTCAAGGCGCGCACCAAAGTTCGACCGCTCAAGGTCAACGTTCCCGAGCTTGTCGGCGTCGCCACCGATCCGGGCATTGCATGATTCGCGCGCTGTTTGTCGCGGTCACCGGCAGCGTCGTTGGCATCACTGCGCATGCAGCAGAACCGTCGAAGCTTCTCTCCAACTATCCGACGCTGACCACGGCTGCGGCGCTGCAAGCAGCGCAGGCTGCGCTCGCTATTTGCGACAAGGATGGTTACACCGTCGCCGTCGCCGTCGTCGATCGCGGCGGCCATCCGCTCGCGGTGCTGCGTAACGGTCTTGCGGGACCGCACACAACGCAAACGGCGATCAACAAGGCTTACACGGCGCTGTCGTTTCGCACCGATACGACCGAGCTCGCGCAATCGACGCAAGCGAACCGCGTCAACTCGGGAATTCGTTCGTTACCCAACGTGGTCGCAGTCGGGGGCGGCATGATGATCCGCGCGAAAGGCTCGCTCGTCGGCGCGATCGGCGTGTCGGGTGCGCCCGGTGGCGACGCGGATGATGCGTGTGCGAAAGCCGGCATCGCTGCCATCAGCGACGCCCTGGAGCTCGAATAGCGTCAGCCTCCCTATACGACGCGAACGCGCGCGAACCGGCGCTTGCCCGCCTGCACGATGACCGTCGTCCCGGCGCGTATCGTCAACGCCTTGTCGGAAACGATCTCGCCGTCGACTCTAAGACCGCGCTGGGCAATCAGTTGCAGCGCCTTCGATGTCGACTCTACGACGTTCGCCTGCTTCGCGAGCTGCGCAATCGGCAACCCCGATTCGCCTGCATGCAATGTGAATTCCGGCATCTCGTCGGGCATTGCCCCGCGGCGAAAGCGCGCCTCGAACTCGCCGAGCGCAGCATCCGCCGCCGCCCTCGAATGGAACCGCGCGACGATTTCCTGCGCCAGCGCCACTTTGGCGTCACGAGGATTGCGACCAGCGTCGATCTCCGACTTCAACTTCGCGACTTCGGCGCCGGTGCGCAACGACATCAACGGATACCAGCGCCACATGAGCTCGTCGGAAATCGACATCACCTTGCCGAACATCTCGCTCGCAGATTCGTCGATGCCGATGTAATTGCCTTTCGACTTCGACATTTTCTCGATGCCGTCGAGTCCCTCGAGCAATGGCATCGTCAGAATGCATTGCGGCTCCTGCCCGAAATCCTTTTGCAGCTCGCGCCCTACCAGCAAGTTGAATTTCTGATCGGTGCCGCCAAGCTCCATATCGGCCTTCAACGCCACCGAGTCGTAACCCTGCATCAGCGGATACAAAAGCTCGTGCACCGCGATCGGCGCGTTGGAGCGAAAGCGCTTCGAAAAATCGTCGCGCTCGAGCATTCGCGCCACTGTGTAATGCGAAGCGAGACGGATCATTCCATCCGCACCCAACGCCTCGCTCCACTCGGAGTTGTAGCGAATCTCGGTTCGCGCAGGATCGAGAACTTTCGATGCCTGCGCGTGGTAGGTCGTCGCGTTCTCCTTGATTTCGTCACGCGTCAGTGGCGGGCGCGTCGCATTGCGACCCGACGGATCGCCGATCATCGACGTGAAGTCACCGATGAGAAATATGACCTGGTGCCCCAAATCCTGCGCCTGGCGCAGCTTGTTCAAGACCACCGTATGGCCGAGATGAATGTCGGGAGCGGTCGGATCGAGGCCGAGCTTGATGCGCAACGGTGTTCGTTCGCTCGCGCTGCGTAGAAGCTTGGCGCGAAGCTCCGTTTCGACGATCAGCTCGTCGGCGCCGCGCCGGAAGACTTCGAGCTGCGCATCGACGTCGTCCCGCGACGTCACGCTTTCACTGTGCCGCGCATCGCGACCGCGCGCTTGGCCGCCGGACGTGCATAGCAGCGCTCACGCCATTGCGCGATGAGCGGCCAGCGCTCGAGTCCGAAAGCTGGCGCGCGAAACATCACCGCCGCGACGTTGAGATCGGCGATTCCGAAGTCCGCATCGGCGAGCCATGCGCGTTTCGCAAGCGCACCCTCGAGGACGTCGAAGCGCTTGGGCAATTTGCGCTTCGCATCCTCGATGACCTCGGCCTTGCGCTCGGCCTCGGGCAGGAAGCTCGTGTGATAGAACCATGCGCCGAGCGTCGTCTCGATCTCCGTTGCGGCCCACAGCGTCCATTGAAAGGTAAGTCCTTCGCCGCGAACGCTGCGCGGCCATAACTTGCCGTGTTTACGGGCGAGATAAAGATTGATGGCGAGCGACTCGAACAAGGGTTCGCCGTCATCGCTGATCGCCGGGATCGCGCCGTTCGGGTTGATCGCGAGATAGGCGGCCTCCTTGATTTCGGGTCCTGCGAAATCGTAGGGGACGCTTTCATAGCGCAGGCCGAGCTCTTCGAGCGCCCATAGGACGCGAAACGTCCGACTTGCGGGTTTCCCGTAGACGACAACGGTCATAAATGTCGATTCAGCCGAAGGTAGTAGGAGAAAAAGCGACGCCGCTTTGATAAAATGCGCGCTCATTTCGCCGGAGGCACGATGCCGGGGCAGAGCAGCGATCAGCGAGTCGAGAGTTTAACGCACCCAGTCGCGACCCCGGTGTCGCCGACCGGTGCTCGTATGGCACATGCTCCGCGTCGCTCGCGATTTTCAGCGGGCCATTGGGTTGCGGTCGCGGTCCTGACGCTTTCCGGGGTTGCCGCATTCGGTGTTGCGCCCGAATCCACGCTCGACGCGTCGCCGGGCAGAACGATCGTTTCCCCGCTGTCGCTTCCCGCATTCCGAATCGCAAGCGCCGGGGCCACGCCATTCTGGCGCGAAGAGCGCGTTCAGCGCGGTGACACGATTGCAGCGTTGCTCGCACGTGCCGGGGTGGATGATCCTGGCGCGATGTCGTTCCTGCGCACCGATGTTCGCGCGCGTGCGTTGTATAAGTTGAGCGTCGGACGCCCGGTGCGCGTCGCTACCGATGCAAGCGGCCGCCTCGAGGCGTTGCGCTTTGTTTCGGGCAACGGCGACGTGTTGTCGATCAGGCGCGCCAACGATGCATTCTTCGCGACCTACGAGCCGCCGAACGAAAGCGTGCATTTGACGCTCGCTTCCGGCGTAATCTCTTCGTCGCTATTCGCTGCGGCTGACGCTGCGGGGCTTCCCGATACGCTGACCGTTGCGATCGCCGAGTTGTTCGCAGGCGACATCGACTTCCTGCAGGATTTGCGTCGCGGTGATCGCTTCAGCGTGCTCTACGAGACGCGTTACGTCGAAGGCGAGCCGATCGGCGCAGGCCGTATCGTTGCCGCCGAGTTCGAGAATCGCGGCACGCGTCATGCCGGCTATCTGTGGAAGGACGCGGAAGGCAACGACGCCTGGTACACGCACGACGGCCGCAGCATGCGCAAAGCTTTCCTGCGCACGCCGCTAGAGTTCTCGCGCATGACGTCGGGCTTCTCGCTCGCGCGCTTTCATCCGATCCTGCAAACCTGGCGGGCACATCGCGGGATCGACTACGCGGCGCCGGCAGGCACGCCGGTTCGCGCAACCGCCGACGGCATTGTCACCGTCGCCGGCGATCAGAACGGCTACGGGAACGTGGTGATGCTGAAACATAGCGGAGCCTATTCGACCGTGTATGCCCATCTATCGAGCTTCACACTGGCGGCACGCGTGGGCAACGACGTGCGCCAGGGCGATGTGATCGGCTATGTCGGCGCAACCGGCTGGGCCACCGGCCCGCATCTGCACTACGAATTCCGCGTCGATGGCGAAGCGCGCAATCCTGAGACGGTGGCGCTGCCTAACGCAGGGCCGTTACCGGTCGAGACCTACGTCGAGTTCACGCGCCACGCCGAATTGCTTGCGGCCCAGTTGAAGCTGGCTCACGAATCCGAGCAAGAGCGACTCGCGTCGCGCTGAGCAAGGCATCAAGTCGCTTTAGTCACTTCCGGTGCCGCGCGAGCTCTACGCCGGCGTGATGTCGGGGACGAGCCTCGACGGCGTCGACGCGGTCGTCGCCGACTTTTCCAATGCGCCGGTGCGAGCGCTGGGTGCTGCGCATCAACGGATGCCCGATGCGCTCCGAAGCGAGCTCCTCGCGTTGCAGATCCCTGGGCACGACGAGGTCGCACGTGCGGCGGGGGCGAGCGTCGCGCTCGCCAACTTGTATGCCGACTCGATTGTTGCTGCCTGCAGAGCAGCTCATATCGATTGCGCCGACTTGATCGCCGCCGGTGTGCACGGCCAAACCATCAGGCATCGCCCCGGCGAGGGCTGGACGGTTCAACTCAACAACCCATCGCGCGTTGCCGAACGTACCGGGGTGATGAT
>DATLOI010000087.1:0-6791 GCA_035536295.1 Casimicrobiaceae bacterium
TTTGACGCGCTGCGCTTCACCACCCGACAGTGTGGTCGCCGATTGGCCCAGCGTGATGTAGCCCAAGCCGACATCGAGCAGCGTCGACAGCTTCCGTGCTACCGCAGGCACCGGCTCGAAGAACTCGAACGCCTGCTCGACCGTCATCGCGAGCACTTCGTGGATGTTCCTGCCCTTGTAACGAATCTCCAGCGTCTCGCGGTTGTAACGCTGTCCGTGACACACGTCGCAGGACACATACACGTCGGGCAGGAAGTGCATCTCCACCTTGATGAGCCCGTCGCCCTGACACGCTTCGCAGCGCCCGCCCTTGACGTTGAACGAGAAGCGCCCGGGTCCGTAGCCGCGCTCGCGCGATTCCTTCACTTGCGCGAAAAGCTCGCGAATCGGCGTGAACAAGCCCGTGTACGTCGCAGGGTTGCTGCGCGGCGTGCGACCGATCGGGCTTTGATCGACGCTGATCACCTTGTCGAAGTGTTCGAGCCCTTCGATTTCGTCGTGTGCGGCGGGCTCGTCGGCGCTGTCGTACAAATGTCGCGCGACCGCGTGATACAGCGTGTCGTTGATGAGGGTCGACTTGCCGGATCCCGAGACGCCCGTCACGCCGATGAACAGTCCCACCGGAAGCTTCAGCGTCACGTCTTTCAAGTTATTTCCGCGCGCTCCGGTGATGACGAGCATCTTGCCCTGATCGGCGCGATGTCGTCGCGGCGGGGTCGGAATCTGCCGATGACCCGCAAGGTACTGGCCGGTCAGTGACTGCGTCGAGCGGCGAATGTCTTCCGGCATTCCTTGCGCCACGATCTGACCGCCGTGCTCACCTGCGCCCGGTCCCATGTCGACGACGTAATCGGCCGACTCGATCGCATCCTGATCGTGCTCGACGACGATGACCGTGTTGCCGAGGTCGCGCAAGTGCCTGAGCGTTGCAAGCAATCGCGCGTTGTCACGCTGATGCAACCCGATCGAAGGTTCGTCGAGCACATACATCACACCAGTCAGCCCCGATCCGATCTGGCTCGCGAGCCGGATGCGTTGCGCTTCACCGCCCGACAACGTTTCGGCCGAGCGATCGAGCGACAAGTAATCGAGCCCGACGTTGTTCAGGAACGCGAGCCGCGACACGATCTCTTTCACGATCTTGTCGGCGATCGCGGCCTTATGGCCCCCGAGCGACAAGCGCGAAAAGAACGCCGATGTCTCCTTCAGCGGCCACCCCGACACTTCGTAGATCGCCCGCGCATCCTCCGCGACACCGACTTTCACGTGGCGCGCCTCGCGCTTGAGGCGCGTCCCATGACATTCGGGACACGGCCTGTCGTTCAAATATTTCGCGAGCTCCTCGCGCACCATCATCGAATCGGTCTCGCGATAGCGGCGCTCGAGATTCGGCACGATACCCTCGAACGCGTGCTCGCGAATCACCGGGCGTCCGCGCTCGGAGAGATAGGTAAACGCGATCTTCTCGCCGTTGCTGCCGTAGAGCACGATGTTCTGCACCCGCTCGGGAAGTTTCGCAAATGGCTTCTCGAGATCGAAGCCGACGTGCTTCGCCAAGCTTTGCAGCATTTGAAAGTAGAACTGGTTACGCCGATCCCAGCCCTTGATCGCGCCCGATGCAAGCGAGAGCTGCGGAAACGCGACGACTCGCTTCGGGTCGAAAAAACTGATCGAGCCCAGACCATCGCAGCGCGGACAGGCACCCAGTGGATTGTTGAACGAAAACAGGCGCGGCTCGAGCTCGGCGAGCGAATAGTTGCAGATCGGGCAGGCGAACTTCGCCGAAAACAAATGCTCGCGATCGGTGTCCATCTCGACGGCGATCGCGCGGCCGTCACCGTGGCGGAGTGCCACTTCGAACGACTCGGCGAGACGCTGCTTGAATTCGTCGCGCACTTTGAGCCGGTCGACGACGACTTCGATCGTGTGCTTCGTGGTCTTCGCAAGCTTCGGCACCGCGTCGATCTCGTGCACCTTGCCGTCCATGCGCAGCCGCACGAATCCTTGCGCACGAAGCTCGCCGATCAAGTCCACATGCTCGCCCTTGCGATTGACGACGACGGGCGCGAGGATCATGAGCTTCGTGTCGGCCGGAAGCGCCAGCGTGGCGTCGACCATTTGCGAGATCGTCATCGCGGCGAGCTTTTGCTCGGGATGATTGGGGCAATACGGGTCACCGACGCGCGCGAACAGCAAACGCAGGTAATCGTGGATTTCGGTGACGGTGCCGACCGTCGAGCGCGGATTGTGCGAGGTCGCCTTCTGCTCGATCGAAATCGCCGGCGACAGGCCTTCGATCAGATCGACGTCGGGCTTTTCCATGAGCTGCAGGAACTGGCGCGCGTAGGCGGATAGCGATTCCACGTAGCGCCGCTGCCCTTCTGCGTACAGCGTGTCGAACGCAAGCGAGCTCTTGCCCGACCCCGACAATCCGGTGATGACGATCAGCCGGAAGCGCGGCAGATCGAGATTCAGGTTCTTGAGGTTGTGCGTGCGAGCGCCGCGAATTCGAATCAGTTCCATTGACAGGCGCTGAACAGCGAACGGAAAACGTTGTAGATCGGGTCGAGCACGCGGCTTTGCGAGTTCGCAATCGTCCTCGCGAAGTAGGCAATCGGGACGATTCGACTAAGGGGAACCGGATACTATACTTCGTTTCGCTTCCCACGCTCGACTCGTCATCACCCCATGCCCAGCACTGCCGCCCGCATCGCCGTTCGCGAACGCCGGGCGAGCGCCGATTCGCCGCTGATGACCCCTGCCGAGCGCCGCGCGACAAGCGGTCTCGCGACGATCTACGGACTTCGCATGCTGGGGATGTTCATCATCCTGCCGGTGTTCGCGATTCACGCCGAGACGCTGCCGGGCGGTGGCGATCACACGCTGGTAGGAATCGCGTTGGGGGCCTATGCACTCACGCAGGCGGCCTTGCAGGTTCCGTTCGGTTGGGCGTCGGATCGCTTCGGTCGCAAGCCCGCGATCGTCGCGGGGCTCATCGTGTTCGCACTTGGCAGCTTCGTGGCCGCCTGGGCGTCCGATATCTATTGGACGATCGTCGGCCGCGCCATCCAGGGGGCCGGCGCGATCTCCGCCGCGGTGATCGCGCTCACCGCCGATTTGACGCGAGACGAAGTTCGTACCAAAGCGATGGCGGCGATCGGCATGACGATCGGGGGAACGTTCGCGTTGTCGCTCGTGGCCGGACCGCTGTTACGCAATGCGATCGGCGTACCGGGCATTTTCGCGCTCACCGGCGTTCTCGCGCTGGGCGCGATCGCGGTGGTCTGGCGTTTGGTTCCCGAGGCCGCACAACGCTCTGCAACGTTGCGAGAAGGCGCGTTGCGCGCTTTTCGCCGGGTGCTCGCCGATCGAGAGCTCGCGCGACTCAATTACGGCATCTTCGCGTTGCATGCGGTGCTCATGACGCTCTTCGTGCAACTTCCATTCGAGCTTCGCGACGCGGGCTTGCCGGTCGAGAGTCACTGGAGCGTTTATCTTCCGGTGCTGCTCGCTTCGATCGTGTTTCTGTGGCCGGCTCTTCGCAACGCCGACCGCTCAGAGCTTCGCAAGCCCATTTTCATCGGCGCCGTCTTCGTCCTCGTGATCGCGGAAATCGTGCTTTCACTCGCCGGCGCGCGACTTGTTGCGCTCGTCGTCGGGCTCGTCGCTTTTTTCACGGCATTCAATTTGCTCGAAGCCGTGCTGCCCTCGCTCGTGTCGAAGTTTGCACCGTCGGCATTGCGAGGCACCGCCGTCGGCCTCTATTCGAGCGTGCAGTTCCTGGGCACCTTCGCAGGCGCGGCCGTCGGCGGAGCGCTCGCGCAACACGTCGGGCCGTCAGCAGTGTTTCTGTTCGGACTCGCGCTCAGCGGCGTGTGGCTGTTGGCGGCCGTCACGATGGGCAGCCCGCCCGCCTATCATTCCAATCCTTCGCTCGGAGAAACCTAGAACATGGCCTCGGTGAACAAAGTCATTCTGCTCGGCAACCTCGGCCGCGATCCGGAAACGCGCTACACCACCGGCGGCGACGCGGTCACGAATCTCAACATCGCCACCAGCGAGCAGTGGAAAGACAAAAGCGGCGAGAAGCAGGAGCGCACCGAATGGCATCGCGTGGTGCTGTTCGGACGCCAGGCGGAGATCGCCGGTGAATATCTGAAAAAAGGTCGCTCGGTGTACATCGAGGGACGTCTGCAGACGCGCAAATACACCGACAAGGACGGCGTTGAAAAGTATTCGACGGAAATCGTCGGCGATCGCATGCAGCTCATCGGCGGCGCTCGCGATGCCGGCGGAGGCAGCGATGCCCCGTTCTCGGATTCAGCGCCAAGTGGCGGTGGCGGCGCGGCGCGGCGCAATCAAGCTCCCTCGTCCAATGCAAGCGCAGGCGGTGCGCGCAAGAACACCGACGACTTCGAGGACGACATTCCGTTCTAGCGGCAAACGGTTAACGGTTGGGTGTGCGATGCGCTCGCACGCTGCGCGTTGTTTCGTGCCTTTTCCGACGGGCGCCGACGGGAGCGGCGCGCGCAGCCAACGAGGGGCACCACGCATTTTTTTGCGTGGGGATCGCGGCGTCGCGAGTCGACGATGGGCGCCGACACGAAACGCCAGACTCATCGAGCCGATCCAAGGAGGTCGCCACCCCTAGGCGACCGTCCATATTTCGCTCCGATGCAAAAGGCGCAACGCTGAATTCACGCCCGGCACCGAAAGTCCGGACGTCCCTTTGCATCGGTTACGCTACTTCTTCAGCTCGAGCTTCAGCCCTGCCAAGTCCGCCTCGAGCGCCAGTCCCACCTGCTTGCCGCGCACCTTGATCTGCACGCCTTTGGAGTTGCGCAGGTCGGCGACCTTCTCGCCGCCGGCAACGGCAAAGCCCGCTTGCGCCGCGGTATAAGTGCCCGCGAGATCCTCGATGCGCTTCAGGTTGTAGACCTCGCCGACGAGCTCGGCCTTGGTGATGCCGATCGTCGCGCCGAGGCTAACGCCGCCGACGTTGAGGGGATACGTCCTGCCCTTGTACATGATCTGTCCCGACCCGCCGCTGCCGCCGACGATGAAGCCTGCCTTGAAAATCTCGAGCTCGATTTTCGCATCGCCTTTCGGCTGAGCGAACACGCCGTTGACTGCGAATGCGGCGAGCGCACCCATCGCCGCGAGTGTCATTCGACGTTGCGTTGAATGCATCTTGTTCTCCTTGTCGATGGGGTTATCGATGCGTCGCGGGAAAGCTGCGTAACCGCGCGAACTCGCCGCGTTGACATTATGCAACCGTCGACGCGTGCTCCGCGCGAGCGCCAGCCTCGACGGCATCGATGATGACACCGCCGCCGAGACAACGCTCACTCTCGTAGATGACGAGATATTGACCCGGCGTCGGCGACCATTGCGCCACCTCGAATCGCGCCTGTACGGCGCCGCCCTCCAGGTCCGTCAACGTGCATGCAGCGTCGACCATCCGATAACGCGTCTTGGCATGCAGCGACGCAGGCAACGCCGGCGCCGATCCCTCGATCCAGTGCATGTCGATCGCGTCGACGTCACGCCGATAGAGCGCCGGATGATCATGACCCTGTACGACCACCAGCGCGTTGGTCGACGCATTCTTGCCGGCGACGAACCAGGGCGCCTCGCTCGCGTCGCGCACCCCGCCGATGCGAAGCCCTTGACGCTGGCCAAGCGTGTAATAGGCGAGCCCCTCGTGATCGCCGATTCTCTTTCCTTCGCTCGTCACGATCCAACCCGGAATTCGCGGCAAGTAGCGCGCGAGGAACTCGCGAAACGGCCGTTCGCCGATAAAGCAAATGCCGGTCGAGTCCTTTTTCGCCCAGGTCGGAATACCCTCGCGTCGCGCAATCTCGCGAACCTCGCGCTTGTGCATCTCACCCAACGGAAACAACACCGGCGCGAGCTGAGCTTGCGTCAGTCGATGCAAAAAATAGCTCTGATCCTTGCTTGCATCGACCGCCTTCCAAAGCTCAACCCGACCATGCGCACCCGAACGGCGCACGGCACGCGCGTAATGTCCCGTCGCGATCCAATCCGCTCCCAGCGTTTTCGCATGATCGAGAAATGCGGCGAACTTGATCTCGCTGTTGCAAAGCACATCCGGGTTGGGCGTGCGCCCTGCGCGATACTCGCGCAGAAAATGCGCGAAGACGCGCTCGCGATATTCGGACGCGAAGTTGACCGCCTCGAGGTCGATGCCAATGACATCGGCAACGCTCGCAGCATCGACGAGATCCTCGCGCGACGTGCAAAACTCGTCGGTGTCGTCGTCTTCCCAATTCTTCATGAACACACCGACGACGTCGTAGCCGCGTTGCTTCAAGAGCCACGCCGCGACCGACGAGTCGACACCGCCCGACATGCCGACCACAACGCGTTGGCGCTTACTCATCGTCGCCGCCTATTAGTCCGGCACCCTCACCCGCGACTTCTTGCACCAGATCCAGCGGCCAGCGACGCGTCGAGCGGTAGTCGTCGACACAACGCAGCACCAGCGGGCTTCGGTGCTCGTCGCGTCGTGCTACCAGCTCGTCGTAGGTGAGCCATAGCGCAGCGACGATGTCGGGGTCGAGCGCACGCGATACCTGGACGATCGGTTTCGCGGCGAACGCGAAGCGCACGAACGTTGCGCCGTTGTCGGGCGCTTCCCAGCGATAAATGCCAACCACCGCCAAGGGCTCGACACGCCAGCCTGCCTCTTCGAGCGTTTCGCGAGCAGCGCCTTGCGCGAGCGACTCGCCGCGTTCCAGATGGCCAGCCGGTTGGTTGAGGCACAGCCC
>DATLOI010000088.1:0-3201 GCA_035536295.1 Casimicrobiaceae bacterium
TGCGGAATCGCAAGACCGAGGGCCTTCGCGGTCTTGATCCCCCAATTCCCATCCTAATTTCCCGTCCTAATCATCCATAACGCCGTTTTTCGCCAAGTCTTCTGATCTTGAAATTCAACATGTCAGCACGATAAAACGCATCCTAAAAGCCCTACCAAACGCTCACGACCCAACCAACTTCCGATGCGCCAGCACGCTCATCAGGATTCCGATCCCGATGAACAGCGACACGAGCGCCGTTCCGCCATAACTCACGAACGGCAACGGCACACCCACCACGGGTAGCACGCCGCTCACCATCCCCATGTTGACGAACGCATAGGTGAAGAACATCAGCGTGACAGCCCCCGCCATCAGCCGACCGAACAGCGTCGATGCGGCCGCCGCAATCATCATCCCGCGCCCGATCAAAACGAGGTAGAGGATCACGAGCACGACATTCCCGACCAGCCCGAATTCCTCGCCATACACCGCGAAGATGAAGTCCGTGTGGCGTTCGGGTAGAAAATCGAGATGGGTCTGCGTTCCATTGAGCCACCCTTTGCCGACAACCCCTCCAGAACCGATCGCGATGGTTGCTTGAGCGGTGTGATAGCCGGCGCCGAGTGGGTCTTCGGCAGGATCGATGAATGTGAGGATGCGTCGCCGTTGATAATCGTGCAGCAGGTTCCACGCGAGTGGCGCCGCAGCGGCCGCGCCGAGCGTCAACCCGGCAATGATCTTCCACGACAATCCCGCGAGATACAGTACATAGAATCCCGCGGCGATCACCTGCAACGCCGTTCCCAAATCAGGCTGCCGCTTGATCAAGATCGCCGGCACCGCAATCAATACTGACGCGAACAGGAAGTCCTTCCAGCCGATGCGCCCCTCGAATTTCTGGAAGTACCACGCGAGCATCAGCGGCAGCGCGATCTTCATCAGCTCCGAGGGCTGGATGCGCGTAAATCCGAGCGACAGCCAGCGCCGAGAACCGTTGACGACGATTCCGAACATCGCGACCGCAATCAGCAGCACCACGCCCAGTACGTAGAGTGGTACCGCCGTGCGCGCCAGCGTTTGCGGCGGAATGTTCGCAACGACCCACATGGCGATCAACCCGACCGCGAGGCTCACGAGCTGACTGCTAACGCGCGCCGTGCTCTGATCTGCCGCCGAAAAAAGCGTGACCATGCCGACAGCCACGATCGTCATCGCAATGCCGAACAGGAAACGGTCGACCGGCCTTACGATGAATTCCCAGACGCGCGAAACGATTTCCATCAGTCGCTCTGGTCTTCCGGATCCGCGCGCAACGGCATCAACGGCGCAGCGCCCGCAGGCAATACGCCGAGCAGGAAATAGTCCAACACCTGTCGGGCGATCGGCGCCGCCGCTTGCGCACCGAAGCCACCGTTCTCGACCAGCACCGCGAGCGCAATCTTCGGCTTGTCCGCCGGCGCATAGGCGACGAACCACGCGTGATCGCGCAAGCGCTCGTCGATCTTGCTCGCCTCGTACTTTTCCCCCTTGAGCGAGAACACCTGAGAAGTTCCCGTCTTGCCCCCCGACACGTACTTCGCGCCGGCAAACGCGCGCGCACTCGTACCCTCCTTATTGACGCCAACCAACGCCGCGCGAATCACGTCGAGGTGTTCTTTCTTGACCGCGAGCCGTCCGGTCGACTCCGCGGCGACTTTGCGCACCTCACCCGAGCGCACGTTCTCGATGTGCTTTACAAGGTGCGGCTTGAACTTGACCCCGTCATTGGCGACTGTCGCGATCGCGTGCGCGAGTTGCAACGGCGTGAACGAGTTGTAGCCCTGTCCGATCCCCGCCGAAATCGAGTCGCCGAGATACCACTTGCGATGATCGTCGCGAAAATTCTTGCCCGCGAAGCGCTTGCGTTTCCAATCACGTGAGGGCAACACGCCCGTCAGCTCGCCGTCGATGTCCACGCCGGTAAGCCCACCAAAGCCGAGTGTCGCCATGAACGCGTGCGTGTCATCGATATCGGTGTCATTGGCGAGCTGGTAGTAATAGGTGTCGCACGACACGACGACCGACTTGTACATATCGACCACGCCGTGCCCTCCCACCTTGTCGTCGCGAAAGCGATGCGAGTGTCCGGGAATCATGAAAAAACCAGGATCCGAAATCGCCTGCGAGGGCGTGCGCTTTCCCGACGTCAACGCGCCGAGTGCAAGGAACGGCTTGATCGTCGAGCCAGGGGGATACGCGCCGCGCAGCGGTCGATTCAACAGCGGCTTGTCGAGCGACTCGTTCAATTCCTTCCAGTTCGCCGGATCGATGCCGTCGACAAAAAGATTGGGATCGAACCCGGGCTTGCTCACGAAGGCGAGGATTTCACCCGTGTTCGGATCGATCGCGACCAGAGCACCGCGACGGTCGCCGAACCCCCGTTCTGCGGCTTGCTGCAAGCGAATGTCGATCGACAGTCGCAAATTGTTTCCAGAAGTCGGAGGACGGCGCGACAAGGTGCGCACCGCACGCCCACCCGCATCGACTTCGACTTCCTCCCATCCCGTCGTTCCGTGCAGCTCGCGCTCGTACGAAAGCTCGAGCCCCACCTTGCCGATGTAGTCGCTGCCCTTGTAGTTCGCGGTCGCGTCCCACTCGGCGATCTTCTCGAGGTCGCGATCGTTGATACGGCCGATGTGACCGATGAAATGCGAGCCGATCTCGCCCAGAGGATAGGTCCGAAAGAGCCGCGCCTTGATCTCGACACCCGGAAAGCGATAGCGATTGACGGCAAAGCGCGCGACCTCTTCGTCGGTCAGCTTGGTGCGCAGCGGCAGGCTCTCGAAATTCTTCGACTCGGCGAGAAGCTTCTTGAACCGGGTGCGATCGCGGGCGCTCACGTCGACGACTTGTGCAAGCTCCTCGATCATCGCGTCGACATTCGGCACGCGCGCTGGCTGAATCTCCAGCGTGTATGCCGACTCGCTTTGCGCGAGCACGACGCCGTTGCGATCGGTGATCACGCCGCGATTGGGCGCGATCGGCACGACGGCGATCCGGTTCGATTCGGCGAGCGTCTCATAATGCGAGTGCCTCGCCACTTGCAGATAGACGAAGCGGGCAGTCAGGCCTCCGAACGCCACAAGCACCAGAAGCCCCGCGATCGCAAGGCGACGCCGATACAGGAACACTTCGCGCTCGGCGTTGCGGACTTCGCCGCGGTCGAAGCCTGCTATCCGG
>DATLOI010000089.1:0-17326 GCA_035536295.1 Casimicrobiaceae bacterium
CCACGCTTGATGAAGCTGCCGCGTGGAACTTCGATTACCACATCTACCTCCGTCTCCGAGGCTAAGGCGTCGCCATCAATCGTCCGGGTGTCGTCTAAGGTTTTCACGTAGCAGTGGCCGCTTCGGAGGTCGAAAAGCTACGACCGGTTATGGCCGAACTGAGACTGTCAACTCTCAGTACGATCTCACACTGGTTGCAGATCAAATCCTGGTTAGTCCATAGGATCGACGTTCACCTCACAGCATCAGTGGCCACACGATACCGACTCCGGTCTGCGCGACGCGGCGTAGCTCTGCTCGACGTCCGGCAACAGCGTTTTCGCCGCGCCCAAACCAACATAGCGACAGCGTCGGCCGGAACTCTGGCGGAATGCCGAGCGCCCGGCATCTCTCCGCGATATGCGCATCAGCTTCGTCGATGGACTTACGTGCGGCGGCCGTGATTTGGGCCGACGCGCCGTGCTGCGCTGAATAAAATTGCAGCAAGTCCCGCTTCAAAATCGGTGAGCAAACCCGCTGCGCGATTCTCGACATCCGCCTTCGCGACTCGTGCACGCAGTCGTACCAATTTCGCGAGTTCCGCGCGCTCGACACTAGTAATCGCGCTCATGCGGCCTCCGTGCTTTCCTTTTTGTAGGAAGCGCCGGCAACGATCGCGTTGGCCTCGTCTTCAGGCCACCATTTCCGCTTGCCGCCGGGATCGCGGTGGCTCGGAGGAATGCGCCCCGCCCTCTCTGGTGGACGTTGTGATGCCCGGGGCCGGAATCGAACCGGCACGACCTGTTAGGGTCGGGGGATTTTCCTGCCACTTCGGCTTTCGCCGCCCCTTCAACAGGGTTCGTGGTCTGGAGCACGCCTTTACCATAGCCAAAGCGGCCTTAGGTACCCGCCGTCTGCTCTCTACACCTTCCCGCACGTGCGGGCTTGGCTCGGCGTAGGCTCGAACAGCGATCCGTTCAGGGCGTTCGCCGAGTTTGACGGGCGTCACCTCGCACATTTCCATGCGAGGGCTCACTTGATTCCAAATAAGTCCCCTGTGTCTACCTGTTTCACCACCCGGGCGCAACGCGTACGCAATAGTACGACACCAGCGCTCGATGTCGACTTCCTAACGAGTCGCAGCAAGCGTGACCGGCCGCGACTCACGCGACGACAACAACATTGCATCGATCAACGCCTGTACGCGCAAGGCACTGCGCGCGCTCGCTTGCGGTTGACGCTTTTCCAACACGGCAACGACGAAGTCGTCGATGAGCCGGCGATGCGATTCGTGCGAGAACGCCATCGGATCAGCCCCGCCGCCGCCTGCGCTCGATCCCGCGAAAACGAACGGCTCGACATCATGAAAGTCGATGCGAAGTGATTCGGCCGCAAGCACCGCACTCCCCCGTGTCCCTGCGATATCGATGCGCTCGGGATGGCCGGGGAAGGCCGTCGTCGTTGCATCGATTACGCCGACGGCTCCGTTTGCATATTCAACCGTCGCGCAGGCGATGTCCTCCGTGTCGATTTCACGCAATCCGCTCGTGCGGCACGAGGCCGATACGCGGTGCGCGGGACCGACGAGGTCGAGCAGCAAATCGAGCGTGTGAATCGCCTGCGTCAAAAGCACGCCGCCCGCGTCGCGTTCGAGCATTCCGCGTCCAGGCTCGCGGAAATACTCGAACGATCGCCACCAGCGAATCGACGCGGAGATCGACACCAAATCGCCCAACGCATGCGCGGCGAGTTTCTCGCGCAACGCGATCGCGCCTTCGCGAAAGCGATGCTGGAACACGACGCCGAATGTGCGCCCGACAAGCTCGACCTCGTCGACGACCCGCGCAGCGCTTGGGTAGTCGATGTCGAGCGGCTTTTCGACCAGCACGTGCTTGCCAGCCCGAGCCGCACGCAGCGCAAGCTCTCCATGCGTGCGCGGCGGCGTGGCAATCAAAAATGCATCGACCCGTGTATCATCGAGCAGGTCATCGAGCGATGCAAGCGCAGGCAGTCGCCACTGCTTCGCGAACGCATCGCGTCGTTGTGGCGATCGGCTGAAGCCGCCGATGACATCGACCCGATCGGCAAGATCGGCAAGCGCGAGAAGATGCGGCTTGACCGCCATGCCAAGGCCGATCAAGCCGACACCGATGCGACGCATTCGCTCTTTTCGCGTCCGGTGAACGCGAGCCCGCTTAGCGGGAGCCCGGCATCGACGACTGCGCCATCCGCGCCATGTCCGCCATCATTTTCTGCATCGAAGAGAACGCTCCAGTGCCCGAGCCGATCATGCCTTGCATGGCGTTGACGACATTCTTCATCGCGCCGATGTCGGGCATCATCGCCATTGCCGCCTTTGCCTGGCGGAACCCCGGCACGCTGTCGGCCTGGTCGTTGAGCAGCGTAAACAAGCGCTTTTGCATCTCCACGATGAGATCGAACATTTCGCCCCAATACGCGAGGCTGGTTTCGAGCGCCTCGCGCCCGGCTTCCTGTCCGAAAGCGGCGAGCGATTGCGGGTCGCCGGCCGCCGCCGCGGCGCCGCGCGCCGTTCGCCGCCCGAACTCGCGCGCGGTCTCTTCGCCTTCGTACTGCAGCTTGCGAAGCTTCGCGGTGTTGTCGATGGCAGCGTTGATGACGTCGAGCGCCATTTTCGCGTTCGCCTTGTAGAGCTCGATGGCTTGTTCGGGCGTCAAAAGGTTCGCCATGCGCGCCATGTCGGCGAGTTGCTCGCTCGACACGCCGGCAAACGTCGCCGATGCAGCCTTCGGAGTACTCGACTGCGCGTGGGGCGCAGATTTCGCCGCGCCGGACTTGCGAGCGCGCTTGCTGGTCTTGCGGGGAACTTCGCCGGGGGTTTTGCGGGTTGCCATGACATCACTCCTTGGTCAGTGCCAAACGAGCGGCAGATGATTCGAAAACGACTGGCTCAGCATTGGTGCTTCGCTACATCACCGATCCACGGGCAAACGTCGGCGCGAGTACGGCGGTCGCTGCAACATGCGGCTCTTTCAGCGTGACCCGCCACAGCGTCCGCGCGTGCGCCGGATCGACCAGCGTTGCGCAATGCAATAGCGACGCATTGTCCCAGATCACGACATCGCCCACTCCGTACGCCAGCGACAACTGATAGCGCGCATTGGTTGAATGCGCAGCAAGCTCGTCGAGAAGATCGATCGCCTCGTCGTCGGGCATGTCGACGATGCCGAACGAGCTTCCCGACACCGCATACAGCGCTTTACGCCGCGTAACCGGATGCTCGCGGACGATTCGGTGCGTGATCAGCGGCATTTTCGCTTTCTGCGCATCGCTCAACACCGATGCGACGGTGCGACTCTTTTCGTTTTCGTCGTGACGATTGCCGTAGTGATGAATTGCAACAAGCGATTCGATGCGCAACTTCATCGCTTGCGACAGATCGTCGTACGCGGCGTACTGATTCGCGAACAACGTGTTACCGCCGACCGCGGGAACCTCGATCGAGTACAGCGTCGTCGCCCGAGCGGGAACGTCGAGATAGCTGTAATCGGTGTGGAAATACGTTCCGGCATCCGCGAGTCCCAGCGGCTTGCCGTTCTCGACTCGATTGGAAAGCACGAGAATGTTCGCGTCGTCGGGATGATGGAACTGATCGATCACGTGCGGCTCGGGCGGACCGAAGCGACACGCCCAGGCCAGGAACTGCGCCGGCGTGAGGTGTTGATCGCGGACGACGAGCACTTGCCCGCGAAAGAACGCCTCCTGCACTTCGGCGAACCGAGCCTCTGACAGCGGTTGCGCGAGGTCGAGGTCAACCGCCTCGAGGCCAAACGAAGGCGCGAGCGGGCGCGTGACGAGCATCACATCATCGTAACACCGCAGCGGTCGCTGCGTATCAGCGCCCGGCGTGAACGCGATCGACGCCGGCGTAAACTCACCGTCTGTCTTCGAGGTCGACAGCGGGGCACACGGTAACCGCATTGACCTGTGCGACCTGTAACGCCAAAGGAATCGCAATGGATGGCCGCAACTACATCGCCGGTGAATGGACCGGTGGCAGCAAGGCAACGCGCGACGTCAATCCCTCGAACGTCTCCGACATCGTCGGCGAATTTGCGCAAGCCGACGCCGCTCAAGTGCAATCCGCAATTGCGGGCGCACGCAAGGCATTCGCGACCTGGGCGCACAGCAACATCCAGCAACGCGCCGACCTGCTCGATGCGATCGGCAACGAGATCCTGGCGCGCAAGGAAGAGCTCGGCACGCTGCTCTCGCGTGAGGAAGGCAAGACTCGGCCCGAGGGAATCGGTGAAGCGGCGCGCGCCGGGAATATATTCAAGTTCTTTGCGAGTGAAGCGCTGCGACCTCACGGCGAGCTCGTGTCATCGGTGCGCCCTGGCATCGGCGTCGAAGTCACGCGCGAGCCCGTTGGCGTTGTTGGAATCATCACGCCGTGGAATTTCCCGATCGCAATTCCCGCGTGGAAAATCGCGCCCGCCCTCGCCTATGGCAATTGCGTCGTATTCAAGCCCGCCGACCTGGTGCCCGGATGCGCGTGGGCGCTGGCGGACATCATCGCGCGCAAGGGCGTTCCGCCGGGCGTGTTCAATCTCGTCATGGGGCGCGGCGGAGTCGTCGGCGAAGCGATCGTGACGTCACCGGATATCGATGCGATCACGTTCACCGGCTCGGTCACCACCGGGCGAGGGATTGCGAAAAAAGCGATCGAGTCGATGAAAAAGATCCAGCTCGAAATGGGAGGCAAGAATCCCCAGATCGTGCTCGACGACGCAAATCTCGACGTCGCGGTCAACGCATCGATCCAGAGCGCGTATTTCTCGACGGGGCAGCGCTGCACGGCCTCTTCGCGGTTGATTGTCACCGACGGCATCCACGACAAGTTCGTCGAGCGCATGGTCGAGCGAATGAAGTCACTGAAGATCGATGACGCGCTGAAGGCCGGCACCGACATCGGACCCGTCGTCGACAAGAGCCAGCTCGACCAGGATCTCGACTACATTCGCATCGCAAAAAGCGAAGGCGGCAAGCTCGTAGCCGGTGGCGAGCAATTGAAGCGCGACACCGACGGCTTCTACCTTTCGCCCGCGCTTTTCACCGAGACAACGCCGTCGATGCGAATCAACGCCGAGGAAGTGTTCGGACCGGTCGCGAGCGTGATTCGCGTACGCGATTACGACGAAGCGCTCGCGGTGGCGAACGACACGCCGTTTGGGCTGGTGGCCGGCATCTGCACCGATTCATTGAAAATCGCGACGCATTTCAAGCGCAATGCGCAAGCCGGCATGGTGATGATCAACCTGCCGACCGCGGGCGTCGACTATCACGTGCCGTTTGGCGGACGCAAAGGCTCGAGCTATGGCCCGCGCGAGCAGGGAAGCTACGCGCGCGAGTTCTACACGACGGTGAAGACAACGTACGTCAATGCAGGGTAGCCATGTCTGCAAAGCCTCGCAAGACTCCCGAGCAACTGCGCAGCCACCGCTGGTACGGCGTCGACGATCTGCGCTCGTTCGGCCATCGCTCGCGCACCGCGCAAATGGGCTACGACCGCTCCGATTACGCGGGCAAGCCGGTCATCGCAATCATCAATACGTGGAGCGATATCAATTCGTGCCACACCCATTTTCGTCAGCGCGCCGAGGAAGTGAAGCGAGGTATCTGGCAAGCGGGCGGATTCCCCGTCGAGATGCCGGCCATTTCACTCGCCGAGCCGTTCCAAAAGCCCACGACGATGCTCTATCGCAACCTCCTCGCGATGGAAACCGAGGAGTTGTTGCGAAGCTATCCTGCCGATGGCTGCGTGTTGATGGGCGGCTGCGACAAGACGACGCCTGGGCTCATCATGGGTGCGCTGTCGATGAATCTGCCGTCGATCTTCATGCCGGCGGGACCGATGCTGCGCGGTGATTTTCGCGGCGGTTATCTCGGCAGCGGCAGCGACACCTGGAAGTACTGGGCCGAGCTTCGCGCCGGCAACATCACGCAGGAGGACTGGCGCGGTGTCGAGAACGGTATCGCGCGCTCGCCCGGTCATTGCATGACGATGGGTACCGCGTCGACGATGACCAGCGCCGCCGAAGCGATGGGACTCACGCTGCCCGGCGCCGCATCGATCCCCGCCGCGGACTCGCGTCACGCGCAGCTGGCTACGCTAACGGGAAAACGTGTCGTCGACATGGTGTGGGAAGATCTCGCGATTCGCGACATCGTCGATGCGAACGCGATCGACAACGCGGTGACGACGGTGCTTGCACTAGGCGGATCGACGAACGCGATACCGCACCTGATCGCGATCGCGAAACGCGCCGGCGTCCCGCTCGATCTGGATCGATTCGATGAGCTTGCACGCAAGACTCCGGTGCTCGCGAACCTGCGCCCTTCCGGCAAATATTTGATGGAGGACTTCTATTACGCCGGCGGCCTGCGAGGGCTGTTGTCGCGACTCGGTGATCTTCTGCATGGTGACACCCAGACTGTGAACGGTCGAAGGCTCGCCGAAAACCTCGCGAGCGCCGCGGTCTTCAATGACGACGTGATTCGCACTCGGGAAACCGCGTTGGTGGCGCACGATGGACTCGCGGTCTTGCGCGGCAATCTCGCGCCCAACGGTGCGGTGATCAAGCCCGCTGCAATGGAGCAACATCTTGCGAAGCACACCGGACCCGCAGTGGTGTTTCGCGACTACAACGACATGGCGGCGCGCATCGACGATCCTTCACTTTCGGTCACGAAGGACTCGGTGCTGGTGCTGCAAAGCGCGGGACCGCAAGGCGCGCCCGGCTTGCCCGAATGGGGCCAGCTGCCGATTCCGAAAAAGCTGTTGCGCGAAGGCGTGCGCGACATGCTGCGAATCTCCGATGCGCGCATGAGCGGCACGAGCTATGGCGCTTGCGTTTTGCACGTGTCGCCCGAATCGCATGTCGGCGGGCCGTTGGCGCTCGTGCAGGACGGCGATTCCATCGAGCTCGACATTGCGGCGCGTCGTCTGACACTCAAGATCAGCGACGCCGAGCTCGCGCGTCGGCGCGCACAATGGACGCCGCCGCCACCGCATTACACGCGCGGCTATGGAATGCTGTATCAAAAGCATGTCACGCAAGCCGATCAGGGCTGCGACTTCGACTTCCTGGAAAGTCCCGACCTCACGTCGGATCCCGAAATTCATTGACCTTCACGTAACTGAAATGAATCGCATGCATCGCCGCAACTCACTTCGCGTCATCGCAACGCTCGTCTTCGCGGCCGCGCTTCCCCTTGCGACCGGCGCGTTCGCGCAAGCCTGGCCAGCGCGGCCGATCGGTTATGTCGTCCCCTTCACACCGGGCGGCACGACCGACGTCATCGGCCGCGCGATCGCGCAGGGCTTATCGCCTGCCCTTGGCCAGCCGGTCGTCGTCGACAACAAGCCAGGCGCCGCGGGTGCCGTCGGCGCAGGCTTTGTCGCGAAAGCGAAGCCCGACGGCTACACGCTCCTCGGCGGGACGATCAGCACGCATGCGATCAATGCGAGCCTCTACAAGGATCTTCCCTACGATCCGGTGAAAGACTTCGAGCCGATCACGCTGGTCGGCTTCATTCCGAACGCTCTGTATGTCAATGCGGATTTGGGCGTCAACAGCGTTGCCGATTTGATCGCGTTCCTGAAGAAGAATCCCGACAAGCGCACGTTCGCATCCTCGGGTGCGGGAACATCGACGCATCTTGCGGGCGAATTGTTCGCCGATCTGATCGGCGTTCCGCTCACCCATGTTCCCTATAAAGGCACGCCGCAGGCTTTCACCGACGTCGTCGGCGGTCAGGTGACGTTCATGTTCGATCAATTGACCGCCGGATTGCCGCTGGTCAAAGGCGGCAAGTTGAAGCTGCTTGCGGTGACCACTGCAAAGCGTGCCACGCTTTCTCCCGAAACGCCGACGATGATGGAAGCCGGCGTGCCGACGTTCGAAATGGTGTCGTGGCAGGCCGTGTATGCGCCGAAGGGGACGCCGAAGCCGATCGTCGATCGCCTGAACAACGAAATCGTCAAGATATTGAAGTCGCCCGACGTGCGCGACAAGCTCGTCAACGTGAACGGCATGGAGGTGGTGGCGTCGAGCCCCGCGGAGTTGACGCAACTCATGCAACGCGAGATTCCGCGCTGGGCGGAGCTCGTGCAAAAATCCGGCGCGAAACCGAACTGAAGACAATGGATCTCTCTCCTGGAACGATCGACAAGCTTCGCCATGTCAGCGCCGCGACGCTTTGCACTCAGCTTTTCAAGCGCGGCTTTCGCAATGTTTTCTTGCAAGGCGTGCAGCGATTGACGACACCGTCGGGGGGCAATCTCGTCGGGCCTGCATTCACGATGCGCAACATTCCCGCGCGCGAGGACATCGATCAGATCAGCGCATTCGACAATCCCGAGCATCCGCAACGCAAAGGTATCGAGAGCGTACCGCCGGGGCACGTCCTCGTGATCGACTGTCGCGGCGAGAAGCGCGTCGCATCCGGCGGCGAGATCCTGACGACGCGGCTCAAGGTTCGCGGCGCGGCAGGTCTTGTTTCCGACGGACCGGTGCGCGATAGCGGCGAGATCGCAAAGCTCGACTTTCCCGTGTATTGCGCAGGGGGCAGCGCGCCGCTCAATCTCATCCATCATCACGCGATCGACCTCAACGTTCCGATTGGGTGCGGCGGCGTAGCCGTGTATCCGGGTGATGTGATCGTCGGCGACACCGAAGGCGTCGTCGTCATTCCGCGCCAGCTCGCCGACGAAGTGGCTGCGGACGCGGTGGAGCAGGAGAAAATGGAGGCGTTCATCCTCGAGCGCATCCAGGGCGGCGCCGCGCTCCCCGGCACGTATCCGCCGAGCGCTGCCACCAAGGCTGCTTACGAAGCGTGGCGCAAGGAACGCAACGTTTGATCGGAGCCTGAAGCGAGTTCTGACGGGGACCGCATGCTAACCTCGTCGTTGCATTCTCTGGTGCACTGCCCGCCGCTTTGACTCATCGCACGTCCGCGCTCGCGAAACTTACGCGACCGAAGGTTTTCGACGCGCTCGCGCGTCCGCGCCTGTTCACGCTCATCGACGAGGCCGCGCGACGTCCAATCGTGTGGATCAGCGGTCCACCCGGTGCGGGCAAGTCGACACTCGTCGCAAGCTACGCGGAGTCGCGCGCCCGGCCCTGTCTTTGGTATCACCTCGACGCGGCCGACGGCGATCCGGGGACATTCCAGCATTACATGCGCATCGCCGCGCAGCAACTCGCCGGCAAGCGCACGCTTGCGTTGCCCGCCTTCTCGTCGGAGCCTGGCCAGGACGTCAATCGGTTCTTGCGCAGCTTCAGCCGCGAGCTTTTCACCGCACTGCCGCCGCGCACGCTGATGGTGCTCGACAACTTCCATGAGGCGCGCGCGACCTCCGATCACCGCGCGGCATTCGCGCAATCACTCGAGGAGATTCCCGACGGCGTCACGGTCATTGTCACTTCGCGCAGCGACCCCGCTCCCGAATTTGCGCGACTCATCGCGGGGCAAAAAGTCGCGCGGATCGATGCAGCAGAGCTCCGCTTCACCGCGGAAGAGGCCACATCGATCGTGGGTCCGCGAACGCGCGAAAGCGATGCGTTGCGGCGGATCCAGCGCCAAAGCAACGGATGGGCGGCGGCCCTCGTTCTGTTGCGCGAGCATCTGTCTCGTCCCGGTGCTGCGCTCGAGGAATCGCTCGGCGAGGGTCGCGATGCGATTTTCCAGTATTTCGCGGGCGAAATTTTCAACGGCGCCAAGCCTGCCAATCAGCGCACGTTGATGCTCGCATCGCTGCCACCGTCGATCACACAGAACGAAGCCGTCGAGCTCTCCGGCGACGAGGACGCGGAGCGGCTGCTCGACTATCTGTATAGGCGTCATTTGTTCGTCGACCGTCGGCGCGGTGCGGAAACGACCTATCATTTCCACGCACTGTTCCGCGAGTTCTTGCAGGAACAGGCCAAGCGGCGACTGACGCGTGACGAACGCAAGGCGGCCAGTGCGCGCGCTGCGGCAATGCTTGCACGCCGCGGCCATGCCGACGAGGCATTCGCGTTGTATCGCGAAGCAAACGATGTCGAATCGATGCACAAGCTCATTCGCGAGCATGCGCTCGAATGGGCGCGACAAGGGCGCGCGCAGGCTCTGTCCGATTCGATTGCAGCGTTGCCGCAAGCGTTGCGCGATACCGATCCGTGGCTTACCTACTGGCTCGGCCGGGCATGGATCTTCGTCGAGCCTTCGCGCGCGCGGCCGTCGCTCGAGCGCGCGTATGCGGGCTTTGTCGACGCGAACGATCTCGCAGGCCAGGCGCTCGCGCTCAATACGATCGTCACAGGCTATTACTACGAATGGAACAACTTCGCTCCGCTCGATCGCTGGCTGCCGGAGTTCGATCGACTGCTCGGTAGAGATGCCTCGAGCCTCGATCGCGCGAGCGAGCTACGTGCGCGCGCGGCTTACTTGATCGTGCTCTTGTTTCGCGCGCCGAACGATGTGCGCATCGATGCGTGCGCAACGCGGCTCGACACGCTGATCGACGAGGAAGCCGATCTCAACGTGCGCATGATGGCGGCGTCGACGCTTTTCAATTATTACAACTGGGAAGGCAAAAGCAACGCAGCAGACGGACTCGTGGCGCGCATCGCGCCGATTGCCTCGCACCCGGATGTAACGCCGCTCATGCAAGTCTGGTGGCGTACGCATCTCGCTTTCTGGCATTACATCAACGGCCGCTACGACGCATCGTCGGCGGTGACCGGGGAAGCGCGGGAAATCGCGCAACGCTATGGACTTGAAGCGTACCTGTTCGAGATCGATCACGCGGAAGTGTCGGCGCTCCTCAACAAGGGCGAGTACGTGGAAGCCAAGGCGCGCGTCGCGCAGATGGAAAAACGCCTGACGCCGGCACGGCGCATGGATAGTGCGTACTTCCACAACTTGCGCGCGAATCTCGAGCAGCGACTGGGACACTTCACGGCGGCCTTGCAGGATTCGGAACGCGCAGTAGCGCTGGCACGCGAGACCGGACTGCCCACGATGCAGTTCCCGCATTTTCTCGTACGCCTCGCACACAGTCGCATGGGTGCAGGTGACAACAAGAGTGGACTTGCAGCGCTCGACGAGGCGATCGCACTTGCCTCCGGTGCCGATCGCGCGAGCTTCATGCATCAACGCGAATTGCTGCACATCGCGCTCGACGTGGAGGCAGGAAACCGCGAACGCGCGCGCGCGCAACTCGCGGAGGTGCTCGGCGGATACCGTACACGTCGACAAGGCGTTTTTCTGCGAAGCCGCCCCGACGTTGCCGCACGCCTTGCCGCATTCGCATTGCGCGAAGGTGTCGAACGCGACTACGTGAAGCTCTTGATCGAGCGTAACAATCTCAAAGCGCCGATTGATGCCGACGAGCATTGGCCATTCGCACTTCGCATTCGCGCACTCGGCGGCTTTACACTCGAACGACGCGGCGAGCCGATGCGCTTCCCCGGCAAGGCTCAGCAGCGCCCGCTCGAGCTCTTGAAGTTCATTGCCGCGCATGGTGGGCGCGACGTCGATGCAACGCGTGCGACGGCAACGCTATGGCCCGACGCCGACGGCGCCGCTGCGAAGACCTCCTTCGACACGACGCTGTTTCGCCTGCGCAAGCTCATCGATGTCGACAATGTCCTGACGTTGTCGGCCGGCAAGCTCGCCCTGTCATCCGAGCTGTGCTGGATCGACATCAATGTGCTCGGTGTGATTCTGGATGACCTCGATCGCACCGAAGAACATGATTTGTCAGCGCTGGCGAAGCGGCTGGTCACTGCGTATCCCGGGCCACTGCTTGGCAACGACGACTCGACGTGGATCGTCAAGCCGCGGGATGCGCTGCGCGCACGTGTCGTGCGCGCGTTGACGCGAATCGGCGAGCGGCTGGAGTCGACGGGCGACTGGCAAGGCGCGATCGACATCTACCGCCGCGGGCTCGAAGCGGACAATCTCGCGGAACCCCTCTACCGCGGGCTTATGCGCTCACTCGCGGCCGCCGGCGACTTAGCCGAAGCGCAGAACGCTTTCCGCCGTTGTCGGGAGCTACTCTCGGTCGTGCTCGGGATGAAGCCTTCTCCGGAGACCGAACGCCTGCACGCCGAACTCTTGCGTACCGAATCGCCCCGCCAAAAGAGCTTCCGGTAAGTCATCGGTAAGCCCGCGGAAGCCGGCGCTTGGCCGCGACTGGCGCGCGGATCAAGTTCAGTCGTACGCACGACCGATGCCTGTGGCGCCGCTGCAAATCTCAAATTTTTCAAGCGCTTGACGAAACCTCGCACGGATTCGCCGAGTCGCGCGTGCGCACCTCGAATCCGTAAGCGATTGGCAAGGCTCGCTCGTCCAGACTGCGGTCATGAGAAAAGAGACGAAGTCGCCAGGCGGAAAAGTCCCGCCGCGGCGTGTGCCAGCCGACGCGTTGAAGCCGAATCCCGGCGGATCGAAACGTCGCGATGGCATGGCGCCATCGCCGACGACGCGAAAGCGCCGCAAGCCCTTCGTCCTCTGATTCGCCGCTTTTAAACGACTCAACTTGTCGATCCGGTGCCATTTGGTTCGACGTAAGAGTAAGACGCCGTGAAAGAGGAACCGATGAACAAGATCGCAAAAATGTTCAATAGCGCAACCGCCGCCGCGCGGAAGGCCGGCCCTTATCTTTTGATCGAGATCTTGCTCCCCGGCGGAACGCTGTTTGCGCTGCTTCTGTATCTGTATCGCAGCCGCGCGTCGGGTAACGCGCAGCCGCTGCAGGAAGTGTTGGACAGCGTGCGGCGCACGCTGCTGCAGTTCCAGCCGTACGACATGGTGTCGCTGACCAACGCCGCCGCGAACGACCGCGACGGCCTCGGCCCTATAGCGATGGTGCCGCCGATCGAGCCGGCGGCCGCGTAACGAAATTCGCGATCAGGTCTTCCGCGGCGGCAGCTTCGTGCGCGCAAGATTCGGACGGCGCTCGAATCCGGGCAGCTTCGCATCGCCGCGCTCGATCAATTCGAGTGCGGTCGCAAGCGCCCTTTCGAGCTGACGATCGCGTCCTTCGCGCGCGTCCTGCGGCGCGTTGTCGACCTCGATCGTCGGATCGGTACCGTAGTTCTCGACCCCCCATTCGACATCGCGAAACCAGAACGAGAACTCGGGCTGGGTCGTCTCGGTGCCATCGACGAGCTTGTGGCGCGGCCAGATGCCGATGACCCCGCCCCAGGTGCGTGTTCCCACGAGCGGACCGACTTTCATCAGCTTGAAGCCGTGCGAAAAGATGTCACCGTCGGAGCCTGCGTGCTCGTTGGCGAGCGCTACGACCGGTCCCGCGGCTGCCTCGTCCGGATACGACGCAGGCGGCGACCAGCGCGACATGTTGTAACCGATGCGCTTGCGCGCAACTTTCTCGAGCAACAATTCCGAGACATGTCCACCGCGGTTGTAGCGAACGTCGACGATCAATGCATCGCGATCGCATTCGCCCCGAAAATAGCGATGAAATTCGGCAAAACCGGCCGACATCATGTCCGGCAGATGGAAGTAGCCGACGCGTCCGCGCGACTTTTCGTGCACCCACGCGCGCTTGGCTTCGACCCATTCGCGATAGCGCGCCGGAACTTCATCCGCGAGCGTGCTGATCAAAACGTCGCGCGTCGTGCGTTTCTTGCCGCTGCCGCTTGCAAGCGTCAGCTCGATTTTCGCTTTCGCCTGATGCACGAGCAGCGCTTGCGGCGGAACTTCTCTGCTTACGCGTTGGCCATTGACAGCGACGATCCGCTCACCCACTTCCGCTTCCACCCCGGCGGCATTGAGCGGCGAATCGGCGCCCGCGTCCCAGGCATCGCCCTCGGCGATGTGCGTGATCTCGTAACCGTCGCCGTCGTCGGCGAGCTTCACTTCGGCGGCGAGGTAGCCGAGCGCGACTTGCGGGGGCTTGCGATGATCGCCTCCCATCTCGTAGGCGTGCGAGGTGCCGAGCTCACCTTGCATTTCCCAGATCAGATCCGAGAGCTCCGCACGTGTCGTGACGCGCGCAAGGAGCGGCTCGTATTGCGCATACACCGCGTCCCAGTCCACACCCGACATGTTCGGCACCCAGAACTGATCACGCTGCAGGCGCCACACTTCGCGCAGCATCTGCTTCCATTCCGCGCGCGGCTCGATCGACAGCCGCACGCGCTCGAGATCGATCCAGCCGGTCTTGCGCATCGGCTCGTCGCTCTCGGTCGAAGCGTCGCGCAGATCGCGCTTCTTGTTCGCGGCCACGGCGCGCAGTCGCTTGCCCTCGCGAATGAGCAGCGTGACGTGATCGCCGGCGAGCTCGAATGCATCGGCTTTTTCGATCAGGGTTTCGGCGCGCGCAGTCGCGAAGTCGAAAAGCTCGATGCAACCAGGCGCGTCCTTGTGCCCGCCGCGACCATGCGCACCTGCAATCGGCAGCACGCTCCAGATCACCTTGTCGCCGGCAACCCCACCGATCTGACCGTAACGATTCTCGGGCACCGGGAACGGTGCGACACGCCGCGCGATGCCATCGAGATCGATCCTCGGCAGCGGCTCTTTCGACTTCGCGTCGTCATCCTTTGCTTGCGCAGTACCGCGCTTGCCGTTCGCATCTTCGGTGAGGCCCTTCGGCATGGGCTCGAATGGCGTTTTGCCTCGCGCTTGCAACGCAATCAAATAAGGCCGTGCGCCGCGCGGAAACGAAAGCTCGAACTGCAGGCTGTCGTAGACGGGATCGAACGTACGCAACGACAAAAAATAGAGATAGCGTCCCTCGGGATCGAACGCCGGCGCGTAATCGCGAAATTCCGGCTGCGTGACGAGCGTCGACGTGCCCTTTGCGACGTCGAACAGCTTGATCGCGCAATGGCGCGGCGAGGTCCAGAACGTATACGCGAGCCACTTTCCGTCCGGCGACCAGGCAAGGTCTTCGGTGCGCAGCGCATCGCTATGATCGACGTTGATAAGCTTGCCTGTTTCGATATCACCGATGAGAACATCGTTGCGATGATTCGCGATCGCTATCTTCATGTCGCGCGGTGCGGCGCGCATTGCAACGACGCGCCCGATGTCCCAGGGCAGCTGGCGCGCATTCTCGCCGGCAAACGTCTCCACGCGCTCCTCGCCCGATGCGTCGCCGATCGCCACGAGCGTGTTGCCATCGCCGAGCCATTGCGCGTGCCGATAGCGACCCTTATTAGCATCGCCGAGCTGGCGCACCGCACCTTCCCATAGCGCGAAACTGAACACCTTGCCGCGCGCGGTCAATGCAACGCTGTGACCTTCGGGATGCGGTCGAAAGCTTTCGATGTGCTCGCTCGCCGGCACGAAGCGGCGTGCCGCCTGCGTACGGTGCGATGGAAGGCGAATATCGAGTGAGCGCGTCGTTTCGTTCGCCGCGTCGAACAGCCACAGCGTTGCGCCGCATTGATAGACGACACGCTTGCCGTCGGTTTGCGCATGCCGCGCGTAGAAGTCATCGTGATCGGTGTGACGCACGAGCCCCGATCCATCGGGCTTGCACGAATACAGATTGCCGACGCCTTCGTGATCGGACAGGAAATAGACGCGCTCGCCGATCCACATCGGGCTCGTGATGTTGCCGCCGGGCTCGCGCATTCGCGTGAACGTGCCATTGCCCGTCGCGTCGATCCACAAGTGACCCGCGGTGCCGCCGCGATAGCGTTTCCACCGCGCAGGATCCGCGGTGTTGCGGCCGATCACGCGTCCGCCATTCGGTCCGAATGACAGATGATTGACCTGGCCGAGCGGCATGAGCTTCGGCAAGCCGCCTGCGGGATCGAGCGTGAACGCGCGGTAATTGCGAAAGAACGGCTGCCCGTAGGTCGACACGAACAGTATCTGGCCGTCGGGTGTAAAGCCGCGCACGATCACATCGGGACCAAGCCAGGTGAGCCGCCGCGCCGGTCCGCCTTCGGCCGACATCACATAGACCTCGGGATGCTGCTCGTCGCGTCCCACGAACGCGAGCGTGCGTCCGTCCGGTGATAGCGCAGGTGTGGACGCTTCCGATACGCTCGCCGTCAATCGTCGTGCAATTCCACCGTCGGCCCCGACGCGCCACAAATCGTCGTCGCTGACAAAGACGATTGCATCACCGCGAATCGCGGGAAATCGCAAGTAGCCGCGTTGCTCGTCCATGCACTTGTCCCTCGCGGAGGATCGCCCCGCTCATTTTCGCGACGAGTCGCGCTCTGTGCTAGGTGTCAATCCGCGCGAATATTCGCGTTGCTTGCCACCTGCTTCCATTTCGCGATATCGCTTTTGACGATGGCCGCGAATGCTTCGGGGGTGTTGCCCACCGGCTCGCCGCCGAGTGTCCCGATACGCTCCTTGATGTCGGGCAACTCGACGATTCGGGCGACTTCCGCCTGGATTTTTAGAAGGATATCGCGCGGCGTTCCGACGGGTGCGAAGAGTCCGAACCAAGCGACGGTCTCGAAGCCCGGCAAGCCGGATTCGGCGAGCGTGGGAATCTCGGGAACGAGCGCGCTGCGTTGCGCGGTCGTCACCGCGAGTGCGCGTACGCGTCCGGCCTTGATGTGGCCGATCGCCGGCGGCAGATTGCCCATGAACAGCGCGACCTGGCCGCCGATCACATCGGTGAGCGCAGGCGTCGCCCCCTTGTAGGGAATGTGCGCGACCTCGACACCAGCCATCGACTTGAACAGCTCCGCCGTAAAATGCGCCGAGCTGCCGTTGCCGCCGGAGCCGTAGCTGTATTTGCCGGGATTCGCCTTGAACAATGCAATCAGCTCGCGCACGTTTTGCGCGGGCAATGCCGCGTTGATGACGAGCACGTTCGGCGCGCGCATCACCTGCGTGATCGGCGCGAAATCGCGCTCGAGATCGTACTGCAGATCGCGATACAGCGCAGCGTTGATACCGTGCGAGCCGGCGTTCCCCATGATCAGCGTGTAGCCATCGGGCGCCGATTTCACCGCCGCCTCGGTACCGACGCGTCCCCCCGCGCCCTGTCGATTGTCGACGACGACGGGCTGCCCCCACGCTTGCGTAAGCCGATCGCCGATCGCGCGCGCCATCAAGTCGGAACCGTCGCCGGGCGGGCTTGGCACGATCAATCGAATCGGCTTCGTGGGATATGTGGCTTGCGAGAACACGGGTGTTGCGATGATCGATGCGATCACGCACAACGCAACGCCAACCCGATGCGCGGCAATCATTTCAAAAACTCCGGGGAGATGAGACTGGGCAGGAACAGCACGAGCTGGGGCCAGACGATCACCAGCACGAGAACGCCGAGCATCGGCATCAGCATGATCGCCACGTCCTTCACCGTGTCGATCAT
>DATLOI010000090.1:0-8111 GCA_035536295.1 Casimicrobiaceae bacterium
CAACGGCGACGACGGAAGGCGCCTGCACAACGTCTATCCGCTGCTCTACAACCGTTGCGTGTTCGAAGCGACGCGCAAGTACGGGCGCGAAGAGAACGGCCCGCCGATGGTGTGGAGTCGCGCTGCATGGTCAGGCCAGCAGAGATATCCGATGGGTTGGGGAGGTGATCCTCAAAGCGACTGGGAAGGCCTCGCCGCATCGATTCGCGGCGGCTTGTCGTGGGGGATGAGCGGCAATCCCTTTCACAGCTCCGACATTGGCGGCTCCTACGGCGCCGAGCAGCCCTCTGCGGAATTGTTCCTGCGTTGGCTGCAAGCGACAGTATTCAACTCGCATATTCGCGTGCACGGCGTCGGCGAGCGCGAGCCGTGGGCGTTCGGCGAAGAGATCGAAGCGATTGCGCGCAAGTGGCTCGCATTTCGCTATCGATTGATTCCTTATCTCGAGCACGTGATTGAAATCGCGACGCAAACAGGATTGCCGGTGATGCGCGCGCTGCCGCTCGCGTTTCCTGCGAATGCGCTCACTCGCCGCTACGAGACGCAGTTCATGTGCGGGGACGCACTGCTCATCGCACCGATTCTGCGCGAAGGCGGCGAGGTCGAAGTGGCACTGCCGCCTGGAGGCTGGTATGACCTGAACAGTCGTGCGCGCTATCCGGGTCGTCAAGTGATGCGTTACAAGGCTGCGCTCGATCAGTTTCCCGTGTTCGGTCGCGAAGGCTACGTGTTGCCGCTCGGTCGCTCGGTTCAGCACACGGGCGAAATCGATTCGGCGAAGAGTATCGAGCAGGCGTGGGTGTTCGGTAAGCCTACGACACCGCTCGAACTCAAAGAGCTTCAAGTCATCACGAACGATGGCCGCGATGCAACGTTGCGCGCGCGCGCGCATGTCGAGGTGCATTGCTTCGGCGAGCCCGTGGCCATCGAGCGCTTGTGATGGTGTCCGATCGTCGTCCGGCGATTGCAATCACCGTCGGCGAGCCGGCAGGGATCGGGCCGGACATTTGCGCGATGCTCGCAGCGCGTCACGCGATCCAGCCGTTTCCCGCGCGTCTTGTGCTGATCGGCGACCGCGATCTGCTGCGTGCGCGCGCACGGCGCATCGGCCTATCGCCGCGTTTCGTTGATTTCGACTCGTGGCGTTTCGCAGCCAATGTCGTCGAGGTCTGGCACGTTCCCGTGAGCGCGCCCGTCGATCCGGGCCGCCCCGACGCTGCGAACGCGAACGCCGTCGTCACGATGCTCGAACGAGCGAGTGACGCCTGCGCAACCGGCGTGATGGACGCAATCGTGACGGCCCCGGTGCAAAAAAGCGCGATTCTCGATGCTGGAATCGACTTCACCGGGCATACCGAGTTCTTCGCGCAACGCACGTCAACACCACGCGTCGTGATGATGCTCGTGGGCGGCGAGCAGTCGGCACTGCGAATCGCGCTCGTCACGACACATCTGGCGCTGCGCGACGTGCCAGGCGCAATTACGCGCGATGCGGTTACCGCAACGATTCAGATCGTCGACAGAGCGTTGCGCGAACAATTCGCCATCGAATCGCCGCGCATTGGTGTATGCGGACTCAATCCGCATGCCGGCGAGGGCGGGCATCTGGGAGACGAGGATGTCGAAGTGATTGCTCCGGCGATCGAGCGATGCAGGTCAGAAGGCATCGATGCACGTGGCCCGACGCCTGCCGATACCATTTTCGTCCCGCGTCACGCGCGCTCGCTCGATGCGATCATCGCCATGTATCACGATCAGGGCCTGCCGACGCTGAAAGCCGCGAGCTTTGGCGGCGGCGTGAATGTCACGCTCGGCCTTCCGTTCGTGCGAACATCGGTCGATCATGGCACTGCACTCGATCTTGCGCGGGATGCCGAATCGGCCGCTACCGCTGATCCAGGTAGTCTGGTGGCGGCATTGACGCTTGCGATCGAACTCGCACGAACGGCAATGCGTGGCCGCTAGAGCGCGTTCGATGCACCGATTGTCTAGCGACACGCCGGTAGTGATGCAGCCCTCTCGCTGCGCAGCGCCGAATAGGGATTGATGGGCGTCGCCGTCCACCACCGCTTTTCGGGGCCGAGCGCGAACACGGCGAAATGCAGATGCGGCGCATGCGGAGGGGCGTTCCCGGTTGTACCTACGTAACCGATGACGTCGCAGCGCTTCAACGCTGCGCCTTCGCGAATTCCCGGCGCATAACCGTCGAGGTGCGCGTAGTAGTACACCAGCGTTCCCGACGAATCGAACTGATACAGCGACACGCCACCGCGTACGCTGTCGAAGAGCTTGACCACGGTGCCGTGATCGACGGCGAACACTTTGGTCCCCCGAGGCGCGGCGATGTCGAGCGCCTCGTGCGCGCGTCCCCCCCGTGTTTCACGATAGGTGTCGCGAAGCGCCGATTGGGCAACGCCCTCGACCGGCACCGCAAGTTGCTTCTCGCGCAGCGTCTTTTCGGCGGCTTCGAGCGACTGCGCGCCTGCGACACCGCATGCAAGCAAGAGAGCGACAAGATTCGATGCGTCGGTTCGCGCCTTTGCCATCGGGCCTAAGGCCGCACGTCCACGACGAAACCGCGCTTGACGAGGCTCGACAATCGTCCCGCATCCCAGTTGGTGAGATTGATGCAGCCGTTGGTCTGATCGTGTCCGATACGAGAGGGCGCGGGCGTGCCGTGAATTCCCCAGTGGGGCTTGCTCAATCCCAGCCACATGTCGCCCACCGGGTTGTTCGGTCCCGGGCGAATCTCGATTTTCACAGCGCCCGGTTGAGCCGTCTTCAAGAGCGCCGGGTCGTAAGTGAACGACGGATTTTTCACCTCGTTCGTGATCGTCATGCGCCCCACCGGAAGCGGATCGAGAGGGCTACCGATCGAAATCGGGAACGCCGCAATACTGCGTCCGCGTGCGTCGACAACGAGAAGAATGCGATCGGACTTGTCGATCTCGATCGACTTCGCGCGGCCTGTTTCCGGACCCGACGCCGCCGCAACCGCGGCGACGACAAGTTCTTCGCCAGCGATGAAGCGCGCTTGCGGGTTCAGCTTCGCGAGCAGCGCCTCGCTCATGTGAAAGCGCTCCGCGATCGCCTCGCGCGGCGTCTCGTAGTCGAGCGAGGCGAGCTTGGCTCGCTCGACGATGTCCTTCGGTGTCGCCGTAAACGGTCCGACGACATCCTGCGCTGCAACCTTGTGCACGACGAAGACGGGCGCCTTGTGCTCGCCTTCCAACGCTCGCCACGTCGCGGCATCGATGCGCCCGCTGGCCGGCAGGTCGTGCGACTTTTGATACGCCATGACAGCGCGGCGCAGGTTGGCGGCGAAACGGCCGTCGATTTCGCCAGGCGAGAACCACGCGCGATCGAGCAATATCTGGGCACGCACGACGGCAGCTCCGCTTGCGCCTGCGGCAAGAACGGGGCGGGCAGCGTCGGCGTTGAGGCTGGCCGCTTGTTCGCTCGCAGTCGTCGACTTCGATGCGTTCACGACGTCGCGCTTGTGCTTCGGCGGGGTGCTCTGCGACGCGAGCGAAACGGTCGCGAACCCCGCGACCGACACGACGACGAGCATCAACGAGCGCAAGAAGGGCATCGTACTTCTTTCCAACATGCAGCGAAGGTAAGATGAAGCTGCGCCGCGCGCATGACTGTCGGAAATCACCTCGATCGCGCGAAGGACATTGGCACAAGGCCATGAAGCTTGCCGTCCGTCCACTTACCAAAGACCGCTGGGAGGACCTCGAAGCAATTTTTCGCGCGCGCGGTTGCTCGGTCGCGCGTGGTTGCTGGTGCATGTTCTACCGGCACAGCGGCGCACCTTCCCCTCTGCCGCGCGGCGTGACGCGCGCCGAAGCGAATCGTCGCGAGCTCGTCGAGCTCGCACAGCGCGACCCGCCGCCTGGGCTCATCGGTTATCGTGACGCGACGCCCGTGGGCTGGGTGTCGCTCGGTCCACGCGAAGATTACTTGAAGCTCGCACGCTCGACGGTGATGAAGCCGGTCGACGATGCTCGTGTGTGGTCGATCATCTGCTTTGTCGTGCCGTCCGCGTATCGGCGTCAAGGCGTTGCGCGCGCGCTTCTCGACGGCGCGATCAAATATGCGCGCTCGCGCGGCGTGAAGATCGTCGAAGCGTATCCGGTGGACAAAGGAGTCAGGCTAGCCGACGACGCCATGTGGTTCGGCAAGAAGTCGATGTTCGACGCAGCGGGCTTCCATGAAGTCGCGCGGCGCAAGCCGACGCGCCCGGTGATGCGGCTCGAGCTTGGACGCCGTTAATCGCGCGGTAAGTGATCGCTGCCATCACGAAAGGCCTGATCGTTGGATCGACACACGCCGCGCAAGCGCTTCGGCCAGCACTTTCTCGCCGACACGCATTACGTCGAGCGCATCGTCGCTGCGATCGCGCCAAGAGCCGGTGATCGAATCGTCGAGATCGGTCCGGGACTCGCGGCGCTGACGCAAAAGCTCGTCGAGCGTGCGGGTCACGTCGTCGCGATCGAGATCGACCGCGATCTGGCGGCACGATTGCGCGAGCGCTTCGCCGCGGATCAGCTCACATTGATCGAGGGCGACGCGCTCGACACTGATCTGGCGCCGTTGGGCGACAGCTTGCGCGTCGTCGGCAACCTGCCCTACAACATAAGCTCACCGCTTCTCTTTCACCTCGCTTCGCAAACGGCGACGCTGCGCGACATCCATGTCATGCTGCAAAGGGAAGTCGTCGATCGAATGGTCGCTACGCCGTCGATTTCCGCTTACGGACGCCTTTCAGTGATGCTGCAGTCGCGCTTTGCAATCGAGCGATTGTTCATCGTGCCGGCGGGTGCGTTCCGCCCGCCGCCCAAAGTCGAATCCGCCGTGGCGCGGCTGGTTCCGCTCGATGGGCGCGCACAGGCGATTGCGAACGATGAGCGCTTTGCGAAAGTGGTCGCCGCCGCGTTCTCGCAGCGCCGCAAGACATTGCGCAATGCGCTCGCGTCGATCGCCGACACGGCGACGATGATGCGTGTTGGAATCGATCCAGGCGCGCGCGGCGAAACGCTTTCCGTCGCTGATTTCGCTCGCCTCGCGAATGCATTGCCCGTGGCGCACAAGCAAGCTACGAATGCCTGAATCCGTCGCGATCATCGGCGCCGGCGTCGTCGGGCTCGCCTGCGCAACGGTCTTGCAGATGCGCGGACATCCGGTGACGTTGATCGATCCGAATCCGCCCGGTGAAGGCTGCTCGTTCGGCAACGCGGGCTGCTTGAGCCGCGCTTCCTGCGTGCCGCTGGGACTTCCCGGTGCGTGGCGCAACGTGCCGGGCTGGCTCATCGATCCTGCTGCGCCGTTCACGATTGCACCGCGCTATGCGATCAAAGTGGCGCCGTGGTTGCGGCAGCTGCAGCGCTCGTCCACGATCGAGCGCGTCAACGAGATCGCCGACGCCTTGCATCCGTTGCTCACCTGCACGATCGATCGCTGGCGACCGCTGGCGCAACGCGCTCGCGTTCCGGAGCTGATCGTGCAGAACGGTTACGCGTTCGCGTATGAGAGCGAAAAGGGGTTCAATTCGGATGCGCTCGGTCGCGAGTTACGAAGCATGCGCGGCGTGGCAATCGAGGTGCTCACCGACGATGCAGTTCGCGACTTCGAACCCACCCTTTCATCGGCGTGCACGCATCTCGTCGTGCTGCCGGAACAAGGACATTGTCCCAATCCACTGCGCCTGTCGCGCGCGCTTGCGAACACGCTGCGCGAAGCAGGCGCACGGTTCGTTGCGCAACGTGTCACCGGCTTCGAGAACGTCGATGGCCGCGTGTCACGAGTCACGATCGATTCCGGAGTCGTCGACGCGAACGTGGTCGTCGTCGCAGCCGGCGCGCATTCCAAACCGCTTGCCGAAGCGCTCGGCACTGTTGTTCCGCTCGAAACCGAGCGTGGCTATCACGCGATGCTTGCGACACCGTCGATATCGCCGCGAATGCCGATCGGCTCCGGCGAAGGCAAGTACATCGCAACGCCGATGGAAGAAGGCCTACGCATCGCCGGCACCGTCGAGCTCGCAGGTCTAGATGCGCTACCTGACTACCGACGTGCCGATGTGCTGATCGCGGCTGCGCAGCGGTTGTTCCCGGGACTTTCCCAAACGACGGTCACGCGTTGGATGGGACATCGGCCGTCGTTGCCCGATTCGCTTCCCGTCATCGCTCGCTCACCCAAGTTTCGCAACGCCTACTTCGCGTTCGGGCATGGTCACGTCGGCCTGACGGCGGCCGCACCGACCGCTCATCTCATCGCAGATCTCATCGTCGGCCGCGAGCCATTCATGAGCGTCGCGCCGTTTTCGCCGGAGCGATTCGCCTAGTGCCGGTTTAACAGGCCTACTAACGCACGCTGAACGGCGCGGCGAACGGCCTTCCGAACGCCATCCCTCCCGATACCGTCTGCACCGGTCGTATGTGCACGTTGCCCGCGCGCTTATTGTTGCGCGTGTCGACGAATTCGACCGTTCCTTGCACGACCTCCAGAATGGTCACGTCGCCCGGCGCGCCCGGCTCGAGCGTCCCGAGCTTCGGTACTCGCCCGATGACTCGCGCAGGATTGATCGTCGCCATCGCGATCACCTGCTCCAGCGTGAATCCCATGTTCAGGAACTTGCTCATCACCCAGGTGAGGAACGGCATGCCGGGCGTGTTTCCGGAGAAGACGTGCATGTCGGAGCTGATCGTATCGGGCCCTGCCCCATCGCGAATCGCCGCTTCAGCGACCGTGTAATCGAAGCTTCCACCTCCATGACCTATGTCGAACGTCACGCCGCGCTTTTTCGCTTCGAGCGCAGCAGGAATCAGCTTCCCTTCCTGCACGATGTTGGTGAAGCGTCCGCCAGGGGTCGGCGCTCCCGAATAGCAATGAGTAAGAATGTCGCCGCGGCGCAGCGTGTCCAATATCTGCGTCATGAGCTCGGGCGTTTGCACGCCGCCGATGTGGCACATGACTTTCGCACCGGCCACACCCGACAACTCGCATGCGCGAATCGAGCGACGCAAGGGCTCGAGCCCGTGCTGCGCGATCACGTTCTCGGACATGCGTACTTTTACGCCGAGCATGAAGTCCGCGTTCTCCGCGAGCGCGCGAGCCGCGCTTTCCGCTTGTGCGAAGTCGATGTTGTAAAGCTCGGCCACCGGAAAGCCCGCAAGCCCCATGTTCGCGATATGCACGAACGCAAAGAGGCGGGTGCGGGTCGAAGACACGATGAAGCGTCGATACGCCGCAAGATTGTTCGCACCGGCATCGCCCGCCGACACCGCTGTCGTGGTGCCTTGCAACGGAACGAGCTCGTCAGCGGGAATCCCGATCGCGGACCCGTACGGAAAAGTGTGTGCGTGCAAATCGATGAGACCCGGAACGACGAGCCGCCCGTTGGCCGTGATGACGCGTAGTGCCCGCTCAGCCGGAATGCTCGCATCGAGCGCTTCGACAAGCCCGTTGCGAATGCCGATGTCGCGAACACCGCGCAGGCGTTGCGAAGGATCGAGCACTTCGCCACCCTTGATGACAAGATCGAACTTGTCGTTTGGTCCCATCGCCGCGCGCAGCGCTTGCGGCACTGATGTCGCAGCGGCGGCTGCGCACATCTGCATCAGGAAGCGGCGTCGATTCGTAATCTTTTTCATGGGCGCTCCTTGCATGAATGCACGCGCATGCTCTCGCACGAAGCATTGCTGCGTCAAGTCGCCGCCATGGTCGCTCGCATCGTAGGTAGTGCGCTCGTTTTGTTGATCGCGGCGTTCGCGACGATGCTCGCGACCGGTTCGATCACGCTTCCCGATCGCTGGAACCCGGCGGCACCGCTCGCGATTGCCGACAAGCCGAATCTCCTCACCGGCTACAAGCTGACGCGAGTCGAAAGAAGCGCCGAGCAATGTCGCATCTCGCTTGCGACATCCGACTTTCGTTATCAGCCATTGCCCGATCGTGAGTTCAAGCGCGGCTGCGGTTACGAAGCCGCCGTGCGCGTCGACGCAACGTCGCTTCGCTTGAGCGAACCGTTCACGCTGACTTGCCCGGCGGCGGTTGCGCTTGCACTATGGGAGCGACATGTCGTGCAGCCGGCCGCGCAACGACAT
>DATLOI010000091.1:0-16509 GCA_035536295.1 Casimicrobiaceae bacterium
GCGTGCCCGCGGGCGCCGCACGCCGTGCACAGCTTGTCGCGCCAGCGCCTGCCACCGTATGCGCTGGCCTCGTTCGACGATACGGCGTAAAAAGTGAGGTGTTGCGCGATGCCGCCTTGCATCGGTCGAATTTCGACAAGACCGCCTTGCCCGATTTCAAATGGACGCGCACGTCGTGCCCTTGAACAATTCAGGTTGCCGTCAAAGCGTCGCCGTTTCCCCCAACCTTGTTGCGCCACTACCTTGGAGATATCGAATGACGCGACTAGTCCGTGCCGCTGTGCTGGGTCTTGGTGTTCTGACGAGCTCGACGATCGCAGTCGCGCAACAAAAACCGGCCGAGATCAAGATCGGCATGACCACGTTCCTATCGGGTCCCGCAGCCGTTTTCGGCGTTCCCGGCAAGGCTGCCGCCGAGATAATCATCGATGACATCAATGCAGCCGGTGGCATCGGTGGCGTCAAGATACGGCCGATCTTCATCGATGAAGGTGTTGGAGGAGACAAGCTTCTGTCCGAGTATCGGCGCGTCGTGCAAGAAGAAGGCGCGAACGTGATGCTTGCCTCGATCTCGAGCGGCAACTGCAACGCACTGGCGCCCGTGGCCGAGGATCTCAAGGTCCTAAACATCATGTGGGATTGCGGAACCGAGAAGATTCTCGAGAACCGACGCTACAAATACGTGGTGCGCACGCAGGCCAACGCAACGGCCGAAATGGTGGCAACCGTATTGCATTTGCTGCGAACGAAGCCGCAGTTCAAGACGCTCGCTGTCATAAACCAGGATTACGCGTGGGGCCGGGATTCGTGGGAGATCTTCATCAACACGCTGCGGGCGTTGAAACCCGACGTGCAGGTCGTGGCGGAGCTCTTTCCGAAATTCGGCTCGACCGATTTCAGCTCCGAGATCAGCCGGCTGCAGGCGCTTTCGCCCGACGTCATTTTTTCGACGTCGTGGGGTGGTGAGCTCGACACGCTGATCCGGCAGGCCGCTCAGCGCGGGCTCATCAAGACGTCGACCTGGGTGCTGCCGCTCGCCGAGAGCTCGCTCGAGCGCGTTGGCAAATCGCTACCCGACGGCGTCATCGTCGGCATGCGCGGCGATCATTATTTCCTGCATCCCGAGCACAAGGACGATCCCAAGCACAAGGCGTTCGTCGAGAAATACCGCGCGAAGACCAAAGAGTATCCGATCTACTCGGCGTATCACGCGGTCGCCGCGTTCCAGGCCGTGGCCGATGCCTACAACGCCGCATTGAAAACGAGCGGCGGCAAATGGCCGAGCAATGAACAGGTCGCCGATGCGATGCGCTCGCTGACTTTCCGTGGATTGACGCGTTCCGTGACGATGCGGGAAGACGGTCAGGGTCTCGAGGATCAAATGCTCGGCGTCACGCGAATGACGCCGGCGTATCCATTTGCCGTCATTTCCGGCCTAACGATCTATCCGGGCGCGATGGTGCAAGCTCCGGTTGGCGCGAAATCGCCAGACTGGGTGAAGACTTTGAAGCCCGATCTCCTGAAGGATTCACGCATCAAGACGTTCTGAGACTTACGCGCGGCTTGCAAGTCACGATGCTTCGATGAACACCTCGCTTATCGTGCTGGCGCTTCTGGACGGCCTGACGCAGGCCGCGCTTCTGTTCCTGGTCGCGCTCGGGTTGACGCTGATCTTCGGCGTGATGCGAATTCTCAACATCGCGCATGGCAGCTTGTATGCGTTCGGGGGCTATGCCGCAGCAACTGCCGGTGCGCTGATTGCGAACGAAAATTCAATCGCGCTATCGTTGCTCGCGTTGTTGTTGGGCGCGCTCGTCATCGGCGTGATTCTCGGCGCGGCAATCGAGATCGGCGTCGTGCGCCGCATTCTCGACCTCGATCCGGTGATGCAGCTCCTCGCGACGTTTGCGGTGTTCATGATTCTCGAGGATGTGCAGCGACTGGTGTGGGGAACGAGTCCGATTGCAGTCAGCCACGCAGTCGATGCGATGGGGTCGATCAAAGTCGGAACGGTGACGTATACCGCCTATCAAATCGTGCTGCTGCCTGCGGTGGCCGTGCTGGTGTTCATCGCGCTGCGCTGGTCGTTGAGCCACACGCGCATCGGTCGGCAGATCGTCGCCGTCACGCACCATCGCGAAGTCGCCAGTGCGATGGGAATCAACGCCCAGCGCGTCGGCCTTTTGACGTTTTGCGTCGGCGCGGTTCTGGGCACGCTCGGCGGTGCGCTCGCGTCACCGACGACATCGCTGGTGCCGGGCATCGGCGGCGAGATGATGGTGCTTTCCTTCGCCGTCGTCGCCGTCGCAGGCCTGGGTCAGATCACCGGCACGGCGATCGCTGCGCTCATGATCGGAATGGGCAAGGCATTCGCCGTGTATCTGTTGCCGGAGCTCGACGTGCTCGTGCCGTACCTGATCATGCTCGCCGTGCTTTTGTGGCGTCCGCAGGGACTCTTTGCTGTGGCGGAAGTACGGAGAGTCTGATGCGATTCAACCGACGGGACATCGAATGCTGATGCGGCTCGCGCCATGGGTGGTCGCAGGCGCGGTGCTGTCGTTCGGCATGCTGTTTCCCTGGCTCAAGACGCCGCTCGTCATTTCGCTTTCATACGGCTTTGCCGCGCTTGGCGTTTCGCTTCTGATTCGTGCAGGGCAGGTCTCGTTCGGCCATGCTGGGTTCAGTTGTCTCGCGGGTTACATGGCGGTGGCGCTGGCTCGCGCGTATCCACAAACGGATGGTGTCGTGCTACTTGTCGTTGGTGTTCTGACGGGCGTTGGGGCAGGTGCCGTGGTCGGATTGTTCATGGTTCGCTATCGCGGCATATTTTTCGGCATGCTGAATCTCGCGTTGTCGATGGTGCTGTTCGCCGTGCTCGGCAAGTTCTACGGCATCACCGGGGGCACCGACGGCCTGCGCATGGAAAGGCCGACGTTCTTCGGCATCGTGCACGAGCGCGCCACTTTCGAGACGTGGCTCTTGATCGTGAGCGTGGTCGTCGTCGTCGCGGCGTGCTGGCTGGTTCAGCGCTTCTATGCCTCGCCCACCGGACAAGCGCTGGTGGCGATCAAGTCCAACGAAGTGCGCCTCGAGTATCTCGGCATCTCGGCACGGCGCGTGTTCTACATCGGCTACATCGCTTCTGCGGCGCTATGTGGCTTTGCGGGGGCGGTGTTCGCGCTCATCCAGGGATTGGTCACTCCCGAGATGGGCTACTGGGTGCGCTCCGGCGAATACGTGTTCGTTGCCATCCTGGGTGGCACGTTGAGCCCGGTCGGCGCATTCCTCGGTGCGCTTGCCTATGAAGCCGTGAAGCTCTTCGCGGCATCGGTGCTGACCGGCGCCTGGCAACTCGTCATTGGCGTCGTTCTGTTGACCTTGATTTTCGTCGCGCCCGCCGGCCTTGTCGCATGGCTGATGCGACTCGACCGTCTGCGGCAACGCCCCAAGATGAGGACGGCCCTGTGACGCATGCGCTCCTCGAAACTCGTGGTCTGACGCTCTCGTTCGACGGCGTCGTCGCTGCCGACGGCATTGATTTTCACTTGAACGCCGGAGAGCGGCTGGCGGTGATCGGCGCGAATGGGGCGGGGAAGACGACGTTCATCAACATGGTCACCGGGTATTTGAAGCCCAGTGCAGGCAACGTGGTCTTCGACGGCGTCGACATCACGCGCATGCATCCGCGCCAAATCGTGCATCAAGGCATCGGTCGCTCGTTTCAATTGCCGCAGCTTTTTCTCAATCACTCGGTGCGCGAAAGCGTCGAGCTTGCGGTCGCGTCCAGGATGCAGCGCTTTTCGCTTTGGCGTCCGCTTTCGCAATGCGTTCCGGCCGACGAAATCGATCATGTGTTGCACGTGGTCGGACTGCACTCGCGCGCGACCGATATGTGTGCTGCGCTTCCGGAAGGCCATCGAAAGCTCCTGGACATTGCGATGGCGTTGGTTTTGCGTCCGCGGCTTTTGATCATGGACGAGCCCACGAGCGGTGTCGCCGCCGACGAGAAGCATGCATTGATGGAAACGATCATGCAGGCGCTGCAGGAGCGCAACGTGACGGCGATGTTCGTCGAGCACGATGTCGACATCGTGCTCGCCTACGCAACGCGAGTCGCGGCGTGGATCTCGGGACGCATCGCGGCCGATGGGCCGCCGCAGGCAGTGATGAACAACGACGAAGTGCGCACTGTCGTACTGGGCCATTGACGATGCTGAAGCTCGATCGGGTGTCGGTGGATATTGCAGGTATTCCTGTCTTGCGCGGGATCACCGCGCAGTTCGAATCGTCGGCGACCTACGCAATCGTCGGGCGCAACGGCGCAGGGAAGACGACGCTGCTGCGCACGATCATGGGTTTCACGAACGTTCGCGCGGGCACGCTTCAATTGGCCGGGGTCGATCTGTTGTCGAAACCGTCGTTCGCGCGCGCGGCGCTTGGCGTTGGCTACGCGCCGGAGGATCGTGTGCTGTTCCCGACGATGAGCGTCGAAGACAACCTGCGCTTGCCGTGCGAGGCGATCGGGATGCATCCGGCTGATGTCAGACTGCGGTTGAAGGAAGCGATCGACGCCGTTCCGCAAATCGAGGCGATGCTGCCTCGCTCGGCGTCCGCGCTGTCGGGGGGGCAGGGCAAGATTGCGGCGCTCGCACGCGCGCTGATGGTTGCCACCCGCGTGCTGTTGGTCGACGAGCCATTGCAGGGGTTGGCGCCCGCGCTTGCGAAGCAATTTGTCGAGGCAATCGCGCGTTTGCATCGATTGCGGCCGAGCTTGTGCGTTCTCATCACCGAGTCGAATCGTGCGCTTCTCGCTGGTCTCGACTGCACGACGTTCGTTCTCGAGCGCGGCGAGCTTCACGCAACGTCGAATCATGCGCAAGGGCGCGTAACCGCCGATTCTGCTGCGATTCGTTCTTAGCGACTACTCAAAAGAGACCTCAGATGCACTGCAACGATCCACTGTTGTTCGCTGCGGCGATCCGTTCTTCCGAATCGCAGCCCGCCTATGGACACCTGATTGCCAATCAATGGGTATCGAGCGATGCATTGTTGCCGGTGACGGCGCCCGCGACCGGCCAGCGCTTCGCATGGCTTGCACGCGGCAACAAGCAAGCTGTCGACGATGCGGTGAAGGCGGCGCGCGCGGCACTCGGCGGCAAGTGGGGACAGATGACCGCAGCAGAACGCGGGCGATTGATGCTGCGCTACTCGGCGTTGGTTCTGTCGCACGCTGAACGACTCGCGTGGATCGAGGCGCACGACACCGGCAAGCCGATCTCGCAAGCGCGCGCCGACATGCAAGCAGTCGCACGTTACTTCGAGTTCTACGGCGGCGGCGCCGACAAGATTCACGGCGAAGTCATTCCTTACTTGAACGGCTACAGCGTGACCGTCGTGCGCGAGCCCCTTGGTGTCACCGCGCACATCACGCCATGGAATTATCCGGCACAGATGTTTGGCCGCACGCTCGCCCCGGCGTTGGCCATGGGGAATGCAACGGTGCTAAAGCCCGCCGAGGAAGCGTGTCTGGTTTGTCTCGAATTGGGTTTCCTCGCCGTGGAGGCGGGCTTTCCTCCAGGGGCGTTGAACATCGTGACCGGCGTCGGCGAAGAGGCGGGCGCGGCACTCGCGGCACACGCTGAAATCAACTTCATTTCGTTCACCGGCTCGCCCGAGGTCGGGCGATTGATCCAGGAAGCCGCTGCGATCAATCACATCCCGGTCGTTCTCGAACTGGGAGGCAAATCACCGCAAATCGTGTTCGCGGATGCCGATCTCAACGCTGCAGCGACGACCGTTTGCAAAGCCATAACGCAGAACGCGGGGCAAACGTGCTCAGCGGGAAGCCGCGTAATCGTCGAGCGTTCGATATTCGATCGCTTCATGAAGCTGGTGGGCGAAAAGTTCAATGCGCTTCGTATCGGCGCGCCCGAAGACGATGCCGACTTGGGACCCGTGATCAACGCGACGCAACAGCGACGCATTCAGGACTTCATGGACATCGCGCGTCGCGACGACGTGCCCATGCTTGCGCAAAAGCAACTCGCCGGCGATTCGCAAGGCTACTTCGTCGCGCCGACGGTGTTCGGCCCGCTCGAGCGCAACCATCCACTCGTGTGTCAGGAGATCTTCGGCCCGGTGCTCGCAGCACAAGTGTTCGATACCGAGGACGAAGCCGTCGCTTTGGCGAACGGCACCGAATTCGGACTGGTCGCAGGCGTGTGGACGCGCGATGGCGCGCGTCAGCAGCGCATGGCCAAGCGCATCGTCTCGGGTCAGGTGTTCATCAACTGTTATGGCGCGGGCGGCGGCGTCGAGCTGCCTTTCGGCGGAACGAAGCACAGCGGTCATGGGCGCGAGAAGGGTTTTCGCGCGCTCGAGGAAGTCAGCACAACGAAGACCATCGTCAACTATTACGGTTAGCCCTCATGAAACAGCTCGACGGAAAAATCGCGATCGTCACCGGCGGCGCCGCGGGATTTGGCGAAGGCATCGTGCAAGCCTATGTGGCGGAAGGCGCACGGGTCGTCATCGCCGACATCGACAATGCGAAAGGCGAGACGCTTGCCAAGAAAATCGGCGGCAATACGCTGTTCGTGCGCTGCGACGTGACGAGTCGCGAGGACATCGATGCGCTGGTCGCCGCGTGCGTCGACAAGTATGGCGCTCCCGACATCGTCGTGAATAACGCCGGCACGACGCACAACAACATGCCGATGCTCGACGTCGACGAGCGCACGTTCGACTTCGTCTATGCGGTCAACGTGAAGTCGATCTATCACATGGCGCACGCGGTGGTGCCGTTGATGCGCAAGCGCCATAGCGGCGTGATTTTGAACGTCGGCTCGACGGCGGGCATTCGGCCGCGTCCCGGCCTCACTTGGTACAACGGCAGCAAAGGTGCGGTGAATCTTCTTTCGAAATCGATGGCCGTCGAGCTCGGTCCTGACGGAATACGCGTCAACGCGATCTGCCCGGTGATCGGCGAAACCACGCTTCTCGAAAAGTTCATGGGGGTCAAGGACACGCCGGAGAATCGCGCACGCTTCATCGCAACCATTCCCCTTGGCAGGTTCAGTCGACCCTCCGATGTCGCGGCCGCGGCCGTGTATCTCGCGAGCGATGCGGCGGAGTTCATCAGCGGTGTCGAGTTTCCGGTCGATGGTGCGCGCACGGTCTGATTCGCACCCACAACCATGAGCAAGCCATTCGATGGCATTGTCGTCGTGTCGCTCGAGCAGGCGGTCGCAGCGCCTTATTGCTCGAGTCGACTCGCCGATGCCGGTGCGCGGGTCATCAAGGTGGAGCGTCCGGAAGGCGACTTTGCGCGCGGCTACGACAAGGCGGTATTCGGCGAGTCGTCGTATTTCGTGTGGACCAATCGCGGCAAGGAGTCGATTGCGCTCGACTTGCGCAGTGAAAACGCCAAGGCGCAATTGCGCTCTTTGATCGCTGCGGCGGACGTCTTCATTCAAAACTTGGCACCTGGCGCGGCTGGGCGTCTCGGTTTTGGTTCCGACAAGCTGCGCGCTTTGCATCCTCGACTGATCACTTGCGACATCTCGGGGTACGGCGAATCCGGCCCGCTGCATCAATTGAAGGCATACGACCTTCTCGTGCAGGCGGAAAGCGGCCTCGTCGCCGTCAGCGGCGCGCCGGGCCCGTGGGGACGCATCGGCGTGTCGATTTGCGATATCACCGCTGGAATGAATGCGTTGATCGGAATTCAACAGGCGCTGTTACAGCGCGCGCGCACCGGCGTGGGTAGCGGCATCAAGGTCTCGCTATTCGACTCTGCAGCGGAGCTGATGGCGGTTCCGTACCTGCAGGCGCGGTACGGCGGCGAAGAGCCCAAACGTGTGGGATTGAAGCATCCGAGCATCGCACCATACGGATCGTTCACGTGTTCCGATGGACGCGACGTCGTGCTGTCCATTCAAAACGAGCGCGAGTGGCTCAAATTCTGTCGAATCGTGTTGTCGGATGAATCGCTGGCCAGCGACGAGCGTTTCAACAACAACAATGCGCGCACGTCCAATCGCATCGAGCTCGAGGCATTGATCCAGCGAGTATTCGGCCGCCTGAGCTACGCAGCGGTCGTCGAGCGATTGACGCAGGCGCAAACGGCGTACGGCGCAATCAACTCTGTGTTCGACCTGATCGAGCATCCCCAATTTCGGACCCGCCCGATGACGGTCAACGGCCGCGTTGCCGAGATTCCGGCGTTGCCCTATGTCACCGAGTGGGATTCACCGCAGTTCGCGTCGTCGCCGGCGATCGATGAGCACGGAGAGGTTGGGTTGACCGAGCCGGCAGCGTCGTCGTGAGCTGCATTCGGGCATTTGTCACGGCGCCTGACGCTTGTGAAAACCCTGCAAGCTCGTGTATTGCGCCCATCGTTCTCTGCCGTCTGCATCTTTCCAATTGACCGTCGTCACGCGCGAGATGCGATGTGTCTCGGCTCCCTGCTCAGTGGTTCTGACCTTGATCAGAACGTGCTCGCCGGATAAAGCGTTGACGAATCCGAGCGACGCCAGCTCGCGCGGATGCGCGGGTGCGACATAGACCCACGTGTTCGCTGCGAGCTTTTGCATGCGGTAGGTTTGCCCGAACGTCTCGATGAAATAGTCACCCACGGTGCCGTCCGCGTTGATCAAATATCCTTCTGTCCCGAGCACCTTCATCGGCGGCACGTCGCCCGAGTCGAAAACCATTTCCGCCGTCGTGGTTACGAACGCTTTGTCGTTCCTTACGGTTGGTTTCTCGGCCCTGACTGTATCGGTCCATGATGCCTGCTTGACGGCGAGCCCCTCGTTGCTGACTCCGTAAGCGGTCCATGCTCCTGTATAGGTTCCCACGAGAAAGCCAAGTTCCCTTGGGATTTGCTTTGTCTGCTCTTGCGCGACGCTAACAGCACTTAGGCTGAACGCTGCGAACGCGGCGGCGAGCAGGCTCAGTGGGCGATTGTTCATATGAACTCCCTCAGATACCCCTCAGTTGCCGGCTAGCGCAATGACGTCCTGCAACGCCCGCAGATGTTTGTCGAGCGCCTTGCGTCCCGTCGATGTCAATCGATACCAAGTCACCGGCTTGCGATCAACAAACGCACGTCGAAGCGCAACGTAGCCGTCATCTTCGAGGCGACGCAATTGAGCGCCGAGATTGCCGTCGGTGAGCTCGAGCTGCTCCTTGAAACGCGAGAAGCTGATCTCACCGTGGCGCGCGAGCAGGACGCTGATCGCCAATCGAATGCGGTGTTCCAACGCCGCGTCGAGGTCGTCGAGCGCTTTCAAGCAGTGCTGCTATGTGCGCTTCAACTGGGTGACGCCGGCCAGAGCCAGCGAGGCCGCGACGATCAATCCGGTGGCTGTCCAGACATACGGCAGTTGCAGCACCGACAACGCGACGTAGCCTCCGAGTAGCAACAACCCGCTCCACAGAAGGTGACGCTCCAGATGAACTCCGGCGAGTGCGTGCGTCAGTCCGCCGACCAGCAGAACATTCGTTGCGGCCGCGGCGGGTGAGACTTTGCCGGTGAGCGCCGGAAGGAAGACGACCACAAATGCGAACGCTGCGAGCAGCCAGTGATAGGCATAGCGACGGCCTAACTCAATGTCATTGACCCCGGCTTTTTGACCTTGCCTTGCGCCGAGCCACCAACTGGCGAGCCCGCCAATCGGACCGACGATGAGCCAATACCACCCGACCCAACGCGGCGCAAAGTCGGGCAGCGCGAAGCCAACCCCGACCAGCACGCTCCACATGAAGTTGATAACGGGCAAGCCGTTGTCGCGGTCTTCGCGCCGCACGATGCCGGCGATGTAACTCAGATCGTCCTTGACACGATCACTGGCTGTCATTGCACCTCCTTGACCCCAAGCGTTTAGAGTACTCTGATTTTCAGAGTTGTCAAGCTTTTCAGACGAATGGGTTACATGACAGCCGATTCAACGGCCAGGCAAGCGGTTGCGCTTGGGTGACGCTGACGGCATTACGCATGGCGCGGATCGAGCGCGTCGCGCAGTCCGTCGCCGAGCAGGTTGAACGACAGCACGAGCACGAAAATCGACAGACCCGGCCAGATCGCCATCCACGGCGCCTGCTCGATGTAGTTTTTCGCCGTGTTGAGCATGCTGCCCCAGCTCGGCGCCGGCGGCTGCTGGCCGAGGCCCAGAAACGACAGGCTGGCTTCGGCGATGACCGCCGCGGCGATGGCAAGCGTCGCCTGCACGATCAGCGGCGGGATGACATTCGGCAGAACGTGACGCAAGGCGATGCGCCAGTGCGGATTGCCGACGGCGCGCGCCGCCTCGACGAAGTCTTCGACCTTGACCGACAACACCTGCGCACGCGTGAGACGAATGAAGATCGGCGTCGCCGAGATGCCGATCGCGATCATTGCATTGGTGAGGCTCGGGCCAAGAAACGCCGCGAGTGCGATCGCAAGAATCAAAAACGGCGTCGCAAGCATGGCGTCGGTCATGCGCGAGATCAATCCGTCGGGCCAGCGACCGATGTAACCGGCCGCAAGACCGATCGGAACGCCGAGCGACAGCGAGATCAGCACCGACACGACGCCCGCAAGCAGCGATGCGCGCGCGCCGAAAATGACCCGTGAGAGCACGTCGCGTCCGAGCTCATCGGTGCCGAACCAGTGCGCAGCCGACGGCGCCTTGCGGATCGCGCCCCAGCTCGTTGCAATCGGGTCGTACGGTGCAAGCCAGGGCGCCGCGATCGCGATGAAGACGAACGCGACCACGACCACGAGCCCGAACATCGCGCTGCCCCGCCGCGAAAGACGCTCGAGCGCCCGTCGCCCCGGACTTGCTTCCGGGGGCAGCACATCGATAGCAAGCGTTGCCATCTAGCAGATCGATGCAAAAGGCGTCCGCGGGAGCGGTGATCGTCGGATCACTCTATCCACGCATGCGCGGGTTGACGAGGAAATAGGCGATGTCGGCGAGCAGATTCAGCGTGATGTAGGCCGTTGCGGTGAACAGCACGACCCCCTGCACGACGGCATAGTCGCGATTGAAGACGGCATCGATGATCAGCTTGCCGAAGCCTGGAATCGTGAACACCTGCTCGGTGAGCACGGCGCCGGAAAGCAGCGTGCCGAACTCGAGCGCACCGAGCGTGATGATCGGCACCATCGCATTGCGCAGCGCATGCTTGAGCACGACGACGCGCTCGTCGAGGCCTTTCGCGCGCGCGGTACGGACGTAATCCGATGACAGCACCTGCAGCATGGCGCTTCGCGTGTGCCGCATCAGCACCGCGGCAATGGCATTGCCGAGCACGAATGCCGGCATGATCATCGCCGCCAGATTCGCCCTCAGGTCCTCGAACGGGCTGACATAACCCGATGCAGGAAGCCAACCCAGCGTGACCGAGAACAGCAGGATCAGCATGATGCCGAGCCAGAAATTCGGCGTCGACAGGCCCCACAGCGCAACGGCGTTCGCGCCGTAATCCCATGCCGAGCCTTTGGCGATCGCCGAGAGCACGCCGGCCGGAATGCCGATCAGCAACGAGATGACGAACGCCATCGACGCGAGCTGGATCGTCACCGGCAGCTTTTCGGCAATGAGTGCCGTTACGGGCTTTTGCATGCGCAGCGACTCGCCCAGGTCGCCTTGCAGCACCGCGCCGAGCCAGTACACGTAGCGCACTGGCAGCGGCTCGTCCAGATGCAGCTTGGCGCGCAGATGAGCGATGACGGTCGGATCGCGCTCTTCGCCGGAGAGCACCATCGCCGCATCGCCGGGCAGCAGTTGTTGCAGCCCGAACACCAGCATCGAGACGAACAACAGCGTCGGGACGATCGTCGCGAGGCGGCGGACGAGGAAGTTCAGCATGGAGAATCCCGCCTCGCGGGTGCCCAGCGACTACTGGAATTTCAAGCCCTGCACGCGGATCATTCCGTCCGGCACCGTGCGCAATCCCGACACCTTGTTCGTGTACGCCCATATCCAGTTGCGGTGATACAGGTAGACGATCGGCCGGTCCTTGAGCGCGTTCTGCGCCACCTGTTCATAGAGCTTCGCCCGCTGCGCGAGCTCGCGCTCGGTACGCGCCTTCGTGAGCAGCTCATCGACTTCCGGTTTGCAATAACCGGCGTAATTGAGCGGCTGCTTGCATGCATCGAAGCTGTAGATGTTGCCGTCCGGGTCCGCGCGTCCGCTCCACGCGAGCACGTAGGCTTCGAATTGACCCTTGTCGGCCATGTCGAGCGATGTCGCGAACTCGGTCGACTGGATTTTCACGTCGAAGCCCGCGTCCTTGGCCATCGACTGCACGACCTGCGCAATCTTCTGCGCATCGCCGGTGGTGGCCGTCATCAGCGTGAAGCTCGGGTTCGTGACACCTGCCTCAGCCAACAGCTTCTTCGCGCGTGCGACATCGCGCTTGGGCACGGGAAGGCTTTTCGCATAGAACGCGTTGGTCGGCGCAACCCACTGGTTGCCGGCCATCGCCTCACCTTCCATCACCACCTGCACGATGCCGTCGCGATCGAGCGAAAGCTCGAAGGCTTCGCGAACGCGCGGATCGCGACCGAGCGGGTTCTTCTGCGCGAGATCGCTCTTGCCGACGTTGATCGTGATGCCCTGGTAGCCGATCTCGGTGATCTTCGAGATCTTGAAGCGGCTGTCCGACTTGAGCGATGGCACATCGGACGCGGCCATGCGCTCGATGAAGTCGAGCTGGCCCGCCTTCAGGTTGGCAAGACGCACTGTCGGATCGACGATCGGCAGGTACACGATGCGATCGACGTGGATCTCTCCCTTGTTCCAATAGTCCTTGTAGCGCTCGACGACGATGCGGTCCTGCGCGACGCGCTCGACGAACTGGAACGGTCCCGAGCAGATCGGCTTCGCACCGAACTTGTCACCGGCCGCCTGCGCCGTTTTCGGCGAGACCATCATCCCGGCGCGATCCGCCAGCTGCGCGAGCAGCGGCGAAAACGGCGCCGTGAGATTGAGCCGGACCGTCATCGGATCGACGACATCGACGCTTGCGACCGGCGCCAGCTCGCCGCGACGATTGCTCCCGGCCATCGTCTTGTGGCGCTCGATGTTGAACTTCACTGCCGCGGCGTCGAGCTTCTCGCCATCGTGGAAGGTGACGTTCGGCCGGATCTTCAGGGTGAGCGATTTGCTGTCCGCCGACCATTCGTAGCTCGTGGCGAGCTGCGGGACGATCGCGAGCTTTTCGTCGATGTCGAAGAGCTTGTCGCACAGCGCCGCGAAGACGATCCGCCCCACGAACGTGCGCGCGAGCGTCGGATCGAGCACATCGGGGTCTTCGGCGAGACCAATCCGCAGGGTCTGCGCCGCGACCGTTCCGGAGACGAATGTCGCCGCTGCGAAGATGAGAAAGCGTTGCCACGAAGTCGAGAGCATCTTGTCTCCTCCAGCCGTTGAATCCGCGGGTCGCGCCGGGACGCGCACGAGCATAGCACCGCTTCAGACCCGGTCGCGCGATCGGAAGGCCCCTTGCAAGCGCTCGAGTCGCGCGTTCGGCGCGGCAGGCCGGATCGCGTTCGGCGCGGTCGTTGCAACAATCTCGCGCCAGAAGTGGCAGGCGACCGCATGACCGTCCTCCTCGACGAGCGCCGGCGATTCGTCGGCGCAGCGCGCGCGTGCGTGCGGACAGCGCGTCCGGAAACGACACCCCGACGGCGGCGCGGCCGGATTGGGAACGTCGCCTTGCAGCACGCTGCGCTCGCGCCGCAGCGCAGGATCCGGGACCGGAATCGACGCGAGCAGCGCCTGCGTGTACGGATGGCGGGGTGCCGCGAACAGCGCGCGCTTGTCGGCGCGCTCGACAATGCGTCCGAGATACATGACCGCGACGCGGGTGGCGATGTGCTTGACGACTGCAAGATCGTGCGCGATGAACAGATAGGAAAGACCGAAACGCGATTGCAGCTCGGCGAGCAGGTTGATCACCTGTGCCTGGATAGAAACATCGAGCGCGGAGACGGGCTCGTCGCAAACGATCAACCGCGGCTCGACGGCTAGCGCGCGCGCGATGCCGATCCGCTGTCGCTGTCCGCCGGAGAATTCGTGCGGATAGCGCCGCGCATGCTCCGCTGCGAGACCGACCAGTCCCAACACCTCGGCGACGCGCTCGCGCTGCCTTCCTTGCGCCAGACGATGAAGCGCGAGCGGCTCCTCGAGCATCTGCCCGACGGTCATGCGCGGATTGAGCGACGCATACGGGTCCTGGAAGATGATTTGCAGCGAGCGGCGGTGACGTCGAAGCGCGCGCTCGGGAAGCGCCGTCAACTCTTCGCCATCGAACCAGATGCGACCCGACGTCGGCTTGAGCAGTCGCAGCACGAGTCGCCCGGTCGTCGACTTGCCGCATCCCGATTCGCCGACCAGCGCGAGCGTTTCGCCGATCGCCAACGAGAACGTCACGCCATCGACGGCTTGCACATGACCGTTGACGCGCCCGAACATGCCGCGTCGCAACGGAAAGTGCTTGATCAGATGCTCGACGCGAAGCAGCGGCGATGGCTTGATTGCACTCATGCAGCGACTTCGTCACCGACGAGCGGCGCTCGCCAGCAAGCGGCCGCGTGCGCATCGGCGATTCCGATCAGCGGCGGGTCCTCGCGAAGGCAACGCGCGACCGTGAAGGGGCAACGCGGATGAAAGCGGCAGCCGGCGACCGGCTTCAATGGATTCGGAACCTGTCCTTCGATCGCCGCCAGCCGAACTTGCTCGCGGTGAAGCTGTGGAATCGAACCGAGCAAACCGATCGTGTACGGATGCTGAGGGCGCGCGAACAGTTCGCGGACCGGCGCGTGCTCGACAATGCGACCGGCATACATCACCGCGACCTCGTCGGCGATCTCGGCGACGACACCCAAGTCATGCGTGATGAGGATGATCGCTGTCCCGGTTTCCTCACGCAAGGTGCGCATCAAATCGAGGATCTGGGCCTGAATCGTAACGTCCAATGCCGTCGTCGGCTCGTCGGCGATGAGCAGCCTCGGGCCGCAGGCTAAAGCCATCGCGATCATCACCCGCTGCCGCATGCCGCCGGACAGTCGGTGCGGATAGTCATCGAACCGTTGCGCGGGTGAGGGGATGCGCACGCGCTTCAGCATCTCGAGCGCGAGCGCCTTGGCCTGCGTCGCATCGACGCGGCGGTGACGCCGGATCACTTCGACGATCTGATCGCCGATGGTGAAGGCAGGATTGAGCGACGTCATCGGCTCCTGGAAGATCATCGAGATGCGATCGCCCCGCAACTCGCGCATTGCATCCGCAGGCAGCTCGAGAAGGTTGCGTCCTTCGAAGCGGATCGCCTCGCCGGTGACGCGTCCCGGCGGTTGCACAACGAGACCCATGATCGACAGCGCCGTGACGCTCTTGCCGCACCCCGACTCGCCCACGATCCCGAGCGTCTGGCGTGGCTTGATGCTGAAGCTGACGCCGTCCACAGCCGCGAATTCGCTTCCTTCAACGCGGAAGTACGTGCGCAGGTCGCGCACCTCCAGCAGCGGTTCTGCATTCATCCGCTACGCGAATGCGCGGCCTGAAAACGCGCGATGGCGGCCTCGACTTCGGCGCGGTCGGTCACACCAAACGGCCGAGCGCGACTCGGCAGGCAGTCGAGCAGTGCCTGATAGCGTTCGAAGCTCTTCTCGTAGAGACGTTTCAGTTCCTCGATCGGATCCGCGTGATCGTCGACGCGCATGTTGAAGCGCGGATACCGCTCGGTCGTATAGATCAGAAGTGCAGCCGCTTGCTTGCCGCGCTTGTCCCCGCCAGCACGTTCACCTGCGGACAACGCGTTGAGCAGCCGCTCCGCGAATGTCAGCGTCGAATCTCGTTGATACGCAGCCACGGTTGCATCAACGACATCAGGGCCGGTCAGCATGTTGCCGGCGACCGAGAAATCCGCGCCCGGCCGGTGGCCGCACCAATCGACGCATTTCGCCCCCGTGTACGCGGCAGTCCGCCCGCGCGCGTCGACGATATGCAGCTGGCGATGGTCGCGTCCTTCGTCCGGCGCGGTCAGCAACCGGACTACTTCCTCGGGCGGCGTACCTTGCGCAAGCAAATCGAGTCCCGGCGTCGCGTAGTGCAGGTTGACCAGCGCCTGCGTGCAGAGCGCCCCGACACCGCTACGCGCGTACGGGCACAACGCCCCGACGGCGAATGCCTTGCTCGCGACCGCGACGCCGAAGGCACCGTCGGTATCGCGGGCGACGATCGACCAGGTCATGACACGTTGAATGGGAGTTTGGCCGAACGCATCCTACCGCAGCTTCGCGCGGAAAAAGAATTACTTCACGACCGTGGGGAGCGGGCTCCGCAGCGTAAGGGGAAAGGTGGCGATGCTTCTATGTCCATCCTTGCCCACCGCCCGCACCGAGAACAGATAATCGTCCTTCGACATCGGAACGCTCGCACGCGTCACGTTGCCGACGAACGACGATCCTTGCCAGAGCGGCGACGTCGTCTCGCGCCAAACGACTTCGTAACCAGC
>DATLOI010000092.1:0-30606 GCA_035536295.1 Casimicrobiaceae bacterium
CGCCGCGTGGGCCGCTGGCCGATCCGGGAGCAGCGCCGCCGCCCGCTGCGCAGGCTCCCGCCCCGCAGGCGCCGGGGGGCGTCCCGCCGGGCCAGTCCCGGTCGAACGTGCGCGTCGTGGAAGCGGATCAGGCGCAGCCAAAGCCGTTGCCGCCGGGCGCGGCCGAGGGAAGGCGCAGGGACAATCCCGACCGGGGTTCACCTGTGGCAGCGCCGCAGGTGGGCGCACCGGCGCAAACTTCGCCTCCTGCCGCGGCAGTTCCGCCTGCCGGTCGAGGGTCCGCCGCAGCGACGCCTGCTGAGCCTTCGATCGCGCCGGGTGCCCCGCGAACTCCCCGAGGACAAGCTCCCGTTGCACCAGCAGCACCCGTCACGCAACCCCCTGCCGGTCCACAGGTCCCGGCCGCTCCGCAACCGCAGCAGCCGCCACAGTCGCTGCAGCCTGCACCGCCGCAACAGGCCGTGCCACCATCGCCACCATCACCGGTCGAGGGTCGCGGCCCGCCGGGTGAACGCGCTCGTGGAGTGCAGCCGGATCGCGGCGAGCGGCCGGATCGGGGCGAGCGCCAGGATCGTCCGCGCCCCTCGGCGGACGACCGACAAGAGCGGCCCCCGGGAGCGCCTCAGCAGGTACAACCGCCGCCTTCGCAGCCCCCAGCTGTCCCCCGTGCGCCCGAAGCGCCCGGTCCGGGCCGCGACAGCAGACCCGCGGCGCCTTCTGCGCCTGCGGGTCCGGTGATCGCACCGGCCCGGCCGGCGGAGATCCAGCGACCGCCCGCGTCGCCGCAGCAGCAGGCGACTCCTGCGGCCCAACCCTCGGCACCGCCTGCGCCCCCCGCGGTGAAACCGGCAGCTCCGCCCGCTTCGCCGGCTGCAGCACCCCCACCGCAAGCTGCACCGGCTCCGGCGCCTGCGCCACCGGCCGCAGCGCCGGCCGCACCGCCGGCCGCACCGCAAACGAGTAAACCGGCTCCGCCGCCCGCTCAGCCGGCCCAACCGCCGGGACGCCCCCCGGGTGAGCAGCGCCGCGACGATCAGAAAGACGATGGGGGCAAGGACGGCCGTCGCGACCAGGAAAAAGGCAAGGACAAGGACAGGCCCAGGGATAAGGATAAGGACAAAGACAAGGGCTGACGGATCGGCCCGCAACGCTGCGACTCTGCGTCCGATCCGAAATCAGCGATCTTTCCCGAAAATCAGATCGGGAACGAACAGCACGACCTGTGGAACGAAGATCAGGAAAAGTGTTACGAGCGAAACTGCGATCAGAAAGGGCATCGACTCGCGCGTGTAGTCGCCAATGCGACACTTCAGGATCTGGCAGACGACGAACATCGCCGCACCCACCGGCGGGGTGAAATTGCCTATGGTGGCGGCAATGATGAAGACGAGGCCGAAATGCACCGGGTCGATGCCGTACTTGGTCACCAGCGGCAGAAAGATCGGCGTCAGCATGATGATCAACACCGACCCCTCCATGAACGTTCCTGTCAGCAGAATGAACAATACGATCGCGATCATCACGACGTTCGCATCGTCGGTGAGGTCAAGCATCCAGTTCGCGATGACCTCCGGAACTCTCTCGAACACGATGCCGTAACCGAAGATCGCCGAGAGAGCGAGCAGGAACATCACCGCGCCGACATCGACCAGGCTGCCTTCGAGCGCCTCTTTGATCGACGCCCGAGTCAGAGCGCGATACGCGAACATTCCGACTGCCACCGCGTACACGACAGCGAAGGCTCCGATCTCGGAGGGCGTGAAGATGCCGAAGCGAAGACCGAGCAGCAGGATGATGGGAAACAGAATCGCCCAGATGCCGCCCCAGGAAGCCAGAGCGATCTCTCGCAGCGTGGCCCGGTGCTCTCGCTCCGGCGCGTATCCGCGCTTGCGGGCGGTGACCGAGATCGTGAACGCAAGTCCGGCCCACAGCATCAGTCCCGGCACGATGCCCGCCGCGAACAGGCGGCCGATCGATACCTGACCGACCGTTCCGTAGAGAATGAAACCGATGCCGGGCGGAATGATCGGGGCCAACAGCGAGCCATACGACAGCACGCCTGCTGCGTAGCCTTTGGAGAATCCGCGCTTCAGCATTTGCGAGCCGAGGATGCGCGAGTTCATCGCGGCGTCCGCTATCGCGGAGCCGGTCACCCCGCTCATCAGTGTCGACAGCGCGATCGACGTTTGCGCCAGCCCGCCCTTCATCCTGCCGGTGAGGACCGTGGCGAGGCGCAACAGGTCGTGCGTGATTCCGGAGGCGTTGAGAAGGTTGCCGGCAAGGATGAACAGCGGAACCGCCAGCAGCGCAAAATTCTGCGTTTCGGTGACGGTAAGCTGGATCGGGATCGTCGGGGGAAGCTCCGGATGCTGCATGAAGAACACGCATCCCGAGATGCCGATCGCAAACGCCACCGGCATTCCCAGCAATAGAAGCACGGTGAAAACGATCAGGACGAGCAGCACTGGCGAGCCTAGATCACGTCGACGCCAACGTTTGCGCTCCGCATCCCGCGCATCTCATCGCGTACCTTGAGTATCGTGGTCATCAGGAGCAGCGCCGCGCCGATCGGCATGCTCATCGTGACCCACGAATAGCTGATCTCCGGGATACCCTGGAAGCTTCGCACGCGACTGGTCCATGCAAGCCAGGTGCCGAACGTCATTGCATAGAGGAGAAACAATCCGATGAGGAAGTAGTTGAGCATCCTCAAGGCGGTCTGCCACTTGGAGGGCAGACGGCCGGTCAGGATCTCGATCGCCATCAGGCTGTTCTTGCGCCAGGCGATGTCGGCGCAGAGGAAGCAGGCCCAGGCGAAGAACGCGGTGGCGAAATCGACGCTCCAGTTCAAGGGATAGCCGAGCACGCGCGACACACCGCCCAGGAAGATCAGCGCAACCATGAGAACGAGGAACGCAGCGGCGAGGTATGCCTCCGCCGCGATCACCCGCTCATACAGCTTCTTCAGCAACTACTTCTTCCCGATTTCCTTGTGAACCTGGTCTTTGGCCGCGGAGATCTTGAGAACGTCGTAGGCCTGGTTGCCCGCCTTGCGAAAGGCCGCGAGATCGACATCCTTGACGATGGTCATGCCGCGATCCTTAAGCTGCTTCTCGACCTCGGCTTCCAGCTTGAAGATCTGCTTCGAAGTCGCCTCTCCCGCGTTCTCGCATTCCTCGACGAGCGCGACCTGATACTCCTTCGGCAGGCCATCGAACCATTTGGCGCTCACGACCTCGAAGTTGATCAGCATGATGTGCCTGGTTTCGTTCGCGAACTTCAGCACCTCGTAGAACTTGCCGCCCGGAATATTGTTGTAGACGAGCTCGACCCCGTCGATCGCCTTCTGCTGCAGGCCCGGATACATTTCGCCGAAGGCCATCGCGACCGGTGTGGCGCCCAACGCGCGGATCGACTCCTGCCAAATCGGCGCTGGCGGCGTGCGAATGCGCAAGCCCTTCAGATCCTCAGGTTTCCTGACCGGCTTGTTGGTGAAGAAGTGGCGATAGCCCTGCACCCAGTTGAAGCACACGACCTTGAAACCGAACTTGGTCGCGAGCTCTTCCTGCCATTTGATCACGGTAGGTGACTTGCGCAGCTTGGCGACATCGTCCAGCGATTCGGCAAAGTACGGTCCGTTCATCACCGCGATGCCCGGCACGTAGTTGCCCATTCGCGCCGAGTCCGTGTTCTGGCCGATATTCGCGCCCTGACGGATCTGCTCGAGGATGTCTTCCTCCTTGCCGAGCTGCGCGCTATGGAATACCTCGATTTTGAGGCCGCCCTTGGTGCGCGCTTCGACGGCCTTCGCCCAGTTCAAAAATCCTTCGTGATAAGGCTCTTTCGGGCCGAGGACATGATTGAACTTCAACGAATGCTGCGCCTGCGCGTGCGCGATCGTGCAGACAAGGCACAGCATTAGCGAGCATATGAGTCTCATCTCGAGTCCTCCTTTGAGTCACAGCTATCGGAATTTCGGACTGCCCCCTCAATCCGCGTAGATCCCCGCCTTCTTGATGATCGGTCCGTACTTGTCGATTTCCTTTTTGAGATGCGCTCGCAATGCGTCCGGCGTCGCCTGGTCGGGCGGTACGGGGAATGCGCTCAACTCCGCGAACTTTGTCACCACCGCCGGGTCTTTGAGCGCAGCCTGCAGCGCCGCACTCATCTTCTCCACGATGGGCATCGGCGTTCCTTTCGGGGCGTACAGACCGTGCCACACCACCACCTCGAAACCAGCGAGCCCCTGCTCGGCGAGCGTGGGAACGTTCGGAAGAGTGTCCAAACGAGCCTTCGAAGTGACGCCGTAAACCTTGATTCGCTCCGCTTTGATCGGCGATGTGGTCTGAGTAGTCTGATCGCACAACAGGTCGACCTGACCGCCCATGAGATCGTTCATCGCCGGCGCCGTGCCCTTGTAGGGAATCGTCGTGAGCTCGAGGTTGATTGCGCTCATGAAGAGCATTCCGCACAAATGCGAGACCGCGCCAAGTCCTGCATTGGCGACGCTGACCTTGTCCTTGTTGGCCCGCAGATAGGCGACGAGCTCCTTGAAGTCCTTGGGTGGAAAGTCCTTGCGCGCCACCAGCGTCATCGGCACGTCCGCCACCAAACCGATGTACTCGAAATCGGTCAACGGATTGAACTCGAGCTTGCGATACAACGCGGGGCTCGTCGCCATGCCGTTGTGATGCAGGAAGACCGTGTAACCGTCAGGGCGCGAGCGCGCGACCTTGGTCGCGGCAATCGTGCCTCCCGCCCCCAGTGTGTTGTCGACGAGAACCGACTGACCGAGCGACTTCGACATCGACTGCGCCAGGACACGCGCAACCACATCGGTGGGCCCGCCCGCTGCGAACGGAATTACGATCGTGACCGGCTTGTTCGGATAGTCCTGTGCCCGCGAGTCGCTGGCAGCTGTCGACAGCGCCAACGCTGCGACCAATGCTTTGAAAAACATGCTGGGCTCCTCCAATCGTTGGTTCGCCACTATACGGCGTGCGCGCGCTACGCGCATGACCGCAGTTCGTCGTCCTAGAACGAGCGCGGCAAGCCGAGAACGTGCTCGGCGACATACGAAAAGATGAGATTCGTCGAAATCGGCGCGACCTGGTAGAGCCGAGTCTCCCGGAACTTTCGTTCGATGTCGTATTCGTTCGCGAATCCGAAGCCCCCATGGGTCTGCATGCACACGTTCGCAGCCTCCCACGATGCCTTGGCGGCAAGGTACTTCGCCATGTTTGCCTGCGGTCCGGAGGGAAGGTTCGCATCGAAGAGCTCGCATGCTAGGAATCGCATGAGGTTCGCCGCCTCGATCTCGATATACGCATCGGCGATGGGAAACTGCACGCCCTGGTTTTTGCCGATCGGACGGTCGAACACGACGCGCTCGTTCGCATAGTTCACCGCACGGTCGATGAACCAGTAGCCGTCGCCGATGCATTCGGCGGCGATGAGTGTCCGCTCGGCGTTGAGGCCATCGAGGATGTATCTGAATCCCTTCCCCTCCTCTCCGATCAGGTTCTCCGCCGGAATTTCCAGGTTGTCGAAGAAAAGCTCGTTCGTCTCATGATTGACGAGGTTCGGAATCGGACGCACCGTCAATCCCTTGCCAATGGCGTCGCGCAAATCGACGATGAAGATCGACATCCCTTCAGATTTCTTCTTGACTTCGGTGATCGCCGTTGTACGCGCCAACAGAATCATGAGGTCGGAGTGCTGAACGCGTGAGATCCATACCTTCTGGCCGTTGACGACGTAACGATCGCCCTTCTTGACCGCAACGGTCTTGATCCTCGTGGTGTCGGTGCCCGTCGTCGGCTCGGTGACCGCCATCGATTGAATGCGAAGCTTGCCGGCAGCGATGTCCCGCAGATACTTTTCCTTCTGCGCTTGGCTGCCGTTGCGAAGCAGCGTGCTCATGTTGTACATCTGTCCGTGCACGGCGCCGGAGTTGCCGCCGCTCCGGTTGATCTCTTCCATGATCACGCTGGCACCGGTCAGCCCCAGGCCCGAGCCGCCGTACTCCTCCGGGATCATCGCGGACAACCAGCCTGCGCCGATCAGCGTATCAACGAACGCTTCGGGGTAGGCACGCTCTGCATCGACCTTCCGGAAATACTCGTCGGGAAATTCGCTGCACAGATGCCGTACGGCTTCGCGGATTTCCCGGTGCTGGTCGCGATCATTCATCGTGGTGTCCATGTCGTGCCGGCAGGCGCGTGGCGACACTGGGCCCGGCTTACGAGGTTGTATAGAGTGCGCATCTCTCGGGGAGCGGACACATGAAGCGCATTGCGGAAAGACCCAAGGCGAAGCCGAGCGCAGATCGCGCGGCCAAAGCGAGCAAGTCCATGAGTGTCGAGCGAGCGACCGGGAAATCCGCCTCCAAGCTCATCGATCAGCGGGTCCGCGAATTGGGAGGATGGCGAGGTGAGACGCTGGCTCGAATGCGCTCGCTCATCCTGGCAGCCGACCCCGAGATAACCGAGGAATGGAAGTGGATGGGCACTCCGGTTTGGTCGCACCATGGGAACGTCTGTACCGGTGAAGCGTACACGAAGGTCGTGAAGCTCACGTTCGCCCGTGGGGCCAGCATTCCAGACCCATCGCGGCTCTTCAACGCCAGCTTGGAGGGCAACACGCGAAGGGCGATCGACATCCGCGAAGGCGAAAAGGTCGACGCGGCTGCGTTCACGGCGCTCGTGCAGGCGGCGGTGGCCGAAAATATCACGCCGACAAAGCATCGTTAGACGTTGAGAGGCGGAAGCGGAGGGGGGTCGGCACCCCGACGGTCGTCCTAAAGCTCAACAAGGTCCTTTCGGACCTTGTCGTCGCAAACTCTTACCCTACCAACTAGCGCTTCGAGCGTCCCTGCGCTTTGCGTGGCGGCGTAACCTCGGCATTTTCGCCGGCCACTTCGGCCATCAGTTCTTCCTTGCGTGCTTCGATTTTGATCCCAAGCGCCGACAAGTCGACCTTGGCCTTTTTTGCTTTTGAGAACATCTCTTCTTCTTCTTCCTGCACGTGATGATTGATGTATTCGCCAAGCACCTTGACCTTGGCGTCGAACATTTCGTCGTCGGGGTCCGTCTCGCCTATTTGGGCGATGAGATCCTTCGCGCTCGCATGTTCCACCTCCGCCTCATTCATCAGATCCTCGTCCTCGATCCCCTCGCGAACAGCGGGATAGAAAATCTCTTCTTCAGCCTGTGCATGCACCGTCAGTTCCATGCAGATCTGCGCGGCTAATGTCGCCTTCTCTTCCGAATCAGCGGATTCCTTCATCTCATCGTACTTCTTGAACAACTTCTGCACCTTATCGTGATCCTTCGACAGGATTGCGATGGCGTCGGAGGTTCGATCCTTGTTGCTCTTCCGTGCGGCGTTTGACTGTGACGTCTTTTCCATATGATCTTCCTTGCATTGTTGAGGTGGTTGCGGTGCATCTCCGCGTGTCGCGGTGCGCACGGTCGTTAACTACTAACTAAGGATGCGGCGGACCCTAGTCCGATTCCTCGGGCATTTCGCTGATTCCCTTGGTCCGACTGGATTGATGGAATTGTCGGTGTGATCGCTGCCACCAGCTCGTCGCATACTGCGTGGTGCAGCATATGACCTACGCCGGGCAGCACGTGCAGTTCGCTGTCGCTGAGCTCTGCGTGCAATTTGCGCGCGTGATCGTCCGGGTCCACTACCTTGTCGGCCCCCCCGGCGAAAATCACGGTTCTTACCGCCAAGTCGGCATAACGTTTCCGCAATGCCCCAGCCGCCGGAATCATGAAAGTGGCGTCTTGTGCACTCGCCCGGATTTGCACAGGCCGCACCAGCATTTCGCGGCCGAGCGTCGCAAGGTAATGAGCGGGCACAGGCTGAGGCGCAAACATCGCTTGTACCGTGCGCGCAATCAGCAGTCGAGCAGAGACGGCTGACACCGTGTATCGCATGACGTCTCCAACGATCGGAATGGCGGGCGGTGCGGCGAGAGCGACGTCCAAACGAGCTGTTGGGTAGTAATAGCCCGAAAGCAAGATCAGCTTTTGCACGCGCACGCTTGGCTGAAGCGCCAGCTCGAGCGCGACCAGGGTGCCCCAGGAATGACCCAGCACCACTGGTCGTTCGATCGCAAGTTGTGACATCGCTCGATGGAAGAGGGCGGCCTGCGCTGCGGCCGTCCACAACCGATCTCGAGGGCGCTCGCTATGCCCGAAGCCGGGCCGATCAAACGCGATGACTCTAAAGTTTTTCGCGAGCCGATCAATCAACCCGCTCGCCTCGAAGTCGCCAAGGTGGACCGCATTGCCATGCAGGAGTACCACGGGTGTTCCTTCGCCGCGCTCGACGTAGTGCAACCGCACCCCGTCGACGGTGACGAATCTTCCACGTGGCGGATGTCGTTGCTCGGCTTGCCGCGCCCTGTGAGCAACCCATGCTGCAGTTGCGGCGAGTACGGCAGCGGCAATTCCCGCCAGTGCAACGGGTCCGGCACGCGAGCCACGTCGATTCAAGGTTTTAAGATGTGAGGTCAGGGTAGGTTCTTTCGAAAACGAGGTAGGCGCTAAAGAAGATCCGGTCGGTGGCGCCGTCACGCACGCGCAATCACCGTTTCGTAATCGGAAAATGCGGTAGACCCTAAGAAGGCTGGCGCAGCGCCTTAGGCACACAGCGCCGGCGGCGTTCAACAAGCACCCCAATGCTGCATGCATGAGCGCGCCTGTGACGTCAGCTAGGAGCGTAACGGGTTGAAGGCGCGAGCGCTTGCTACGTAGCTACACGCGGCTGCGATCTTGATCGACCGACCAACATTTCTGCTTTGTAGCCGCGGCGAAGGCCAGAAGGTAGAGTTGATACCTGCGCTCCAATCTTCGGGACTACCACCCCTATCGGCATATGCGGCTAGCCACCTTCATCCTAAGCAACATGGAGTCCATTCTTGTGCAATGGGAAGCGTTTGCTGCAACCCAATTGCCGGCCGCAGCGAGCATGAACACGCTGACACTACGCGACCACGCGCAGCAAATTCTCGAGGCGGTAGCCGAGGATTTGGCACAACCACAGAACAGAGACTCCCAGACCAAAAAATCGCTAGGTCTGGCACCTCGCCTACTCGGTTCCCCAGCGACTGCCGCACAGACGCACGCGACGCTGCGAGCCAAGAGCGGATTTAACATCAACCAGCTCGCAGCCGAGTACCGCGCCCTGCGCGCCTGCGTTCTTCGCCTGTGGACGGACGCGTTGCAGCCTGCGGCGCCTCATGTCGAGGACATCATGCGGTTCAACGAAGCAATCGACCAGGCAGTCGCGGAGTCAATCAACTTTTTCAGCGCGCAAGTAGAACAAGCACGTAATCTCTTGCTAGGCATGCTCGGCCACGATTTACGCAGCCCGCTGCAGACCATTCGGATGACGGCGTCCTATCTTGTTGCCCTCAATGCGGGTAGCGATGTTTCAATGGCAGCTTCCCGTCTGATAGGAAGTGGCGCTCGCATGCAAGCGCTTTTGGACGATCTGGTCGACTTCAATCGAACGAACTTGGGCTTGGGCATCAACATCAGCAAGGCGAAGGTTGACTTGGCTCATCTCTTCACCGAAGAAGTGGATCGGCTGCGGGCAGCGCACCCGTCGCATCGAGTCGATCTGGAAATTCACGGTGACTGCAGTGGCGTTTGGGATGGCCGTCGTCTGCTGCAGGTGCTTGGCAATCTGGTTCTCAATGCGATCAAGTACGGTTCCCCCGGCGAACCCGTGCACGTTGGTGTCATCGGAGCGGAGCAAGAAGTTCAGTTCAAGGTGACGAACCGCGGCGCCACCATTGACGAATCCGCGCTCGCCGAGATTTTCGAGCCATTGAGGCGGGGCATTGGGCTTCCGATGGGCGGCGACGGCGACGGGAGCCTCGGACTGGGTCTCTACATCGCGCGGGAAATTGCGATGGCGCACGGCGGGGAAATCGAAGCGCGGTCCAATTCCAGCGAAACCGTATTCGTCGTACGACTACCTCGCAGTGGCAGCCGAGATCCGCGTTAAAGCGGGGCATCGTTCCGTTTGCGCAGGGCCGACGTCGTTTCTCCAGCTTACCGACAAGCCTCCAAGCTGAAGCCTTGGCGTTGAGCCTACCGATACAGTCGTTGAAGGGGACTCGAGCGACGATCTGGGCTCCCTCAGACAGTTCATTGTGCGATCCGCACGCGCCAACGCGCCAGGCGCAACGAATTACAGCACGCTCCTTTCCTACATGCGTCCAATCCCATCGACCACTGGAGCTACGTGGACACACCTTTGCCTTTCTACCCGCGACCCCTCTTGCAACGGCCGCAATGGATGTGCCTCAACGGTAACTGGCGCTTCAGTTTCGACTCGCAGCGGCGTTATGCACACCCCTCACAGATCAAGCGCTGGCCGCTCGAAATCCGCGTGCCGTTTCCGCCGGAATCGTCGGCCAGTGGCATCGGCGACACTTCGTTTCATCCTGCTTGCTGGTATGAGCGGGACTTCGAGATTCACCCCGAGGGCGGGCGCGTCATCCTGCACTTCGGCGCCGTCGACTATATGGCGAAAGTTTGGGTCAACGGCCAGTACATCACGAGGCACGTAGGGGGGCACACGCCCTTTTGGGCAGACATCACCGCCGCGCTGAGGGCATCGGGCCACCAAATAGTAACGGTCCTCGCCGAAGACGACCCGCACGATCTTGCAAAGCCGCGCGGCAAGCAGGACTGGCAGCCCGAACCGCACGCAATCTGGTATCCGCGGACCACCGGCATATGGCAGACCGTTTGGCTCGAGCGGGTGCCGAAGACCTATATCGAGAAAATCCGCTGGACGCCACATGTCGAAGGCTTCGCGTTCACGTTCGAAGCGCGTATCGCCGAAGCTTCTGCAGCCGACCTAACGCTCGAGCTCAAGCTCTCGCATGGTGAGCGCGTTCTCGCGCATGACTTCTACGGCGTCGTGAGCCACGAGGTCGATCGCAGGATCATCCTCTCCGATCCCGGCATCGACGATTACCGCAACGAGCTGCTTTGGAGTCCCGAGCGCCCGACACTTCTGGATGCGGAAATCCGTCTGCGGTGCGGCGGGCAGGTCATCGACGAGGTTCGTTCTTACACGGCGCTGCGCGCCGTTGCGATCTCGCGCGACCGCTTCATGCTCAATGGCCGGCCCTATCTGCTGCGTCTCGTGCTCGATCAGGGCTATTGGCCCGACACGCTTCTCGCCGCACCCAGCGACGAAGCGTTGCGACGCGACGTGGAGCTCGCCAAAGCAATGGGGTTCAACGGCGTGCGAAAGCACCAAAAGCTGGAGGATCCGCGTTATCTCTATTGGGCAGACAAGCTGGGCTTGCTGGTTTGGGAGGAGATGCCTTCTGCGTATCGCTTCACCGACGTCGCCATACGCCGGACGTTCACGGAATGGGCCGAGGCCATCGATCGAGATGCGAGTCATCCCTGCATCGTGGTGTGGGTGCCGTACAACGAATCGTGGGGCGTGCCCGAGTTGCCGACGTTGCGGCAGCACGCGCACGCCGTCGAGGGCTTGTATCACCTCACGAAGACGCTGGATTCCACACGACCCGTCATCGGCAACGACGGGTGGGAAAGCGCAGCAACCGACATCATCGGCATTCACGATTACGATCCGAATCCGATGCATTTCCATCAGCGTTACGGCGCTGAGATCAACCCGGCGCAACTCTTCGACCGGCGCAGGCCCGGCGGGCGAATCCTCACGCTCGACGGCTACCCGCATCGAGGCCAGCCCATCATGCTCACCGAGTTCGGCGGCATCGCCTATCAAGGCCGGACGCGTTCCGAGTCGCAGTACGGACCCGATCGCGCGTGGGGGTATTCGCGCGCGACAACGGGCGAAGAGCTTGCTGCGCACTATCGCGATCTGCTGATCGCCGTCATCGAGGCGCCGCTTCTTAGTGGTTTCTGCTATACGCAGTTCGCCGACACGTTCCAGGAGATCAACGGCCTGTTGTATGCGGATCGCACGCCGAAGATCCCGCTGGAACTGATTGCAGAGGCGACCAGGCATCCGCGCAGCCACATCCCGAGTGCGGCCTGATGCATGCGCTCGCGTTGAGAAAGCCGGACGGGAGGTCGCTCACGCTTTACGGCCGCCGCCCGATCGTCGGGAACATCCGGGCCCCGAGCCCGTTTCCGCAGCCGCTCGAAGGCGCACCGCATCTGCGCTGGCATCCTCTGCGAAGCGAGTGGGTGACGTACGCGGCGTTTCGCCAGGATCGAACGTTTCTGCCGCCCCCCGAGTACAACCCGTTTGCCGTGACGGTCGATGAAAACGCGCCCACCGAGGTTCCCGCGGGCGACTGGGACATCGCAGTGTTCGATAACCGCTTTCCCGCGCTCGACTTGGAACGCTATGACGCGCCATCGCTGTACGTGCCTACGCGTCCTGCAGACGGCCGCTGCGAAGTCGTCGTGTTTTCTCAGGACGTAAAGGGCTCGCTGGCGGCCCTGCCGCTCGATCACATCGAGTTGTTGATCGAAGTATGGGCCGATCGCAGCGCACGTCTGGGCGCGATCGACGGAATTCGCTACGTGCTTCCCTTCGAAAATCGCGGCGCGGAAGTGGGCGTCACGCTCCATCACCCCCACGGGCAGATCTATGCCTATCCGCTGGTTCCCCCGATCCCCGCTCGGATGCAGGCAGCTGCCGACGCCTACCATGATGCGAACGGCCGCGGTGTCTTGCACGACATGGTACGAGACGAGATCGCCAGCGGCCAGCGCATGATCTACCACGGCGAGCATGCCGTCGCCTTCGTTCCGGTGTGCGCGCGATACCCTTACGAAGTGTGGGTCGCGCCGATCGAGCCGGCGCCCGACTTTCCGGCACTCAGTCACGCGCAGGTCCGCGATCTCGCACGCGCGCTGAAGATCGTGCTGCTGAAGTACGAAGGTCTCTGGCAGCGGCCCTTCCCGTACCTGATGGCCTGGTACCAGGCGCCCACGGACGGCCGCCCTCATCCGGAAGCGCATTTGCACGCGGAGTTCTACCCGCCCTATCGCACCCCCAGCAAGCTCAAGTTCCTCGCCGGCACCGAGATCGCCGCTGGACTTTTTGCAATGGACGTACTGCCCGAAGAGAAGGCGCGCGAGCTCCAGCAGGTCGAGGTCGTGCTCGAGTGAAAGGCTTTTCCGAGGTGTTCGTGGGAGAGCCGGAAGCTCGCGCCGATGCGCCCGGCCGCGTGAACTTACTCGGTGAGCACACCGACTATAGCGAGGGCTTTGTTCTACCGACAGCGATTCCCCAGCGCACGCGCGTAAGCTTGAGGCGGAGTCGCAACCGATTTTCCACGGTGTACTCGGCCGACCTGGACCGGAGCGCCCAATTCATCCTCGATGAACTCCCATCGGAAACATTTGCGCGCTACGTATACGGGTGCCTGCGTCAGCTGGCCGATGCAGGAACACATATTCCGCATTTGGACATTCATGTAGGGTCCGAGATACCCATCGGCGTCGGACTCTCATCCAGTGCAGCGCTCGAGATCGCCACGTTGCGCGCGATTCACCAACTGCTGGGTATTAATGCGGATCCGGTGCAGATTGCGCATATCGCCCACCGTGCCGAGACCGAGTACGCAGGTGTTCGTTGCGGGATCCTCGACCAGATGGCCTGCAGCCTGCTGGACGGCGAGGCGATGCTGTTTCTCGATACGCGCTCGCTCGCGCGCCGACTCCTTCCGCTACCCGAGGGATCGGAAATCATCGTGATCGATTGCGGTGTATCGCGCGCGCTGGCGTCGACGCACTACAACCTGCGCAGGGCGGAGTGCGAGGAAGCCGCCCGGATGCTCGGTGTGCCGGCGCTTCGCGATATTTCGGACGTCACAGCCATTGAACGACTGCCCGAGCCGTGGCGCCGCCGTGCGCGCCACGTGATTACGGAGAACGATCGCGCCGTGCGTGCATCGCAAAGCGTCGACGCCACCACATTCGGCGCGCTGATGTCAGCGTCGCACCGGAGTCTGAGAGATGATTTCGAGGTTTCGATTCCCGCGATGGATGATCTCGTAGCCAGTTTGATGGCACAACCGCGGGTATTCGGTGCCAAATTGACGGGCGCTGGCTTCGGTGGCGCCTGCGTTGCGCTATGTCATCATGGTGAAGGGATGACAACAGCAGAGCGCGTGCTTGGTGTTTGCAACATTTCCGAGCGTCGTGTTCTGGTTCCCGCTCGTTAGGTTTTTCCGCGCCTTACCGAGCATTTTTACCGAAGCGATCGCAATCCACGTCCGTTGACGTTGGTCCTTGGGACGCCCGGCGTGGGCCCGGCGCTTGCTTAGCGAACACGCCGTCCTGTTCAACCTCCGTGAGGTCCAGGTGCAGAAGCAAGCACATAGCGTCGTTGTGTCTTTATCGTGGGGCGACGACGGTCGCCTTCCGCTCATAGTCCATTCCCATTTGCGATGGGATTTCGTTTGGCAGCGCCCGCAGCAGATCCTGGCGCGCCTTGCGCGCAGTCACCGTGTCGCCTTCATCGAAGAGCCGCTGTTTCACGATGACAGCCCGCGGCTTGCGATCACGGAACCGGCGCCGAATATCGTCCGCATCGTTCCGCTGCTGCGGCGTGGCGAAGATGCGGATACCGATGCCCAATGCGCTCGAATCCTGCCACAGCTGGAGCGCGCGTTCGTCGACCATCCCCTTCTGGCGGGCCGCTTCGAGCACGCGATCCATTGGTTTTACTCGCCCAGCGTAGCGCCTTTCTTCCTCGGCAAGTTCAGCGCGGCGGCGGTTGTCTACGATTGCATGGACGAGCTTTCGAAATTCCGCTATTCACCCGCCGACCTGGCACAGCGGGAAGCGGCATTGCTCTCAACGGCAGACGTCGTCTTCACGGGCGGCTACCAGTTGTTCACGCGAAAGGCCAGGCATCACGCCAATGTTCACTTCTACGGCTGCGGTGTCGACTCCGATCATTACGCGAAGGCACAGCGCGTCGAGACCCGGATCCCTGCCGACGTCGCCGAGCTTCCGCACCCTGTTCTCGGTTATTTCGGCGTGATCGACGAGCGGCTCGACTACGAACTCATCGGCGAGCTCGCCGCTGCATTCGACAATGGCTCGGTGGTCATGATCGGACCTGTCGCGAAAGTCGATCCGGCGACGCTGCCACGGCAACCGAACTTGCACTGGCTCGGACAGCGCTCATACGACGACCTGCCGGCTTACGTCAAGGCATTCGACGCATGCCTGATGCCCTTTGCGCTGAACGAGGCGACCGAGAACATCAATCCGACCAAGACGCTGGAATACATGGCCGCCGGCAAGCCTGTCATCTCGACGGCCGTTGCCGATGTCGTTCGCCACTTCACCCCGATCGTGCAGGTCGCAACATCAGGCGACGAATTCATCCGCCTTGCGGCGAAGGCCTGCGTTGCGCCGAATCCCGACTTGATCGCGCTAGGCGTTGAGCGAGCACGCGCCGCGAGCTGGGAGACGATGGTGGAAGCGATGCGCGGACACATGCTTTCCGCGGTAAAGGCAAGACGACGCACTGTCCTCCCTCAGCGGCTGACAGCGTAGGGACGAGGACCATGATGAGAGTAGACGTCCTCGTAGTGGGTGCGGGCTTTTCGGGTGCCGTGGTGGCCCAGCGTCTCGCCAGTCACGGAGTCAAGGTGCTGATCATCGACAAGCGGCCGCACGTCGGTGGCAATGCGCACGACAAGGTGGATGAACATGGCCTGCTCATCCACCCCTACGGGCCGCATATCTTTCATACGAACGGCGTGCGCATCGCCGAGTACCTCTCCCAGTTCACCGAGTGGCGGTTCTACGAACACCGGGTGCTTGCTAAGGTGGCCGATAAGCTCGTGCCGATTCCCATCAACATCGATACGGTGAACCGTGTCTATGGTCTCTCGCTGACGCAGGACACGATCGGGGCGTTCTTCGAGTCCGTCCGCGAGCAGCGCTCAACCGTCAGGACGAGCGAGGATGTTGTTCTGACCGCGGTCGGGCGCGATCTCTACGAAAAGTTCTTCAGAGGCTACACGCGCAAGCAGTGGGGGCTGGACCCGTCGCAGCTCGCCGCGTCGGTCGCTGCCCGCATTCCCACGCGCACGAACCACGACGATCGCTACTTCACCGATACCTTCCAGCACATGCCGCTCGAAGGCTACACGCGCATGTTCGACCGGATGCTCGATCACCCCAACATCCGTTTCGAGGGGGGAGTCGACTTCTTTAAGATCAGGCGTCGAATCCGCGCGCGTCACATCGTGTACACGGGGCCGATCGACGCCTATTTCGATTGCTGCTACGGTCGATTGCCGTATCGTTCGATCGAGTTTTCGCACGAGCACCTGCCCGCTACCGACCAGTACCAATCCGTCGGGACGATCAACTTTCCCTGCGATCACGATTACACGCGCATCACCGAGTTCAAGCATCTCACCGGGCAAACGCATACCGGCACTTCGATCGTCCGCGAATATCCGTGCGACGAAGGCGATCCCTACTATCCCATTCCGCGACCGGAGAACGAGGCGGTGTTGAAGCGCTACGAGTCGCTCGCCAAGGATGCGACCGAGGTCAGTTTCGTCGGGCGTCTTGCGCAGTACCGTTACTACAACATGGACCAGTGCGTCGGTGCGGCACTCAAGGCAGCCGAAGGCGTCCTGCTGCATCTCGGATTGGAAGACGTGCGTGCAGCAGAAGGCAGCACACCGTGCGTGCGAAGTCCCGCCGTTCCGGCACGCGCACCGCAGGTCGATCCCACAAGACCCGGACTTAGTCCGGACCTGATCGCAGCGGCACCGGCAGGGGTTCGCGGCGCGGCCTAGGCAGCTGCTAGCGAGTCGCGGCGGAAACCATCCGATGGAACGCAAGGCGTCCACGCCGACCTCGTCCCTGCCATTGTGGGGCGGTATCGAGCCCACGCTAAATCGCGTGGGAGACCGCTATTACAACCAGCTCGAGCGCTCGGGCCACCACGCGCGGATCAGCGATCTTGACGCGTGTGCCGATCTCGGCATCCGCACGCTGCGCTACCCGGTGCTCTGGGAGCAAACGATGCCGGCTGCAGCGCAGGACGCAGACTGGCGCTGGCCTGACGAGCGCCTCGCAAGATTGCGCGAACTCGGCATCACGCCGATCGTGGGTCTCGTCCATCACGGGAGTGGACCGCGTCACACCAGCCTGCTCGATGATCAATTCCCCGCGAAGCTGGCGGACTACGCGACGTGTGTAGCCTCTCGCTACCCTTGGGTCGAACACTACACACCGGTGAACGAGCCGCTGACGACGGCACTTTTCAGCGGCTTGTATGGTGTGTGGTATCCGCACGGGCGATGCGACCGCGCGTTCACGAAGGCCCTGCTCATGCAGTGTCGCGGCGTAGCGCTCGCGATGCGCGCTATTCGCGCAATCAACCCGCGCGCGAAGCTTGTTCAAACGGATGACCTTGGCAAGACGTACAGCACACCCGCGCTCCGCTATCAGGCGGATTTCAACAACGAGCGTCGCTGGCTTGCGTGGGATCTTTTGTGCGGCGCCGTGGATGCCCATCATCCGCTGTGGGACTGGTTGATCCGGCAGGGGGGCGCAACGCGCGCGCAACTCACGTGGTTCGTCCAACACCCGTGTCCGCCCGATACGATCGGCATCAACTACTACGTCACAAGCGAGCGCTATCTGGACGAAGACGTCGACACTTACGCACCGTGTTATCACGGGGGCAACGGTCGTCACCGGTATGCAGACGTCGAGGCAGTGCGATGCCCGGTCGCGCGCGACGGCATAGGCGCGCTCCTCGCGGAGGCCGCGTCACGCTATCGATTGCCGCTCGCCATTACCGAGGCGCACATAGACGCGACCCGTGAGGACCAACTCCGCTGGATCGCGGAGATCTGGGCCACGGCGACGGATCTGCGGAACTCGGGGATGGATATCAGCGGAGTGACCCTGTGGGCGCTGTTCGGTGCTTTCGACTGGAACAGCCTCGTCACCAACGCCAGCGGTTACTACGAATCTGGTGCATTCGACGTCCGAGCGATCCCGCCACGTCCGACAGCACTCGCTGCCCTCGCAAAGTCGCTCGTTGCGGGCGATCCCCTCGATCATCCGCTTCTGTCTGTTCGTGGCTGGTGGGGGAGGTCCGCTCGCTTCTACACACCACCGGTCGGCCTCAACGCAATAACGCACGCGCTCGCGGAATCGGAAGTCGCCGCGGGAGCAGCGCCGCTTCTGATTACCGGCGCCACCGGCACGCTGGGTCGCGCATTCGCGCGAATCTGCGGGCAGCGAGGGATCGACTATCGCCTGCTGACCCGTAACGAGCTTGACATCGCGGACGCCGTCTCCGTTGACGCCGCCCTGAAGCAGTACGAGCCATGGGCCGTCGTCAATACGGCAGGCTACGTGCGTGTCGACGATGCCGAGCGCGAATCGATGCTGTGCTTCCGCGAAAATACCCGCGGCGCCGAAACGCTGGCTTCCGCGTGCGCGGCGCGTGGCGCTGCGTTCCTCACATTTTCGAGCGACCTCGTGTTCGACGGCTCGAGTAGCGAGCCCTACATCGAGACCGATGTGCCCGCCCCGCTCAACGTCTACGGGCGCAGCAAGGCGGAGGCGGAGCTGCGCGTGCTCGATCGCTATCCGGAGGCCCTGGTTGTTCGCACCAGCGCGTTCTTCGGTCCGTGGGACGATCACAACTACGTGACCGCGGCGTTGCGCGCATTGCGCTCGCGCCTGCCGTTTCTCGCGGCGGGCGACATGATCATGTCGCCAACCTATGTACCGGACCTGGTCAACGTGTCGTTGGACCTGCTCATCGATCGTACCGCCGGCATTTGGCATCTCAGCAACGGCGACGCGGTCACGTGGGCCGAGTTCGCGGTGCGTGCAGCCAAAGCCGCTGGGTTGCGCGCTGATTCGCTGATCGTGTGCTCGACCGCCGCGCTCGAGCTTGCCGCGCGCCGCCCGCGGTACAGCGCACTCACGAGCGCGCGCTCGATGCTGATGCCCTCACTCACCGACGCGCTGACGCGCTACGTGTCGGCTCGTCCTGAAGTTCGCGCGCCGCGGGGAGGACGCTGGAAAGAGCGCGACGAGTTCGCGGCTGCGTAGTCGATCGTCTTGAGCCGGCTGCTCCGGCAGGGAGCGCGGTAACGGCGCGTGAAAGGCCATCGCCATTAGGCCGCGGGCATTCATGCTGCCGCGTTACGAACGCATCGGCGATCGGTTACGCGCATTGCTCGCCAGTGCACTGAGTTTGAGCTGAACCGCTCCGACAGCCGCGCCACCTATGGCCGATTTCGTGCCGCTTTCTCGGTTGCGACGGCCGACATCGCCCACGGCGACGAGGCCGGCCGACAGGAGCGCATAAGTCGCCGGTTCCGGAACCGCACCGGGCGGCCGCGGTTCGCTAGTGACGCTGAAGTTGGCGGTTTCAAAAGTGTTGATGACCGGGATGTTGTTGAACTCGAGGCTCGTGATCAACACGCCTGGATTCGCCGCGAACTCCACGTATAAGCTTTCGTCGTCAAGCATGAGGCCCCGGCTGATGGCGGTTGAGACCTGCGAGCCGCCAGTCGAGTTGACTGTAGCTGGTTGAAGGTCTCGCGAGCCCAACAGAAACACTCGGACGGTGGCAGTCGTACAAGCAGCGGCTGTCCTGCGCAGCTGGATCGGCGTTACACGCGACGGTGCAGACGATGATCAATGTGCAGAAGGAGCGTGCTCACCGCCGCCGCGAATGTGACGATCAGCAACGTGATCGCCATGATCAACTCGACGTTGTGCAGCCCGATGCCGTTCATCAAAAGAAATCCGAGGCCGCGCTGCGACGCGAACATTTCGGCGAGCAGCGTGCCGATGAGCGTGAGCGCGAAGCCCACGCGCAACCCTGTGAAGATCTCCGGTAGCGTCGCAGGAAACAAGATCGAGCGCACCATTTGAATCGGCGTCAGCTTGAGCACGCGTCCGGTTTTGATCAGGATGGGTTTCACGTTGCGCACGGCCGACAATGTGAACAGGATAATCGGAATGACGCCGTGCAGCGTGCCGAACGCGATCTTCGCCGAAATGCCGAGCCCGAATGCCAGCAGCAGGATCGGATAGAGCGTGACTTTCGGCAGCGAGTAGACGGCGACGACCATCGGCTCCATCACCTCGCCCGAGAGACGATGAAAGCCGAGCCAGAAGCCGATCGCAAGCCCCATCACGACGGCGAGCGCGTAGCCCACCGCGAACGCGAGCATCGTGTCGCGCAGGTGGGGCATGAACGTCTCACTGGTGACTAGCTTCGCTGTGTAGCGTAGCGTCGCAGCCGGGGAAGCGAGCGCGGTTTCGCCGATCCACATGTACAGCAGCTGCCAGATCGCAACGAGCGCCGCGATCAGCAGTAGGCCGTTACGCAGCGAGCCCCATCGCATCGCCTCCGTCGACGCCATCGGCTCGATGCGCTCGGCGATCGCACTCATCGCTGTCCCCGTCGGGTGAGCAGTCGCTTCTCCCATGCCGTCAAGAGGCTGTTCAACGTGATCGACAGGATCAGGATCAGCACGATCAGCGGGTACATTGTCGCGTTCTCGAAGTTGTTGTACGCGAAGCTGATCTCGTAACCGATGCCGCCTCGCGACATGATGAATTCCGAGCCCACGACGCCGATCAGCGAATAAGCGACGGCGAGTTTCACGCCGGTCAGGATGTGCGGCGCAGCGTAAGGCAGCGTGATCGACAGCGCAGTTCGCAGCCGACCAAGACGATGGATGCGCGCCGTCTTGAGGAGCACGCGCGGCACGCGATCGAGACCGTTCAGCGTGTTGACGATCACCGCGACGACGGCCAGCATGAAGCCGATCAGGACCTGCGGCAGATCACCCAGACCGAACACGACGATTAGAAACGGATAGAACGCGAACACTGGAACGGCGTAGTAGGTCGCGAAGAGTGGATCGAGCGTGGCGCGTAGCGCCCGCAGGCCGTGCAGCAGCGCCGCAAGCGAAACGCCGGCCAAGAGCGCCATCGCGAACGCGATCGCCGCGTTTCCGAACGTCTTGCGGATCGCGTCGTTCATCTTGCCTGACGCAAGCAGGCGAACGAAGTCGCGCGCGATCTCGTGCGGCGGCTGCATCGTGATGCGGTCGATCGCGCCGCCAAGGCAAAGCGCTTCGAGCACCGCGATTGCGGCGGCGATCACCAGCACGCGGTAGAGCGTAAGCCGATTCATGTGGCGCGCGCCTGTGCGCCGAGCGTCTTGATCGACTCTTCGCGCAACGTCTTCCACAGGCGAGCCGTCACGGCGCCGAATTCCGTGCGCTGGACGATCCGGCTGTCCCGCTCGCGCGGCCAGCCGGTCTGAACGACATCGATCAGGCAGCCGGGCCGCGCCGACATGACGCCGATGCGGTCAGCAAGCATCGCCGCTTCGTCGAGCGCATGCGTAATCAGGAAGACGGTCGCGCCGGTCGTGCGCCACAAACGCAAGAGCTCGTCGCCCATCAGAAGCCGCGTCTGCTGGTCGAGCGCCCCGAACGGCTCGTCGAGCAGGATCAATCGCGGCTCGATGACCAGCGTGCGCGCGATGCAAACCCGCTGGCGCATCCCGCCGGACAATTGGGCCGGATAGGTCTTCGCGAAATCGACCAGGCCCATGAGCTCGAGCGCACGCTGCACGCGCGCTTTTTGCTCGTCGATCGGAAGCCCGGCATGACGCAATCCGAAGGCGATATTGTCGGTGACGTCGAGCCACGGCAGCGACGCGTCGTCCTGGAACACCACTCCGATGCCGTCGGGCACTTCTGCCGCGACAGGACGTCCCTCGAACTCGACGCTCCCTTCGCTAACCGGTGTCAAGCCGGCGATGATGTCGAGCAGCGTCGACTTGCCGCAACCCGACGGACCGACGACGGCGAAGAATTCGCCACGTGCAAGATCGAGATCGAGCGGACCCAGCGCGTCGACGGCCTGCGTGCCGGCCACACCCGGAAACACCTTGCGCACGTTACGCAAGGCGACATGGGTTTCCGCCACGAACGCTACTTCATCGCTTTGAGATCGTCCGGCAAAAAACGCGTGTCGATGATCTTGTCGAGATCGACGTCACCGGTGATCGCGCCGACCTCCTTCTGCGCATCGATCATTCGTTTCAATCCCGACAGGTTGATCTGTCCCTCGCTCCAGTAGGGCACGCCGGCGGTCATGCTCCTGGTCAGGTTGCGCACTGCGCTTCGCGCGACATCGCGTTCCAACGTGAATGCCTTGGCAATGATGTCAGCGGCTTCGTCCGGGTTGCTCTTCATGAACTGGACGGCCTTTCGACGCGCGCGGATCACGGCGCTGATGAACTTGCCGTTTTTCGCCGCGCCTTCGACCGTCGTCACGCCGACGACGTTGCCCAGCGGAGGCAGCGCCTCGCTGGCGACGACGACCGCGCGATACTTGTCCTTGAATTTGGACCACAGCGGCTCGGGAATGGGCACGACGTCGACGAGACCTTTGTCGAGCGCGGCGATGCCTTCGCCAAAGCCGCCGGTCTTCATGAGCTCGACATCGTCGGGCTTCAAGCCCGCGCTGCGCAGCAGCAGGTTCGCGAGTGCCTGGCTCGTCGAGCGCGGGTTCGTGTAGCCAATACGCTTGCCCTTGAAGTCCTTGACCGACTTGATCGGCGAATCGGGCTTCACCGCCCAGACGAACTCGGCGACAGTGCTCACGTTGTCGCTGATGATGCGCAAATCCGCACCCTGCAGCACGGCCGACACGACGACGACCGGATTCACCTCTCCATACGGCGCGTTGCCGGCGAGCATGTTGCGCAACGTCGTGCCCCCACCCGCGGACGTGATGATGCCGGTGACGTTGATGCCTTCGTCTTTGAAATAGCCCTTTTCCATCGCGACCGCGAACGGCATGCCGTTGGCTGAAACGCCATAGTTGGATACGACGATCTCTTGGGCCACCGAAACGCTCGCAAACGCCGTGACGACGAGCGCGAGCAACGTGCTTCCGAGTAAACGATGCATGTGTCCTCCTCGTTACGAATGTTGTTGTCGGCGTGGCATCGCGTAGTCCCTTTCCACCGCCTGCCATCGATCCAGCTCTAGCGCGCCATCCAGCCGCTGTCGCGATGCCGCCGCCGCCGGGTCCTGCTTCATCGACTCGCGTCCTTGCGCATGCGCGCGTAACTGCACAAGCGCATCGGCCATCGTTGCGGTCACGCGAAAGATCAGCGAGGCAGGATAAGAAACTTGGGCGAATCCGAGATCGCCTAGCTCTGCAGGCGTCGGCCACGGCATGCCGGGTGTCTCGAAGATCGCCGCGCACAGCAATGCCCCACGCAGCTCGCGACCCACGCGCTCGTAGTCCTCCATCGTCTTGAGGCCGGCGACGAACACGGCATCCACGCCGAGCGCAACGAAACGCTCGGCGCGGCGGAGCGACTCGTCGAGTCCCATGATGCCGTAAGCATCGGTGCGGCCGACAATCAGCGTGTCCGGCGTACGACGCACCCCGAGCGCCGCTCGCAATTTCTGCTCGATCAGGTCGCGATCGACAACGCCGCGTGCGTTATCGGCGCGTTGTTGCTTGTGCTCGCGCTGCTGATCCTCGATCAAGATGCCGCCGACACCAAGCCGCTCGTAGGTCTCGACGGTGCGCGCGACGCTCTTCACGTCGCCGTAGCCATCGTCGCCGTCGGCGAAGAACGGTAGCGATGTCGCCGCCGCGATGTCGCGAATGCCCTCGGCCATGTCCGCCAAGCCGACGAGGCCGATATCGGGGAGACCGAAGCGCGCAGCGAGCATTGCCGAGCCGCCGATGGAAAAGGCACCGAAGCCGGCACGCTCGATCAGACGCGCTGATAGCGCATCGTGCGCAAGCGGCGTCACCAGCGGACGCTCGGCGGCGAGTGCTTCACGCAATGTGCGAATCGTCATCGGCGAGCGCGCAGGGCCTCGATGATCGCGCCGCCCATATCGGCGGTCCCCACGCGTTTGTTTCCTGGCTTGAAGATGTCGGCGGTACGATAACCGTGGGCGAGCGCGGAGCGTACTGCGCGCTCGATCTCGTCGGCAAGATCGGCGCGATCGAACGAATAGCGCAGCATCATCGCAGCGGAGAGTATCGCGGCGATCGGATTGGCGAGGTCGCGCCCCGCGATATCGGGCGCCGAACCGTGCACCGGCTCGTAGAGGCCCTTGCGATCGTGCGCAAGCGATGCAGACGGGAGCATGCCGATCGAACCGGTGAGCATTGCCGCTGCGTCCGACAGGATGTCTCCGAACACGTTGCCGGTGACGATTACGTCGAACTGCGTTGGTGCGCGCATCAGCTGCATGACTGCGGCATCGACGAACAGGTGCGTGAGCTCCACATCCTGATACTCGCGACCGACGCGCGAGACCACGTCGCGCCAAAGCTGCATGACTTCGAGCACGTTGGCCTTGTCGACCGAGCACAACTTGCGACGCCTGGAACGGGCAGTACGGAAAGCGACGTGCGCTATGCGCTCGACCTCGGGCTCGGAATAGCGCATCGTGTTGAACGCCTCGCGATCGCCGGATGCATTCGTGCCAAAGCCGCGCGGCTCGCCGAAGTAGAGGTCGCCGGTCAGCTCACGCAGAATCATGAGGTCGAGACCCTCGATCGCCGCGGGCTTCATCGTCGACGCGTCGGCAAGCTCGGGGAACAGGAACGCGGGCCGGAAATTCGCGAACAATGCAAGGTCCTTCCGCAACCGCAACAGACTTGCGCCGGGACGCTTGTCGTACGGCAGCTTCTCGTCGCCAGGTACCCCGGCCGAGCCGAACAGGATGGCGTCGGACTTGCGCGCGATGTCGAGCGTATGCGGCGGCAGCGGATCCCCATGGCGCTCGAGCGCAACGCCACCGACTTCGGCATCAACGAGCTCGAGCGGCGATCGATTACCCACGGCAGCGCGCAACACGTTGACCGCCTGCGCCGTGACTTCGGTGCCGATGCCATCGCCGGCGAGAACGGCGATTTTCACGAGACGTAGCCCGACTCGAACTTTTCGATGCGGTCGAGCAGCGTGAGCGTGTAGCTAATCTCGTCCAGGCCCTCGAGCAGGCAATGCTTGACGAACGGATCGACGTCGAAGCGATGCCTGACACCGTCTGGTGTAACGACAATTTGCGATGCGAGATCGACGGCAATGCGCGCTCCCGGCTTGCGTTGGAGGGCATCGATCGTCGAGGTCACCGTCGCGTCGGGAAGAACGATCGGTAGCAGTCCGTTCTTCGCAGCGTTGGTCGCGAAAATGTCCCCGAACGAGGGGGCGATCGCGGCGCGAATGCCGTAGTCGTGCAGAGCCCATACGGCCTGCTCGCGCGACGAACCGCAGCCGAAGTTGCGTTCGGCGACGACGATGCGCGCCGACCGATACGGTGGCTGATTCAACACGAACGAATCGATCTCCGTTCCGTCTGCGCCGAAGCGCAGGTCGCGAAATAGATACGCGCCGAAGTCGTCGGCGCGCGGCTTTTGCAGATAGCGCGCCGGAATGATCTGATCGGTGTCGACGTTGCTGCGCGCGATCGGCACGGCGATGGCGTCGAGATGCTTGAACGGTTCCATGCGAGGCGTCAGAGCAGCGTGCGCACGTCGGTCAAGCGGCCGGTCACGGCGGCGGCGGCAGCCATTGCGGGACTCATCAGATGCGTTCTCGAGCCCGGACCCTGACGGCCGACGAAATTGCGATTCGACGTCGACGCGCACCGCTGCCCGGAAGGAACCTGATCGCCGTTCGTGCCGAGGCACATCGAGCATCCGGCGTGCCGCCATTGAAACCCCGCCTGCAGGAACACGCGATCCAGTCCTTCGGCTTCGGCCTGCGCTTTCACGAGTCCCGAACCCGGCACCACCCATGCCTCGACATGTGGCGCGACGCGCCGGCCATCGACAATCGCCGCCGCGCTTCGCAGATCCTCGATCCGCGCGTTCGTGCACGATCCGATGAACACGCGGTCGATATTAACGTCGGTGAGCGGCGCACCCGGAACCAGCCCCATGTACTGCAACGTGCGCTGCATCGTCTCCCGACGCTCGGCATCGGCGACGGCCGCGGGATCCGGGATGCGGCCGGTGATCGGTTGCGCCTCCTCGGGACTGTTGCCCCACGTGACCATCGGCGAGATCGCGCGTGCATCGAACGCGATTTCGCGGTCGAACGTTGCGTTCGCATCCGATGGAAGCGTTCGCCAGCGTGCGACCGCGCCATCCCATGCAGCACCCTTTGGTGCAAACGGTCGTCGGTGCAGATATGCGAGCGTCGTGTCGTCGGGCGCGATCATGCCTGCCCGCGCGCCGGCCTCGATCGACATGTTGCAAATCGTCAGCCGACCCTCCATCGACAGCGCGCGGATCGTCGATCCCGCGTACTCGACCGCGTGGGAGACCGCGCCGGCGGTGCCGATTCTCGCGATGATGGCGAGGATGATGTCTTTCGCGACGACGCCGGCGGCGAGCGCCCCGTCGATCGTGATGCGAATCGTGCGCGGCTTTCTTTGCCACAGCGTTTGCGTCGCGAGTACGTGCGCGACTTCGCTTGCACCGATGCCGAACGCGAGCGCGCCGAGCGCGCCGTGCGTCGACGTATGGCTGTCACCGCACACGATCAGCATGCCCGGTTGCGTCAGCGCCTGCTCGGGGCCGACGATGTGCACGATGCCCTGACGCGGATCGGACAGACCGAAAAACGGGATGCGCGCCTGCGACGTGTCGCGCGCGAGCGCCTCGGCCATCGCGCGCTTCTCCGGATCACGCACCGTCGAAAGATCGCGGCTGTCCGTAGGGATGTAGTGGTCCGGCGTCCCGAACGTGCGCGAGGGAACGCGCGGCTTCAACCCCCGCTTGCGCAGCATCTCGAATGCGGGTGCCGAGCCGTCCTGCAACAGGTGACAGTCGACGTAGAGCAGCGACGCGCCGTCGTCGCGGGTAAGCACGACATGCCGATCCCACACTTTCTCGAACATTGTCCTCGGCATCACGTCCCGCGCCCTTGGATCGCCGCGCCGGCATCGATACGCTATTGAACCGCCTTGGCACCGGAGAGCTTCACGATGTCGCCATAGCGCTTGAGCTCAGCCTCCATGAACCGCTGGAAGTCGCCGGGGCTGCCGGACCCGGGCTCGGCGGCGAGTTTCGCAAGACGATCGCGCATGTCGTCGGTTTTAAGGATCGCGTTGATCTCGGCGTTCAGCCTGTCGACGATGTCCTTGGGCGTCCCCGCGGGTGCGAGCACACCGTAATAGGTGAGCGTATGCACACCGCCAATGCCGAGCTCGTCGAGCGTCGGGACGTTGGGAAGGGCGGAGCTTCGCGCCGGCGCCGCGACTGCGAGCGCCTTCAAGCGACCCGCGGCGACAAACGGCAAAGCGGTCGGCGGGTCGAGCATGTAGTCGACCTCGCCTGCAATCAGCGCAGCTTCCGCAGGCGCAGTTCCCTTGTAGGGAACGTGCACCGCGTCGATCTTCGTGGCCGCGTTGAACATCACGCCGAACAAATGTTGCGACGAGCCTGCACCGCCGCTGCCGAAGTTGAGCTTGCCGGGCTGCGACTTCGCAAGCGCTACCAGATCCTGCGGCGCGTTGGCAGAAGACGCCGCTGGAACGACCAAGAAGCTCGGTACTGTGTAGACCAGGGCAACCGGTGCGAAGTCTTTGATCGGTTCGAAGCCCAGCGTGTCGTAGAGGTGAGGATTGACTGCGTGCGGTGACAACGACCCCATGAGCAGCGTGTACCCATCGGGCTTCTCGCGCGTGACCTGCGCCGTTCCGATATTGCCTGCGCTACCAGGTTTATTGTCCACGACGATTGGTTGACCGAGCCGCTTGGCAAGCGGATCGGCGATGAGGCGCGCGGCCGTGTCGACGCCGCCGCCGGCGGGCCAGGGAACCACCAGCTTGATCGGTCGCGACGGATATGCCTGGGCGTGCACCAATTCCATGCAGGCGCACAGCATGGCGGCGAGTCCAAAGCGAAAGAGCATGAGCTTCCTCCTAGAGCGATCGTTGGGCGAGTCTCGCGCATGATTAAGCGTTCTGACTTGATCTGCAAGCATAATTACTGCATAGTCGGGATGAGTAAAACTCATATCTGTAGATGAGCCGCCGGCTTCCTCCGCTGAACGGCGTTCGCGCTTTCGAAGCGGCCGCCCGCAACGCGAGTTTCACGCGCGCCGCACAAGAGCTTTTCGTGACCCAGGGGGCCGTGAGCCGTCACGTTGCTGCGCTCGAGCGCTGGCTCGGAACAAAGCTTTTCACGCGCACGCAACGCGGCATCGATCTGACGACGCGAGGTAATTCTTACTTCCGCGTCGTCAAGGGCGCGCTCGATCTGATCGATCATGCGACGCGTCAGTTGCAACGGAGTCCCGACGAGAATCTCCTGCGCCTCAAGCTGCCGCCGACGTTCGCGATCAAATGGCTGATCCCGCGGCTCGCGCGATTTCATGCACTGCATCGCGGGATCGACGTGCAGATCACGACATCACATGACACGGCCGACTTCGATCGTGACGATGTCGACGCGTACATTCACTCGGATCTCGTGGCGCCGGCGGGACGCGGTTTTCGCAGGTTGTTCGGCGAAGTGCTGACCCCGGTATGCAGTCCGAACCTGTTGAAGCGCGCGCCGCCCCTCAAGAAGCCGCGCGATCTTGCAAAACACGTGCTGCTATGTTCGCTGCATCGTCCGCATGATTGGCCCACCTGGCTTTCGGTGGCAGAGGTCGGCGACGTCGATGGCAACAGCGGATTGAAATTCGAGAATGCGGCGCTCGCCTATCAGGCCGCAATCGACGAGCTAGGCGTGACCATCGCGCAGCGTGCAATGGTCGAGGATGACTTGCGATCGGGCCGCCTGGTTGCGCCGTTCGCGGTCAACGTAAAGACGTCGGGCGCGTATTACCTTGCATACCACCCCGACCGGCCGAAGAGCACGCGGCTGGCGGCGTTCGAGGAAGGGTTGGTGCAGGAAGCGGATGACGTGAATCGCGGCTGATCATCTCCGCGGTCATCCGTGCCTCTTGATGTGGAACAGATTGTTCGTTGCAATCGGCGGCTGTCACAGCAGCTGACAGCTCTCGAATCACTGCCTCATACGCGTCCTATCGTCGACCCGACGAAAACAGCTAACAGGGCTGCGAAAAGACCTGCGCCCTTATCCGTTGCGGCCAATTTCTATCAGAAGCCTTGACCCTAACGCCGATCTCGTGCGGCCGTTTTCGGTTGCGACGGCCGACATAGCCCACGGCGACGAGCCCGGCTAGCAGGAGCGCATACGTCGCGGGTTCCGGTACGGCACTGGGCGGCCCGGATCCGCGAGTGACGCTGAAATTGGCGGTTTCGAAGGCGTTGAAGGCCGGGATGTTGTCGAACACGAGCCTCGTGATCAGCACGCCGGGGGTTGGCGTCGAACTCCACGTGGCTCTCGTTGCCAAGCGCGAGGCCCAGGTGGCGGTGGGGGAACAACTGCAAGCCGGCAGTCGAGATGACCGTCAGCTGGTTGAACGTCTCGGGTGAGCCCCACAGCTGAAGTAGTCGAGACCCGCGCCCGGGAAGATCATCGCTGCACTTCGGCTCGTACCCAGGCGCTCCCCGGCGTAATCGTCGAACAGACGACGATCAGATGAGCGCTGCGCCAAAGCGCAGACTTGAGGTCGGCGGTAAGGTCACCGCTTGCCCCGAGCTCGTTGTCGTCGCGAAAAATCCCCCGTAAGCGTTGCGTGCCTTTGCGTACGAGCTCGATCGGGACTTCGTAAGTCTCGAGCGCCTCGACGAGCCACTCCGCCCATCGCTGGTCTTCGCGCTCACGAAGGCGTCGTAGTCGAACTGCAGTGGATTTTCCATGGTCAGGCCGTGCGGCCACTCGCGGACTCACCGTAGCGTTCGAGCAAGTCGGCCCATACGACGTTGCCTTCGGCATCGACCCCAAGCGTTTTCCTGGCGCGTTTATAGCAATGATGCGTCCGAGGCGCCGACACCCCATAAACGCGTTTCAGAAAGGCACTGATAGCATCCAATACGAATCGCCGCGTAATTTGCGGCGCCTCGTAGGGAACGCCAAACGGCTTGTACAGCAGCTTGAGCTGTTCGGCTCCTGAAGCTCTCGTTCCGACGCGCGGCGGGCAATAGTCGACGCAGACCTCGAGGAAACCGCACTTGACAAAGGGCGCGGCCGACTCGTCATCGCATTCGATAAACCATCCCTGCGACCCGAACGCATCGTCGATCATCTGTCGTTCCATGCTGGCGATCAACAATCGCAACAACCCCTTTCCCTTCAGCGGTCCCTTTAGCACGATGTAGCCGCCGAATCCCGCAGGACGCAGCGTGAAGAAGCTGGCGACGCCATCGATCCGACGGGATCGGCCGCTCAAAGCCCACAGGTGATATCTGCATTCGGGACTACGATACGCGAGCGCCAATCGGAACGCTTGTTCGCTCGCGACGCGGCCGGGAATGGGAATCTGCTCGCGAAGTACCTTGAGCGCCGGACGAAACGCAGGATCGCGCGTACTAAGCTCGCGTATCCGAAATCGCTCGTAGCGATCACATCCCACGTAAGCCTGCAACGGGATCAGGCGCACGTTGCTACGCGAGTTCAAGAA
>DATLOI010000093.1:0-9952 GCA_035536295.1 Casimicrobiaceae bacterium
CCCACACTTGCAATCGGCGAGGCGCTGTTCTGGGGCCTCGACGCGATCGACATGGCGCGCGACTATGCAAGTAACGGCTCGCGCTTCGTCGATCCCGAGTACGAACGCGTGGCAACGCTACCAGAGGGTGCGCAACGCAGCGCGGTCAAGCCGGAGTCGGCTAGGAAAAAAACACGCGTTGTGGGAACCGCGAGCTAATTCGCGCCGGCGGTTCACGACCGCAGCGCGCGCTTCAGGGTCTCGATTTCCTCGATCAGATCGACGGTCAGCGCCGCAAGCTCGGGATCGGCATCGAAGCTGCGCTCGATCTCGATAAGGCGGCGTGCGCGCGTGAGTGCGGCGCTCGCAAAGCGTTGTTCGCCGCTTGAAACGACGACGCCGCTCAGAACGCCCGACTCAACATGCTCGACGACCCATCGCGTTTCACACGCGCACGCTTGCGCGAGCTCGTCGATAGTCAACGTGAACTCGTCCACCACCACGCCGGTTACCACTTTCATCGCTGTCCCTCCAGCGATTCACGCGGATTGAACTGGATTTCGCGCGACATCATTTCGAAGAGCTGACGCGCCTTCTCCGAGTCGGGCGGCAGCACGAGCTCCAGTTGCAAGTAAAGATCCCCTGGCGGGTCCGCGGGAATCCCGCGACCTTTCAAGCGCAATCGCGTGCCATTCTTCGATCGCGGCGGCACCGCGACTTCGACGCGGCCCGACGGCGTGGGAACTTCGATCCGCGCACCGAGCATCGCTTCCCAGGGCGCGACCGGAAGGGTTTGCGTAACGTCCTTCTCGACGATCGAGTAGCGAGCGCTCGGCGCGAATTGAATCTCGAGATAGAGGTCACCTGGCGCGCCGCCACGCAAGCCCGGATTGCCTTGACCCGCGAGCCGGATCTGCTGCCCTTCGCGAATGCCTTTCGGGATCTGAACGTTCAGCGTACGTTCGACGACGCTGACACGGCCCGAATCCTCGACACTCGGCGAACCGAGCACGATCGAACGCTGCGATCCGTGATACGCATCGGCGAGATCGATCTCGATTCGTGCACGCGAATCGCCGCCGCGCCGCGGACGCGGAGCACGTTGACCGCCGTCGCGGGCGGCGCGCTGTGCGCCGAAAAGATTCGCGAAAAATTCGCTGAAGTCCTCGTCGGTCGCACCTTGCGAAAAATCGAATCCGCCACCGAAATCCGGCGGCGGCTCGAAATTCTGCCCGGCTCGATAGCGTGAGCCAAGGTTGTCGTACGCCGCTTTCTTCTCCTGATCGGAAAGGACCGCATAAGCCTCGTTGACTTCGCGCATGCGCTGCTGCGCGTCGGGCTCCTTGCTGACATCCGGATGGTATTTGCGTGCGAGCTTGCGATACGATTTCTTGATTTCGTCGGCGCTGGCACCCTTCTGCACGCCGAGCGCCTGGTAGTAATCCTTGAATTCCATGCGGTCGAAATGACGAAGTGGTGGGCGCGCTGAGGCAGCTATTTCGCCGTCAGCTTGTTGTCGACCGACTTCACGCCTTCGACCCCTCTGGCAAGCGTCACCGCACGCTCGATGTTGCCCGCCTTGTCGAGCGCACCGGAGAGCATGACGATACCGTCCCGCGTGTCGACGTTGATCTGCATTCCCTTCACTTCGGGATCGGCGAGTAGCGCGGTCTTGACCTTTGCAGTGATCGCGGCATCGGCAGTGATCGCTGTGGCCTTGTCCACCGCCTGGCCGACAGCAGGGGCGGGCTTGTACGTGGTCGTGGTGGTCGTCGAATTGCCGGTGGTCGTCGTTGTCGTCTGCTTTTCGCATCCTGCGAAAAGGACTGCCGCTGTTGCAATGGCGCAGACGATGGTGGTGCGTGAAGCGATAGCAGCTTTCATATCTAACTCCTTGGAAAATGACGCACACCTGCAGGCAAGCATTGCGTTTGACGCGATGCGGCATCGAAACGCAAATGGTGTGTTGCACGAGCCGGGCAGTGCGCAGATTCTAGCGCAGCACATCTTCGAACACGATCGCATCGCGACAAGCGCTAAAGCTCGTCGACGCCAGGAATCGCAAGCGTTTGCTTGACCTTGCGCGCCGCGCGCAACGCATCGGGCAACGTCGCGCCGAGACAAGTGATATGCCCCATCTTGCGCCCGCGCCGCGGCTCGCCCTTGCCATAGAGATGCAGCTTGACGTCCGGCTGACTCAAGATCGACGCCCAATCCGGCTCGCGCCGCGCGTCGCTTGCATCGAGCCACAAATCGCCCAGCAGATTGACCATGACGGCGCATTCATGCAGACGCGGATTGCCGAGCGGCAGCCCGGCGAGAATGCGCGCCTGTTGCTCGAATTGCGACGTCACGCACGCATCGATCGTGTAATGACCGCTGTTGTGCGGCCGCGGCGCGATCTCGTTGACCAGCAACGCGCCTTCGCTGGTCACGAACATTTCCACGCACAGCACGCCGCGATAATCGAGCGCATTGGCGACGCGAGTTGCGATATCGCGCGCCTTCTCGGCGAGATCGGCGTCGATGCGAGCGGGAACAATCGACACGTCGAGAATGCCATCGCGATGCCGGTTCTCCGCCACCGGCCAGGTCGTCGTCTCGCCCGTGGCGGTGCGCGCAACGATGATCGAGACTTCGCACGCGAGGTCGACGAACTTTTCGAGTACGCAAGGTACCTTGCCCATCGCTACGAACGCAGCACTCACCTCCTGCGGGGTGCGCACGCGTATCTGGCCTTTGCCGTCATAGCCCAGGCGCGCGCTCTTCACGATGCCGGGCGTCAACCCCGCATCGACCCGCGCAGCAGCGGCGGCGCTCTCGAGCACGACAAAAGGCACGACGCCAAACCCATGCTCGGCGAGAAAGTTCTTTTCGCGAATGCGATCCTGCGCGATCGCAACGCTCGCCGCGGTCGGCGTCACGTGCGCCGTGCGCGACAGGAATTCCAGTGCGCTCGCGGGCACGTTCTCGAACTCGGTGGTTGCGGCGCGACACAGTGACGCGAGTCGCGCAAGACCGGCCCGATCGAGATAGTCGGCGTGCACATGCTGATCCGCGACGCTACCGGCGGGACTGTGATTGCCCGGATCGAGCACCACCACCTTGTAGCCCAGGCTTTGCGCCGCCATGCAGAACATGCGACCGAGTTGTCCGCCGCCCAGAAGCCCGAGCCATGCTCCGGGCGGAATCGGGAACGACGTCTGGATGACGCCTTGTCTACTGGCTTTTGCCACGCGCTGGCGGAACGTGCGCGGCGCGCGCCGATTCAGTCTGCGTAGCGCGAAACGCGTCGAGTTTGTGCGCCAACTCGGCATCGCCGGCAGCAAGCATTGCCGCAGCGAACAATGCCGCATTGGCTGCTCCCGCTTCACCGATCGCGAAAGTCGCTACCGGGATGCCTTTGGGCATCTGCACGATCGACAACAGCGAATCCTCGCCGCGCAGGTACTTCGATGGCACCGGCACGCCCAGGACCGGCACGAGCGTCTTCGCCGCGAGCATTCCCGGCAGATGCGCAGCGCCACCGGCGCCCGCGATGATGCAGCGAAGCCCGCGGCGCTTGGCACTTTCCGCGTATTCGAACATCTGGTCGGGCATGCGGTGCGCCGACACGACACGTGTCTCGTGCGCGATGCCGAAGCTTTCGAGGAGCGCTGCTGCGTGGCGCATGACCTCCCAGTCGCTGTCGCTACCCATCACCACGCCGACCAGGGGTGACGCGGGCTTTTCTTGCGGCATCGCTTCCTCGCGTCCAGTCCGACTGCCGATACTAGCACCCGAGTATTCGTCAGGAACGAAGCGGGGGCGGATTTGGTCACACTCGCTTCACCGCGCGTCGGTTGTGTAGATACGCCTATGAACGAGAGTTACCAACGGCGCGCGTTTCGCGGACAATGATCCGATGCGAATGATCGTGCTCCTTCTCGCATGCGCCCTTGTCACCGGCGTTGACTTCGCTCGTGCCGACGCCGACACCGACTTTCTGGCCGCGAAGCAAGCTTACGAACTCGGCGACGCGCGCCGTTTCGAGGCGGCGACGAGCTCACTCAATGGGTATGTGCTCGAGCCCTACGTGTTGGCCTGGCGCCTCAAGCTCTCGCTCGACAGCGTCGATCCGACGGTCGTGCGTGCTTACCTCGCACGCTTCGGAGGCACACCTCCCGCGGAGCAACTTCGCGTCGATTGGTTGAGATCGCTTGCGACGAAACAGCAGTGGGACCTCTTCGGTCAGGAAGTTGGTGCGACGAACAGTGACGACGTCGAGCTGGCGTGTCATTCGATCGTTCATCGTCGAATGCGCGAAGGCGATGCCGTGCTCGCCAACGCGAAGCCGCTGTGGTTCTCCGGCCGCGCTTCGCCGGATGCCTGCGAGCCGTTGTTTGCCGCGTTGCTTGCGCGTGGCACTCTGTCGCTCGACGACCGCCGTGCGCGCCTGCGCCTCGCAATCGAGACCGGCAATGTGCGCCTGGCTCAAGCCATCGGCTCGGCCGCACCGCCGCCGCTCGCCATCCCCGACGTGGAATTTGGGCGAGTCGAGCGCGACCCGCTCGGCGCGCTCGCGAGAGGCCAGTTCGCTTGGAAGGACGCAGGTGGGCGTGAACTTGCGCTGTTCGCCCTCGATCGCGCTGCACGCCGTGACGTGCAGACCGCCCGCGCAGCGTGGGTGAAAATGCGCGGGCTGCTGCCCGAGCGCGATCGTAACTATGGCAACGCGAGGCTTGCATTTCATGCAGCGCGCGCGCTGCAGCCGGATGCCAATCTTTATTTTCGCGAAGCCGGCACGACGTCGCTGAACGAAGACGGGCATGCGTGGCGTGTGCGGGCCGCGCTTCGCGCGCTGAGTTGGCGCGATGTCAACGCAGCGATCGAGGCGATGCCGGCATCGCAACGCGATGAATCCGCCTGGCGCTATTGGCGCGCGCGCGCACTCGATGCGCTCGGCAGCAAGGAAGAGGCGCGCCGCATTCTCGTCGATTTGTCACGCGAGTATCACTTCTACGGGCTGCTCGCCGCCGAGCTCGTTGGATCAACGCATGATCTGTCGAGTCGACCGGTCGCGCCTTCGGACACCGTGCTGGCAGGCTTCGGCGCGCGAAGCGATGTGAAGCGTGCGGTGAAGCTCGCGCAACTCGATTTGCGTGTCGAGTCCGCGCGCGAATGGGGCGGAATCGTGCGCGGGTTCAACGACGAAGGCTTGTTGGTCGCTGCGGAGTTCGCGCGCCGGCAGGGGCTCGTCGATCGCGCCATCAATCTCGCCGAGCGCACCAGCGAGCGTCACGATTTCGCCATGCGCTATCAGACCCCGTTTCGCAGCGAGTTCGAAGCCGCGGCGCGCGCGCATGACACCGACGTTGCTCTGCTGTTCGCCATCGCCCGCCAGGAATCGCGCTTCTCGCCCGACATCGTGAGCTCTGCGGGTGCGCAAGGGTTGATGCAGCTGATGCCCGCCACCGCGCGCTGGATCGCGAAGCAGCTCGGCGAAACGGGATTCAAGCCGTCGCGCGTCACCGACATCGATCTCAACACACGCTTCGGCGCGTTCTACTTTCGCCATTGTCTCGAGCGGCTCGACAATCATCCGGCGCTCGCCGCCGCGGCCTACAATGCAGGGCCTGGACGCGCGCAGGCGTGGCGACCGGTCGTGCCGCTCGAAGGCGCGATCTGGGTCGAGACGATTCCTTTCAACGAGACGCGCGATTACGTGAAAAAGGTGTTGGCGAATGCGATGTTCTACACGCGCACGCTCGGCAAGCCCGTCATCCCGCTCACGACGCGGCTTGCGACGGTCACGCCGCGACAACCGGGTGGAGGGACCGTCGCGGTCGCGAACTGACAAAGGACAAGCGCCGTGAAGCGGCGCATCCTGGTCGCCGGCGGCAGCGGATTCGTCGGTCGACACGTCGTCGCCAAGCTGGTCGCAGCAGGACATTCGGTGATCGTGCCGACGCGGCGTCGCGAGCGAGCCAAAGACCTGCTGCCGCTTCCCACCGCCGACATCATCCAGGTGGATGTTCACGATCGTGAAACGCTGCAGCGTCTCGTTCGACGCGTCGATTGCGTGGTCAATTGCGTCGGCATCTTGAACGAGGCTGGTCCCCACACCTTTGATCGCGTGCATGTCGAACTCGTGGCTTCGCTGATCGAGGCGTGCGAGCGTGCCGGCGTGCGCCGCTTCGTGCACGTGAGCGCCGTTGGCGCCTCTCCCAACGCACCGAGCCGCTACTTGCGCTCGAAGGCGGAAGGCGAAGATCGCATCGTCGCTTCGCGTCTTGCGTGGACGATCTTTGCGCCGAGCGTCGTTTACGGCCGCGGCGATTCGTTCCTGACGATGTTCGCGAGGTTGCTCGAATGGCTGCCGTTCATGGCGCTCGCCGCTCCGACCACACGCTTTCAACCGATCTGGGTGCAGGATGTCGCGCATTGCTGCGCACGCGCCGTCGACGACGATCGCACGATCGGTCACCGCTACGAGCTGGGCGGCCCGCGCGTCTACACGTTGCGCGAAATCGTGGCATGGGTCGGCGAGACGACGGGTCACGTGCGACCGATCATTCCGCTGGGCCCGACGCTTTCGCGTCTGCAGGCCGTTGTGTTCGAGCATCTTCCCGGTAAGCTGATCACGCGCGACACGCTTGCGTCGATGAGCGTCGACTACGTGACGCAAGCGTCGTTTCCCACCTTGTTTGGAATCGCTCCGGCGGCGCTCGAGGCGGTGGCGCCGGAAATTATCGCCCCGCGGAGCGTGCACAGCCGCTACGAAGAATTTCGCGCGCACAGCGGCCGCTGAATGCGAAAGCCACTGCCGCAACCGGTGCGCATTTATCGTGTCGGCGGCTCGGTGCGCGATGAGCTTCTGGGTCGCGCGGTCGTCGATCACGACTGGGTCGTTGTCGGCGCCACACCGGAGATCATGATCGCGTCGGGCTTTCGTCCGGTCGGACGCGACTTTCCGGTCTTCCTGCACCCGGATACGAACGAGGAGTACGCGCTCGCGCGAACCGAGCGCAAAGCGGGCGTCGGCTATCGCGGCTTCGCGTTTTTCGCCTCGCCCGAGGTGACGCTCCAAGATGACTTGAAGCGCCGCGATCTCACGATCAACGCAATGGCGCGTGCGGACGATGGGACGCTCATCGACCCGCACGGCGGCGGGCGCGATCTTGCGGCCGGCGTGCTGCGTCATGTCTCCTCCTCGTTCGACGAGGATCCGTTGCGGGTTTTGCGAGTCGCGCGCTTCGCTGCGCGATTCGGTTTTGCGGTCGCCCCCGCGACCGAGCGCCTGATGCGAAAAATCGTCGAGTCCGGCGAGCTTGCGACACTTGCCGCCGAGCGCGTGTGGCAGGAACTCGCCACCGGACTCATGGAAGCGCGTCCTGCGCTGATGCTTTCCACGCTTCGGCGATGCGGCGCGCTCGCAGCGCTGTTGCCGGAAGTGGATGCGCTGTTCGGCGTTCCGCAGCCGCCGCTTCATCATCCGGAAATCGACACCGGCGTGCACGTTTTGCAGGCGCTCGACTTAGCGGCCTCTCGCAACCATCCACTGTCGGTCCGTTATGCGGTGTTGACGCACGATCTTGGCAAGGCGAGCTCGCCCGCGTCATCGTGGCCGAAGCACCACGGGCACGAAAGCGCAGGTGTTCGCATTGCCGAGCGAGTGTCCGAACGGCTGCGCGTGCCGGTCGATTGCCGCGATCTGGCGCGTCTTGCCGCGCGCTGGCATGGCGTTGTTCATCGCGCGCACGAGTTGCGTCCCGCGACATGGCTCGATCTCATCAATGCCGCCGATGCGTTGCGCCGCCCTGAACGCCTTATGCAACTCGTTGCCGTGTGCGAGTGCGATGCGTTGTCACGCCCGGGCGCTTCGCCAGCCTACGCGCCGGGTGAATGGGTGGTGCAGGCTCTGGATATCGTGCGTCGGGTCGACGCGGGTGCGATCGCCAGCGAAGTCATGGCTCGCGCGAAGCGTGGTGCATCGTCGGGTAACGATGCCATTGCCAAAGCCGTGCGCCGCGCACGGATGGCCGCGTTGAAGCGCTGGCGTGACGCAAGGCAGTTGCCCGCCGATTAGATCCGATAGGCGACAGCGCGCATCACATCGGCAGCCGCTCGCATCAACCCGCGTAACGGAAAGGGAAGTGGAGTACTTCCTGCCGCGAACGCCATCGCGCCATGCCGCGCTTCGTCTTCGCGCATTTTCTCGACGATCGCGCGGCTTTTCGAATCCGCAGCCGGCAAGCGCTCGACGTGGCCGGTCAGATGCTCTTCGACTTGCCGTTCCGTCTCGACGACGAATCCCAGATTGACATCATCGCCCGCGGCTCCTGCCGCCAGACCGATCGCGAACGAGCCCGCATACCAGAAGGGATTCAAGAGCGACGGGTGGGCGGATAGCTCGTGCAGACGCTGCGATGTCCAGGCGAGATGCTCTTCTTCCTCTCGCGCGGCGTTCGCATACTTCTCCTTGAGCTCAGGATCGCGAGCGACCATCGCCTGGGCCGCGTAGAGCGCTTGCGCACAAACTTCGCCGGTGTGATTGACGCGCATCAGCCCGGCGGCATGACGGCGCTCTTCGCCGGACAGGCTCGGCTCCGGGAGCGTCTCGCCCGGCACGTCACGAGCGCTCGATGCGACATTGGCCAACGTTCGCAGCGTCCGGTCGAATCCGACGATCAGTGCATCGAGCATGCATCAGCCTAAAAGAAGTGCGCGGCGCCCGCGATGTAGCCGTTGAGCCTCAAACCTGTCGGCGATCCCGCCGTATAGGGGTTGGTCGAGAAGTTATAGCTCGCGCGCGCCTCGTTGGCGAGACGTACATACCCGATGTATGCGAGCGTGCGCGGCGATAGCGTGTAGGTGAACGTGATCTCGTATTGATCGGCGCCGCTGCCGGCGCCGCGCGTCAAGCCGCCCACGCGCACGTCCGCGGGCGCACGGCCATCGAGTGCGTGTCCCCAAAAGAGATACAGCGACCGCGGACCGTCGACGTAAGTCGCGCTCGCACCCCAGAAGTTGCGCGATAACGTGCCGATCGGTGTGTCGTAGCGCAATCGCTCGTAGACTCCGGCGACCCTCAGCGGGCCGAAGTTGTAGGCGGCCGTCGCGGTGACTCCCCAGTCGTCGACACCCTCGCCGCGAATGCGGCGATTGCGCTCCCACGCTACTCCGGCCTCGAACGCTCCACTGTTGTACACCGCACCGAGCGAAAGGACGTGGCTTCGCGGGATGTCTTCTCCCAACGCAACCTGCACGCTTCCCTCGAGCCCGTTGAACTCGGGCGTGTCGTAACGAATCGAGTTGGCGAGCCGAGCGTCGAATCCGCCGGCGACTTTCGACAGCGACCCCTGCGCCCAGATGCCGGCCGTCGACAGGATCGATGTCGTCAGCGTCGTGACGTTGCCGAACACGGCGTGCATGTCGTCGTAGGGAGAGAGAAAGTGCCCGGCCTTGAGCGTCCCCCAATCGCCGTCGAGCCCGATGAAAGTCTCGCGATTGGCGAGCACTCCGCCACCCGCGTCGGCGCCTATCGACGACTCGATTTGCCATATTGCAACCAGCCCACGTCCGAGCGATTCCGCGCCACGAAAGCCGATGCGCGACGAGTTCGAAGAAACCCTCCGCAACGAAGGCTCGTCGCCGCCGGGCCCGTGCGCTCGAACATAATCGAGCGACACGTTGAGGCGCCCATAGAGCGTCTCGTTGGCGAGAACGGCATTGCCGCACAGCGACGCGGCAACTACAACAAAAAGCGAGCGAAAGCGCGATAACGGCGGCACGGCAGCGATACTAAGCGATCATTCCGATGTCGGTTTCAATGCTTGGCAATAATTGCATTCGCATCAATGAAAACGGGCGTCCGAAGACGCCCGCTTTGACATGCTCGATGCATCCGGTGGGCCGGATGCGAAGCCGGCTTAGAACAGATGCACGGCGCCGACGACGAAGCCGTTCAGACGCGCACCCGTTCCGAGCGGCG
>DATLOI010000094.1:0-14607 GCA_035536295.1 Casimicrobiaceae bacterium
GGTGGATTGAGCGTGGCAATCACCGGACGCGCGAATGGCAGAGGTTGCAGCTTGTTGATGAGATACCAACGATCGCCAGTTCGTTCCTGCCCATTCGATTCCGGCCGCGTCGTGGCGAACCGAGAAAAACATGTCGGACGCGATGCTTGCCACGCCGAGCGCGTTGAACAATTCGATCAAGCGCGGGTAAGTGCAATCATTGAAGACGAGGAATCCGGTATCGACCGGATGGGTGACGTCATCCAGCGTGACATCCACCGTGTGCGTGTGACCTCCTGCGCGCGGCGCCGCCTCGAACAGCGTTATCGAATGTCCCTGTCGGGTGAGAAGCCAGCTGCAGGAAAGGCCGGCGATACCGGCGCCAACGATCGCAATGCGCATCCGCAGTCCTCGCGGTGGGATGCGTGGTGATACGCAGAGGCCGCGAGGCTGGATTCAATACCAGTGAAATCGTCACGCCGTTTGTCGATGGATATCATCGACATCGAGCGGCCGGTAACGATCTGTGGCGGTCCTAGGCCCACGTTGTCCTGGACAAATCTATCGCGCCCGGCTAGGATCGCCTGCCTTGTCCGACGTTCGCCGACCTTAGTGAATAACACCCCCGAACCCGCAGGTCTCGTCCTCAATATCAGCGCGGTCGAGCGGGAAACCAGCTTCTCGAAGGATGTCCTGCGCATATGGGAGCGCCGCTACGGCTTCCCGAAGCCCGATCGCGACGACAATGGGGAGCGTCAATACAACCCGGCCGACATTGCGAAGCTTCGCGCGATCAAGCGCCTGATGGACGTCGGCATGCGTCCGGGCAAGCTGATGATGCAATCGCTCGACCAGTTGAACGCGCTCGCGGAATCGCGCGCTGCGCCGCGGCCGGCCGAGCTTGCTCCAGCACTCGAACGCGACGTCCTCGCACTCTTGAAGTCGCACGACAACGCGGGACTGCAACATACGATCGCGAATCTCCTGATGAAAGAAGGGATGCAGAAGTTCGTGCTCGACACGCTAAACCCGCTCAACCGCGCCGTCGGCGAGGCATGGATGCGCGGCGAATTGCAAGTTTTCGAAGAGCATCTCTATACCGAGTCGTTGCAGGCGGCGCTTCGAGTAGCGATCAACGCCTTCCCGCGGCATCCCGGTACTCCGCGGGTGCTATTGACGACTTTTCCGAACGAGCAGCACGGCCTGGGTTTGTTGGGCGTGGAAGCTTTACTGGTGCCGGAAGGCGTGCAATGCATTTCGCTCGGCACCCAGACGCCTCTCGAGGACATTCGTCGCGCGGTGCTCGCGCACAAGGTGCACATCCTCGCGCTGTCGTTCTCGGCGGCATTTGCCGTGCGTCATGCGACGGACGGTCTTGCGAGCTTGCGCCGCCAGGTTCCCCCGCAGGTGACGATTTGGGCAGGCGGCGAGATGACGCGACGGATTCGCAAGACGATGTCCGGCGTCGTATTGATTCCCGATCTCGCGTCGACGGTTGCTGCGTTACGTAGTTGGCGCTCGCACTGGGTTCCGCAGGTCGCCGGCTACTAAGGCGGTTTCCGAGGTGGCATTTTTGCGACAGCGCCGTAGCAACGCCGGGAACTTGTGAAAATTCCAATTTCGCCTACGGAGGTCTGCTGTATCGCGTGATTGCAGCGGTTGAATCCCCTCGTCGGAACCCGCGTTTCGGAGCGACGGTCGAGTAGAATCCAACGCATGCTCTACCCGGAACTCTTCCGCCAATTCGAGTCGCTACGCTGGACGATCGAGCGCGATGTGCCATGGAGCGCGTTCGACGCCGCGAAGCTTTCGGACGAGCAGGCGCGCACGGTCAAGATGAACGCGATCACCGAATGGGCGGCGCTGCCGGCGACCGAGATGTTCCTGCGCGACAACCGCGGCGACAGCGACTTTTGCGCGTTCATGTCGATCTGGTTCTACGAGGAGCAGCGGCACGCGCTCGTGTTGATCGAGTACTTGCGGCGCTTTCGTCCCGATCTCGTTCCATCTGAAGATGAGTTGCAGGCGGTGCGCTTCGACTTCGACCCCGCACCTGCGCTCGAAACGCTGATGCTGCACTTTTGCGGCGAGATCCGGCTCAATCATTGGTATCGGTGCGCGGCGGCGTGGCACACCGAGCCGGTGATCAAGCAGATCTACGAGTTGATGGCGCGCGACGAGGCACGGCACGGCGGCGCTTATCTTCGCTACATGAGGCGTGCGATCGAACGCTACGGTGTCGAAGCGAAGCGCGCGTTCGCGAAGATAGGCGTATTGATGGCGAGCCCGCGCCGCGCCGGCAAGCCGTTGCACCCGACCAATCTTCACGTCAATCAGGCGCTGTTTCCCAATGACACGGTGCAAAGCCGCCTGCCCGATCCGATGTGGCTCGAGCGCTGGCTCGACCAGCAGATCGCCTTCGATCAAGGTTGGGAAAAGCGAGTGGTGGGAATGATTCTCCACAATCTGTCGAGTCTCTTCGAGGATACGTTTGCGTCCCCGAAGGATCTCAATCGGTTTCGCAAGTCGCTCGCGCCGGCGTAGCAGTACGCTTGCACGATGTGGACCGCAGTCTCGCTCGCGCTGGCGTACGGCGCGATTTTCCTCGTCTACGGCGCATGGGCCGCATCGCGGATCGCGAGCGGCGGGAGTGTGTGGCTCTATCTCGCCGCGCTGCCATTCGTCTATCTCGTCGTCCCGCTACTGTTCGTGATTGCGTGGTTCGCGTTTGCGCATCACTTCGCGGCCGAGCGACCCGAGGATGCGCACCTCGACACGCGCGGCAAGGTGACGCTCTTCTGGCAGGAATTCCTGACGATCGCCGGAAACTCGCCGCGCATGATTTTCTATCGGGTGTTGATTCACGAGCCCGCTCCCTCGCACGCGCAACGACCGGTCCTGCTCGTTCACGGCGTGCTGTGCAACGCCGGCGTATGGCATCCAATGAAGCGCTGGCTTTCCGCGCACGGCATTGCTCCGATCTACACGCTGTCGTATGGGCCGCCGCTGGCATCGATCGACCATTTCGCGCAACAGGCCGCACGGAAAATCGACTCGATTCTTGCCGAGACAGGTGCTCGCGACGTGATCGTCATTGCGCACAGCATGGGCGGTCTTGTCATGCGCGCCTATCTGCGCGAGCACGGCGGCCGCAAGATCGCGCGGCTTGTCACGATCGCCACGCCGCACGAAGGCAGCATGCACGCGTGGCTTGGAACCGGCGTCTCCGTTGCGCAGATGCGTCCGGGCAGTGCGTGGTTGAGCGCGCTCGGCGAACCGCGTAGCGACGATGCTCCGCCGCTCGTCTCGCTGTGGTCGTGGCACGACTCGATGGTGACGCCGCAGACCTCGGCGCGAGTCGCGTTCGGTGAGAACGTCGAATTGTCCGGCGTCGGACACACGGCGCTGTTGCGCGAGCGCCGGGTGTTCGAGCGTGTGCTGCAGGAAATCCAAACCGCACGCGCTACCAGTGAATCCCCTGCGTGATCTGCGCGAACGCGAGCTGCTCGGCCGATAACGGCTGTGGTTCGCCGCCTCTTTTGCCTTGCGCCGCCGACGAATCGGGAAACATGTTGAACGCGGAATTCAAGAGCACCTGCGTCAGTTTCGGCGCGATGGCGTGGCACACGGCACCGAAGACACCGAGGCGCGTCGCGATACGGACCGGGCGATACACGATCGCCTGCACGACGAGTCCTGCCGCCTCCTCGGGCGACAGCGTTGGCACGTTTTCGTAAATCTTGGTCGGCGCGATCATCGGTGTTCGCACCAGCGGCATGTTGATCGTCGTCACGTCCACGCCCTTGTCGACGAACTCCGATGCTGCGCACTCCGAGAACGCATCGAGCGCCGACTTGGACGCGACGTAGGCGGCGAAGCGCGGCGCGCGCGACAACACGCCGATCGAGCTGATGTTGATGATCTGCCCGCGCTTCTGCTCGACCATACTTGGCAGGAACGCGAGGATCAACCGCACCGCGCCGAAGTAATTGAGCTGCATCGTGCGCTCGTAATCGTGGAAGCGATCGATGGAGTTCAGTACCGCGCGCCGGATCGATCGTCCTGCGTTGTTGACGAGAAAGTCGACAGTGCCATGCTCGGCCAGCACGCGCTTCGCCATGGCATCCAGCGCCGCCATGTCGGCCAGATCGCAGGAATAAGCGAAGCACGTGCCACCACGCGCGGCGATTTCGCTTCGCGTTGCTTCGAGCTTTTCGGGATCGCGCGCGACGATGATGACTTTGGCGCCCGCGTCGGCAAGCTTGTGCGCCGTTGCCTGACCGATTCCCGACGATCCGCCGGTGACGAGGACGACGCGATCCTTGACGCGCCCCGACAGGCTGCGATCGATGAAAAGATCGGGATCGAGATTGCGCTCCCAGTAATCCCACAACTTCGCCGCGTAACTTTCGAGTGGCGGCACGGAGATTCCCGATCCCTTGAGCGCCTTGGCCGCTTCGCGATTGTCGTAGCGCGTGGGCCAATTGACGAACTGGAACACATCGCGCGGAATACCGAGGTCGGTGAGCACGACGCGCATCGCGCGCTTGACCGGCGCGAGTGAGGCGAGGCCGTACACGATCGGCGCGGGAATGAAGCCGAACATACGTGCGTTGACGCGCATCGTCATCTGCGGCGCGTGCGCGGCGTCGGCGAAGATGTTCAGCACTTCACCGATGCGATACGGCTCGGGATCGGTCAGGTGGAACGTCTTGCCGTCGAGGCCCTTTTTGTGCGCGATGTGATCGAGCGCAGCCGCGACGAAGTCAACCGGCACGATGTTGATCCGGCCTCCCTCGACGCCGATCGTCGGCATCCACGGCGGCAGAAGCTGCCGCATCTTCTGAATCGTCTTGAAAAAGTAGTAGGGGCCGTCGATCTTGTCGATGAAACCGGTTCTGCTGTCACCGACGACGAAGCCCGGTCGATAGATGCGAAACGGCCGCGGATACTCGCGGCGAACGAGCGCTTCGGAGTCGTGCTTGGTGCGAAAGTACGGGTGATCGAGCTCTTCGGCCTCTTCGAACATGTCCTCGCGGAAGACGCCCTCGTAAAGCCCCGCCGCGGCGATGGAGCTCACATGATGGAACACGCCCGCGCCGACGCTTTGCGCGAATTCGAGCGCGTGCCGCGTTCCGTCGACGTTGGCGACGCGCTGTGATTCGGCGGACGCCGACAGATCGTAGATTGCGGCAAGGTGAAAGAAGTGATCGATCTTGCCTTTGAGCGCACGCTGATCCGCATCCGAGATGCCAAGGTTCGGCTTCGACAGGTCACCGACAACGGCGATGATCTTGCGCTCGTCGACGCCCCACACTTCACGCAGGTTGTCGAGCTTCTTTTGCGACCCGCGTCGCACGAGCGCATAAATCGGGCCGTTACGCTCGCAGAGTTTTGCAACGAGGAAGCGCCCGATGAAGCCGGTCGCGCCGGTGACGAAGTAAGCCATCGTGCCTCCTCCAATTTCGCTGTTCGCGCGACTCGTTGTTGGACTTGCTGACGCGCTCGAATCGATTATAACCACGGCATCGCCCGCGAACGGCTTGGCGCCGATCGCCTTTAGAATGCGCACTCCAGTGGTAACGCCCTACAATTGGTCATTCATTAAGGGCGATCTTGAGGAGTAAATGTGATGCTGAAGAAGGCGAGACAGGAAGCGAGCTCCGGCGACGAGGGTACGCCAAAGGATCTCGGCAAGACGGTGCTCGAATCCTCACGGCAAATATGGCTTGCCGGTCTCGGGGCATTCTCGCGGGCGCAGGCCGAAGGGACGAAAGTATTCGAGGCGCTGGTCGAGCAAGGTCAGAACCTCGAATCCAAAACGCGCCGGGCTGCGTCACAGACCGCGGCGGCCGCCGCGGGTGCGGCCGCCCAAAAAGCCAAGGACGTGCAGGCAATCGCCGGCGGAACCTGGGACAAGCTCGAACAGGTGTTCGAGGATCGCGTTGCGCGCGCACTCAAGAAACTCGGCGTCTATACGCAAGACGATGTCACCCGGCTGTCGGACCGCGTCGATGCACTCGCGGAGGCTGTCAACGAATTGTTGAAACGGGGGGGACGCTCGCCGATGAAGGCCGCGCCGCGAAAGCGTGCGCGCAAGCGCTCGACGAAGCAGCGCGCCAAGGCCCACACCGGAGATGAAGGATCGTCGCAGGCGACGCAAGCGCCGCGCAAGACGAGCCGTCGGCGCGCCGCCAAAGCAGCGGAATAGCGCTTACTCGCGGTTCAGCCGCTCGACCTGCTTGATGTAGTTTTGCATCGCCTCGTCGCGGCTCATTCCTTTGAGCTTCGACCACGCGTCGTACTTCGCGCCTGCGACGAAATCGAAGCCGCCGGGGCGCGAGCCCGTCACGTCACCGTCGGTGGCCTGCTTGTAGTAGGAGTAGAGCTTCAGAAGCGTCGCGTTGTCGGGTTTTTTTTTGGTTTGCTTGGCGGCTGCGGCAGCGCTTTCGAATTTCGCGGCGAGATCGTCCTTCTTCGGAGCGGGCATAGCAGGTCCCTTTTTTGAATAGCGGCGTGCTACTTTAGCGCGAAAGGCGCGCCACGCCACCCATCCGATGCCTGCAACGACGCGCGAAAAGATCTCCGCGGTGGACACCGCGTGGCTGCGCATGGACCGGCCGCAGAATCTGATGATGATCTGCGGCGTGCTCCTGTTTCGCGAGCGCGTCGCGCACTCGCGATTGCGTGCTCTCGTCGAGGAGAGGTTCCTGGTCTTTCCGCGCTTTCGACAGCGCGCGCTGCAAATGCCCGGATTCTGTGTCTGGGAAACCGACCGCGAGTTCGATCTCAACGATCATGTCGTCCGCGCGAGACTCCCCGGCAAGGGCGACCGCGATGCGCTCGAAGCGCTGGTCTCGCGGCTGATTGCTTCACCTCTCGACGCTGCGCGGCCGATGTGGCAGTTCCATCTCGTCGAGAATTTCGACGGCGGTAGCGCGCTCGTTGCGCGCATCCATCATTGCTATGCCGATGGAATGGCGCTGGTGCGTGTGATGCTCTCGATGACCGACCGGAGTGCACAAGGCCCGGCGGCGATGCCTTTCGAGCGTAAACATCGCAACGAGCAGTCGTCGCCATTCGATGCGCTGCTGCAGCCGCTGAACGGCGTGATGAAAGCGGCAAAGCGAATCGGCGCCACGATCGTCGAGCGCGGTGCAGGCATTTGGCAGCATCCGGCACAAGCGATCGAGCTCGCGAATCAGGGGAGTCTTCTGACTGGCGAAGCAGCCAGGCTCGCACTGATGGGTGAGGATTCGCGGACCCGCTTCAAGGGTCGCGTGAATATCGCCAAGCGCGTTGCCTGGGCCGATCCGCTGAACCTCGACGAAGTGAAAACGGTCGGCAAGGCTCTACAGGCCACGGTCAACGACGTGCTGCTGTCGTGTGTAGCGGGCGCGTTACGAAGTTATCTCGTCGCGAAAGGTGATGCGGTCGACGACGTTCACATGCGCGCGCTGGTCCCCATCAACCTGCGTCCGCTGGAGAAGGCTTACAAGCTCGGCAACCGCTTCGGGCTCGTATTCCTCGACCTTCCGATCGGCATCGAGAATCCGGTCGAACGGCTGTATGCGGTGCGAGCGAACATGAATGCGCTCAAAGGGAGCTATCAACCGTTGCTCGCAATGGGAATTCTGGCCGCGATGGGCGCGGGCCCGCGCTTGTTGCAAGACGGAATTCTCAACGTGCTGTCAAAAAACGCGAGTGCCGTGATGACCAACGTTCCTGGACCGCGCGAGCCGCTTTATCTCGCAGGTGCCAGGATCGATGGGCTGATGTTCTGGGTGCCCCAATCGGGCGACATCGGCATGGGGGTATCGATCATTTCCTATGCGGGCGAAGTGCGCTTCGGGCTTGTCACCGATCGCGGACTTTGTCCCGATCCCGAGCGCGTGATCGATCGTTTCGCGCACGAGTTCGAGATGCTCCTGCTCACCACGCTGCTGTCGCCATGGCCACGTGAGGGTGAGCTCGATCCTGAACAAGCGGCCGCCGCCGTCGCCAAGTTCGGGTGACTTAGTGCAGCTCTAGTCCAGCTCGCTTTTCGCGCTCTCGACGTCGAGCCGTTCCATCGCATCGACAGGCTTGTGCGAAGCGGCTTTCTCGTAGAGCTTCGTCGCTTCGTCGATGCGGCTCTTGCCGAACAGCATGATGAGCGCGTTCGCGTATTCGATGCGCGCGATCGCCGAATCGGGATTCAGCCTGATCGCTTTGTCGAAATGCTCGAGCGCGGATTCTTTTTTTGCGCCGTAGGTCATGCCGGCGACGAGCGCTCCAACCTTGTCGATGACTTCGGCCTGATACGCGCCATAAGCGATATTCGCGTCCGCGTGCTTGGGTTCGATCTTCATCGCGGTGAGCAAGGCCTCCTTGATCTTTCCGCCCAGCCCCTGCGCCAACGCCTTCGCGACCGAAATGCCGCGGCTATAGCGCCCCATTGCGAACGCATACAGGTAGTGCGCGTTCGCGTCGCGCGGCGAATCGCTGCGGCGCTCGTCGGCCCATCGCGCAGCTTCATCGAATAGCGCTATCTTGGTCTTGTCGTTGCGTTCGAGATAATGCGCGTAGACGACTTGCGCCTTCGCTGCAGCATTGAGCCCCGACCCGCCCGCGGCGAGTCCAGCCTCGACTGCGCGAGCGAAGTCACCCGCATGGAATGCGCGCCAAGCATCGATTGCACCGGCATCCTTGGGAAGCGGTTCGCAGTCGCCGCGATGTAGTCGCGCCCAGGCTTTCTTCAAGCCGGCTGCATCGTATTCGTAGCCTTTGTCGGCGTGCGTAAATTTCGCGAATTTGGCGGCCATTGAGGTCCTTCGTTATTCGATATATTTTTGCCCTAGCGAATCGATCAACTCACGTGTTTCGCCGAGCGCGAACGGAGCGATCAGCGCGAGCACCTGATGCGCACCGCGAACGAGGCCCGCATCCGGTTCGCTCCCTTCCCGCACTGGATTGCGGGTGCGATGGAACGACATCCAGTAGGTTGCAACGATCACGATGTTCTGCGCAACCGCCGACATTTCGCGCTCGCTCGCGCGAAGCGCCCCATCGCGCTCCAGGCTGCGCAGCAACTGTAGCACCGTGTCTTCGCCTTTGCGCGTGAGCTCGGCGAAGCGCTTGCCGAGCGCTCGATTGCGTGACGTGAGCTCCATGATGTCGCGATAGAGGAAACGAAATTCTCCCATCGTCTCGAACATGACGTGCAGCATGAACCACAGATCTTCGACGCCGGGACTTCGGTCAAAGGGCAGCGTAAGCAACGGCAGGAGCTTTGCTTCGAGACGGCCGTACAGCTCCTCGATGATCGCGTCCTTGTTGGGAAAGTGATAGTAGAGGTTGCCGGGGCTGATGTTCATCTCGATCGCGACGTGCGCGGTCGTGACGTGCGGCTCGCCGTCGCGGTTGAAAAGCGCGAGGCTCGTTTCGAGAATGCGCTCGCGGGTGCGCCGCGGGCGCTTGCGTTCCGCCATGGTCGATGTCGTCCGCGCAATGCGCGCAGCGTCATCGTAGCAAGCACGCATTGAGCGTGATGTCTCGGAAATAACCTATGAAAGTATCCGCGCGAAAAACCGCGCCGGGCATTGTTGCTCGCCTCGCCGGGTGCCCTACCTGTCTCGCCTCGCGTCGCGCCCGGCGCGGTTTTCGCGGGACTTTCCCGACTAACGCCGCTGAACTCCATGCCGGATCGTTCCAATTCGCGCCGGCGATTTCACCTAGGTACTTCCGAGACACCACACTCTAGGCGCCGATAAGATAGCGCTCGAGCGCGTCGAGCGCGCGCTCGAGATTGCGGGCGGTGCGGCGAACACTGGTGCGATCTTCGGCAGACACATGCAGCGGGCGCGGGTCGCCGACAGCATCGCCAACGCGGCGACTCGTGTCGGCCAGGCGTTCGCGCCGCAGCGCGATGCCATGGCGCGTGAACGCGGGCTCGAGCGCAACCTTGCGCAAGGCGAGATCGCGTCGCGTCTTCTCGTACGCAAGCGCGCAGATTTGCTTGCGTTGCCGGTAGCTGAAAATGTTCGCGAAAAACATTTGCGCGTCTTCGCGATCCGGCTCGAACAGAACGACGTCGGCGCCGGGGTACTGCAATCGATACTTCTCGAAGCCGCCACGCATGCGCGAATGGATGATCGCCCGGAACGTTTGCGAGAGCACGAGCGGCAATCCGCCGTGATTCAGCTTCTCGTTGACCACGCGAGCGTGTTGCGGCACCGCGCGAGCGTCGTAGGGCACCAGCGGGTTGATGCAAAGCAGGAGGCTGACACCGTCGTCGAGCGCAACGGAAGCATGCAACGTCTTGTTCAGCGCGCCGTCGACGTAATGCTCGCCGTCGATCTCGACCGGGGGAAAAAGTCCCGGCAGCGCACTCGATGCGCCGATCGCGCGCGAGATCGGCACATGGTCGTGGTCCTTCGACCCGAAAACGACCGGCGCGCCTGTATCGAGATTGGTCGCGACCAGGTAAAGCTTGCTTTTGAGCTTGCGAAAATCGTTGCTGCGACCATGCGCCGACAGGAGGCGCGACAGGAAAGCGTCGATCGCCGCATTGTCGAACACGCCGACCGGCAATGCGCGGGAAAGCGTCGCGATCGACTCGGACAATCCGGCGTGCATTGGAGCGCGCACATAGCGCAAGGATGCCCGAAGCGACAACCCGGGCAGCGCGCGAAGCCGGCGCCAAAACTCGCCAAGGGCGGGACGCAGGAATACGCGCGGCGACATCGTCTCGTTCCCGACGTCATCGATGAACAAGCGATACATCTGCGCAGGCGAAATTCCGTTCGCCAGTGCAGCGGCGACGAATCCGCCGGAAGAAACGCCGACGTACGTGTCGAGATCGTTGAAATCGATACCGTCGAGCGAATCGGCGAGCGCCAAAAGCGCGCCGACTTCGTAGATGCCGCCTAGCGGACCGCCGCCGGCTAGCGCAAGACCGACGCGACGGCTTTGCCGCCGCCGCGTCGTTGCTCCTCGCTCAGCCGTCGGGGCTACGTCAGGCGCGTTTCTGCGACCTGCGCTGCGTGGCACGTTGACCGCGCTTCACGGCTTTGACCGCACGCTTGACGGTGCCTTTCGAGCTGGCGCGCTTCGCCTTGACGGACGCGCGCTTCTTGCCAACGATTGGCAGCGATGCCGGCAGTGCCTCCCGAACAAGCGTCGCTGCGCCGTCGGCGTACGCGCGAACATTCTTCGTCACGCTATGACGCGCGAACTTCCAGAGCGTGTTCGCGTTGACGAACGATGATTCGAGACGGTCACCGATGATGCGAAATGCGCGCGACTCGACGGCAGTGCCTTCGCGTACGAGATTGCGAAACATCGTGGCGGCTTCCTTGCCGGCCCACTCGCGCGTGACGACGGCAGCGCCAAGACCGGCTAGCCATACCTGGCGCGAAGCGGCGGCCATTGCGTCACCGACGACGAGAACGGGAGAAGTTCGTTGCATCATGAAAGACACCTCAGCGAGAATTGAAAGAAAAGGCAATGCGATAGTGATCATGCCTGCGATTGCTAGAGCAAACCAACTAATCACGTCGTCGCAGGAGCGCGACCCCCAAGGGCTGCGACTAGCGACGCCGCGAGCTTCGCGGCCACGGCATAGATCGAAAGCTGCGGATTCGCGCCGATCGATGTGGGGAAGAGCGATCCGTCGATCACATACAGATTCGACAACCGGTGATGACGACCCGACGTGTCCACCACGGCGCGTCGTGCATCGGGTCCGAGCGGGCACCCGCCCATCACGTGTGCGGATACGACTGGTGTCACCAGCGGCGCCAATGCGAATCCATCGATCGCGCGGCGCGCCGAGTCCACCGAATCGAACGCCGCTCCTCCGGCATGAATCGGCATGACCTTCGCAGCGCCTGCCGCGAACTGGAGCTCCGCCATGGCGCGAAATGCGCGACGCACGCCATCCCACACATAGGGCTTCAGCGGATAGTCGAGCAACGGTGTTCCGTCATCACGAAGGCGCACGGAACCGCCAGCGCTTTCGGCGTGAAAGCCGTCGCGCAGCAACGCGATCAGAACGTGCAGATGCGCGAACTGGCGCATGAACGACGCATGCGTTTCGCCGTGGCCGGGCAGCGTGATTGCCGCGAGAATCGGATGCACCGGCGGCGCTTCGAGCTTGAATCCGATCGGACCCGTCGGCGACAACGTATCGAGATAATGATCGGAGTACACGGTTTGCGGTGCGCCGGCGAAACCGTTCACGAGCTCGGGCATCACCGCTGCGCTCACGATCGTCGGATGCAGGAACGTGCGTCGTCCGACAAGCCCGTGCGGATCGGGCAGGCCACTACGCAGAAACAGACCTGGTGTACCGATCGCACCGCCAGCCGAGCAGTATGCGCGCGCCCGTACGTTGATCCGACGTGCGGTCGGCGTTGTGCCGCTCGCATCCATCCCGTGGCATAGAAGCGAGTCGACGCGATCGTTCACGACCATCAAGCGCTCGGCGCGCGCGCGTGTGACGAGCGTGGCGCCACGCTCGAGCGCCGCGGGAATCGTCGTAATGAGCATTGATTGCTTTGCGTCGAGCGGACATCCAACTCCGCAATAACCGATATTCGCGCATGCCTTCACGTTGCGGCGAATCATTGCGGAAGCGATTCCGATCTTCGCGGCGCCTCGCGCGAGAGCGGCGTTGTTGGCGTTCGGCGCAATCGTCCAGGGCGCGATCGCAAGGCGCGTTTCCATCATCTCGAACCAAGGCACGAGATCGGCCGGCGCGAATCCCGCGATGCCGTAAACGCTTCGCCAATGGGCAAGTGTCGCGTCCGGCGTTCGAAACGAGCTCGTCCAGTTGACCGTAGTGCCGCCGCCCACACAACGGCCTTGCAGAATGTTGATCGCCTTGTCGGCGGTCTTGCGCGCAGCGGACTCCTGATACAGCTCGGGATAAGCGTCGGATTCGAGCATGCGAAAGTCCGACGACGTCGCGAGCGGACCCTCCTCGACGATCACGACACGAAGCCCGGAGCGCGCCAGCGTCTCTGCCGCAACACCTCCACCTGCCCCGCTGCCGATGATCGCGACATCGCACTCGAGCGTAATGTCATCGCTTGCACGCGATGCATCAATGATGTTCCAGCGCGCCGCGGAAGCACTCCGGTACGGATCGCTCGCACGCGTGGTCATGCGTTGACCTTAGGCGGACCGGGATAGCCGATCGTCGTCCACGCGCGTGGATTGCCGTACCACGCGGCGAGAATCAATTGATGCAAAGCGTTGTACGCGCTGCGCTTCAACGCCCAGCCGCTATCGCGCCAGCGATCCAGAAACGCACCGACTTCAGCAACGTCCGCTTCGTTCCAGGCAAAGGCGACTCCCGCGAATGCGCGTCGTGCTGGAGCGAGAGTCAGGAGCGAAAAAAGTTGAGCGAGCTCTGCACGCGATGCGCCGGGTAGTCCGGCGATTGCGCGCGCGATGTTGGTGACCGTTTCGTCGATTGCTCTTGCGCGCGCATTTGACTCGACCGGCAACGCGCCGGCGAGCATCGCGGGGACGATCGCGCGCACGATCGCATCGGCGTCCGCATTCAGCGTCAGCGGGCGCGTGTGTCGCGACAAGCGCCACCAGCCGGCCACGGCGAGCAAAGCCGATCCGGCGACTCCGGCTGCGAGAAAAGTGCGGCGGCGCATGACTACGCGAACCTTAGCGCGTCCAACCTAGACGAAACAATCTAAGGCCGAAGGTTGGGGCGCATTGCAGCCGCTTTGCCGCACGTTAAACTCGCGCGTTTCGCTGAAGTCAGATGCCAGTTCATCACGCCGCCGAGGCCGCACTCGTCGACGCGCTTGCGCGGGCCCAGCGCCTTCACGCCGAGCGTGCCGGCGACGATGCGTTGCACCGCGCGCTTCTCCATCTCGCCGATTGGCAGAGCCGGCGGCTTCTGCAGACTTACGCGGATCTCGCATCCGACGCCCGCTATCGCGCCGCGATCGATTTCTTTCGCACCGACCTCTATGGAAACGAAACGATGGCGCGGCGTGACGCCGACGTCGCGCGCGTCGTTCCGACGCTGGTCAGGATGTTGCCCGAGCGCGTGATCGCAACCATTGCGCAGGCGATGGAGCTCAACGTTCTGTCGCACACGCTCGATCGCGAAGTGCAGCGCCACCTTCCCGTAGCGTCGAGCTTCACTGTCTCCGACTATTGCGAAGCGTATCGTTGCGCCGGCGATATTCCTGCACGGCATCGCCAGATTCACCTGATCGTCGAGGTGGGTCGCTCTCTGGATTCGTTCGTGCGAAAGCCGCTGCTTCGAGGCGCGTTGACGATGATGCGAAAACCGGCACGCCTTGCCGGCTTTTCAACGCTTCACGACTTTCTCGAGCGAGGCTTCAACGCGTTTCGGCGCATGCACGGCGCCGAAGCCTTTCTCGCGACGATCGAAGTGCGCGAGACCGCTTTATGCAACGCGATCGTTGCCGGCGAAACGGCTCCGTTCCCCGAGCCTTAAGGAGGCTCTGACCCAGTTACGCGGGCGCGACGGAGGTTTTCCGGGGATGATGACGCGCCGGCAGGCGCGGCCAATAGTTCATCCTATTGGCCGTCGCCTAACAACAAAGTCAGGGCCCCGGAAAACCCGTCCCTTGGGGTTGGCACGATAATCTG
>DATLOI010000095.1:0-18639 GCA_035536295.1 Casimicrobiaceae bacterium
GCGAATTTTCGGAGATCGCATTCCGATTCCGACGAACTTCGATCACGATTGCACCACGACCCCGGCCCCGCCGATCGCGCTCGGACCGAACGGGCCGTGGCAATTCAATCTCACATCGTGCGACATCGTTGGCGCGCCGACCTGCTTTTGCAGCCCGGTGATCTCGGCGACACTGACCGAGAATGCCGCCGGCGACACGATCACGATGGACCTCACCGGTGACTCGCTGCGCCGCACGCTGAACAAGACCGGCCCCAGCACCTACCAGGTTGCTCGCAACCCGCGGACGACGTCGTCGAATGCGTGGTATCCAACCTCGACTTGCCCGCAAAGCGCACGGGGACGATGGCCGCCGCGCTGGTGCTGCCGTCTTGCACGATCAATGGCGGCTGGGTGGGAGGGCTTTTGCCGTAGCGCTCGGTCGTAGGCGTTACCCGACTTGCACGCAGACCGCGTGCATGGTTAGTCTTGCCCGATGCTTTCGATACGCGGCCTCGCGAAGCGCTATCCGGCCGCGGGCGGGCGCACGGTGTTTCGCGACGTCGACCTTACGGTTCGCGCCGGCGAGGTTTGCGCGATCATGGGCGAGTCCGGTGTCGGCAAATCGACGCTTCTCAATCTGATTGCAGGACTCGATCGGCCGGATGCGGGCCGGGTCGTTCTCGACGACGTCGATCTCGCTACGCTGGACGACGATGCGCTCACCGTGATGCGGCGAACACGCATCGGCTTCGTCTTCCAGGCATTCCACTTGCTGCCCTATCTGACCGTTGGCCAGAACGTTGCACTTCCGCTCGGCTTGGTCGGAACCGGCGATGCTGCGCAACGCGAGCAACGCACGCTCGAGCTTCTGACTTCGGTGGGACTCGGCGATCGACATGCAAGCTTCCCACGCGAGCTCTCGGGCGGCGAGCTGCAGCGAGTGGCAATTGCGCGCGCGCTCGTGCATCGACCGGTTCTCGTCCTCGCCGACGAGCCGACTGGGAATCTCGATCTGGACAGCGCCGGGGTTATCCTCCAGTTGTTGCGCGACCAGGTGCGATCTCACAACGCGGCTGCGTTGCTGGTCACGCATTCGCTTGCGGCGGCACGCAGTGCAGATCGAATCGTGCTGCTGACGCCAAACGGGTTACGCGATGCGGCGATCTGAGAATCGGACTATCGCGATCGCGGACTGGCAGGCGTTCTTGTTGGGCGCGCTCGTGCAAAACCGATTGCGCACGAGTGTCGCGGTGTTCGCCATCGCGATCGGCGTCGCGCTGGGCCTTGCGGTGCAACTCGTCAATCGATCGGCGATCGACGAGCTCACCCAAAGCGTTCGAGTGCTCTCCGGCGACGCCGATCTCGCCGTGCGCGGTCCTCGCAACGGCTTCGACGAGTTGACTTATGCGGATCTCGCGCGCGACAACGAAGTCGCCGTGGCGAGCCCCGTCGTCGAGCTCGAAGTTCGCGTCGCGCAAAGCGACCAGCGACTTCGCGTACTCGGGCTCGATGCGTTTCGCGCGGGCGCGATCGCGCCGGGGCTTGTGGGCGATGCCTCCGATCGCTTCGATACGCTTCGCGGCGACACGTTGTTTCTGTCCAACGCAGCACTCGCGGCGTTGTCGCGCAACGTGGGCGAGACGCTCATCCTCGATGCTGGGAATCGAGCGATCTCGTTTCGCATCGCGGGGACGATCGCAGGTGCTGCGCGCGAGCGGCTTGGCGTGATGGACATTGCCGCCGCGCAAGACGCGTTCGATTGGCGAGGCCGCTTGTCACGCATCGATATTCGACTGCGCCCGGGCGTCACGCCACAATCGTTCATCGCGCGCTGGCAGTCGCGATTGCCCGCCGGTGTTGCGATCGACCGTCCCGATGCAACGCTGCGTGCCACCGAGAGCATCTCGCGCTCGTATCGCGTCAATCTCAACGTGCTTGCCCTGGTGGGGCTGTTCACCGGGGGGTTGCTCGTCTTCACGACGCAAGCGCTGGCGGTCATCCGGCGGCGTACGCAGTTCGCGCTGTTTCGCACGCTCGGCATGACACGTGCGCGTCTCGCCCGGCTGTGCATGCTCGAAGGCGCATTGATCGGAGCGCTCGGCAGCGTAATCGGCATCGCATTCGGTTACGCGATTGCATACGTCGCGTTGCGTGTCGTCGGCGCCGATCTCGGCTCGGGGTTCTTTCGTAGCGTCAATGCAAGGGTGGACTTCGATCCTTTGACGCTTGCGACCTTCGTTGCGCTGGGCGTGGCGACCGCTGCACTCGCAAGCCTTCTGCCCGCTCGCGAAGCCGCGCGCGCGAGCGCCGCACAGGCGCTTAAAGCCGGCGACGAAGAGCACGCGCTGCGGCGCCTGCGCTCGCCCGCGCAGGGGCTTTGCATCCTCGGCATCGGCGTCGCGCTGCTGTGGGTGCCTGCCATCGACGGTTTGCCATTCGCAGGTTACGCGGCGATCGGCTGTTTCTTGATCGGAACACTGCTGCTGATGCCCTGGCTCGCGCGATTCGTCCTTGCACGCGTTCCGACACCGTCACAAGCGCCCGCAGCGCTTGCGATTGCACAGTTGCGCGGCGCGCCGGGGCAGGTGAGCGTAAGCCTCGCTGCGATCGTTGCAAGCGTGAGTCTCATGGTGTCGATGGCGATCATGGTGGCGTCGTTTCGACAATCGCTCGACGATTGGCTCACTCACGTGCTGCCTGCCGATGTTTATGCGCGCGCGCGCGCGCCGGATGTCGCACCGTTATCGCCCGACGATCAACGTCGCCTCGCGGAGGTCGACGGCGTTTTGCGCATCGAGTTCTTTCGCGAGGCGCAGCTTCTGCTCGACCCGGCGCGACCGCGTGTTGTTCTGATCGCGCGGCCGATCGACGAGGGAAGTGCGTCGTCGCGATTGGCGCTTACCGATCCTGCAACGGCGCGACCTGCCGGCGCGCCCCCAGCGGCGTGGGTCAACGAGGCAATGGTCGATCTTTACGGATTCGTTCCTGGCAAGACGGTAACGCTACCGATCGCAGGTCGCGATGTTGCCTTTTTCATCGCAGGTGTTTGGCGCGACTACGCGCGCCCGCAAGGTGCGGTGGTGATCGATCGCGATGCGTACGCGCAGGCAAGCGGAGATCGCGCTGCGACCAGTGCAGCAGTGTGGTTGCAGCCGGGGGTCGACGCGAATGCCACGAGGTCGGCGCTGCAACGCACGCTCGAAGGCGACCAGCGGCTCGAGGTCGCCGCACCAAGCGAAATGCGCGCGCTGGCGCTGCAGTCATTCGACCGCACGTTCGCGGTGACTTACGCGCTCGAGGCCGCGGCGGTGGCGATTGGCCTCGCCGGACTTTCGTCGGCGTTCAGCGCGCTGGTGCTGGGGCGCCGGCGCGAATTCGGCGTATTGCGACATCTGGGAATGACCCGCAAACAGGTCGGCGCCATGCTCGCGAGCGAGGGCTTTTTCACGTCTGCGCTAGGCACGATCGTCGGCGCCGCGATCGGCGCCGCGATCAGCCTTGTACTCGTTTACATCGTCAACAAGCAGTCGTTTCATTGGGGAATGGACATTCACGTACCGTGGCGCGCACTCGTGTTGTTGGCGGTCGGCGTCATAGTGCTCTCGACCGTAACTGCCGTAGTGAGCGGACGACGCGCAATGAGCGCGGATGTCATTCGCGCCGTTCGCGAGGACTGGTGAAGCGTCGAACGATTCTCGCCTTGCCGTGGCTTGCGCTCGCCACGCGCCTACGCGCGCAGAGCTTTCCCGTCGTGCGTGCCGGCGTTGCGCTTTCATTCCCGCGCGATCACGGCGCTCATCAGGACTTTCGGACCGAGTGGTGGTACATCACCGGCTGGCTTGCGACGCGCGATCGCGAGGTCGGCTTTCAGCTCACCTTCTTTCGGACTCGTCCAGGAGTGGCGGAGCAAAGCAGCAGCCGCTTCGCGCCGCGACAACTCATGTTCGCGCACGCCGCCATCGCAGACCCGGAACACGGTCGACTGCGCCACGATCAACGCGCGGCACGTGCGGGTTTGAATCTTGCAGGCGCCGACGAAAACGCGACGCACGCGTGGATCGACGACTGGTCGCTACGCCAGGATGGTAACGATTACAGCGCAAGCCTGCCGGCGCGTGGCTTTTCACTCGCGCTACGATGTTCTGCAGCGAACCCCGTGCTGCTGCAAGGCGATCATGGCTACTCGCGCAAAGGGCCACGTCCCGAGCAGGCGAGCTATTACTACAGCCGCCCGCAGCTCGAAACGACCGGCCGCATCGACATCGGCAACAACCGCTTTGATGTGACTGGACGCGCATGGCTCGATCACGAATGGTCGAGCGAATATCTGGCGCCCGGTGCTGTCGGTTGGGATTGGCTGGGCGTCAATCTCGACGATGGCGGTGCGGTGATGGCGTTTCGCATTCGCGATGCGCAAGGCGCGACGATGTGGGCCGGCGGGGCATTACGAAGTGCGAACGGAGGCGATCGCACGCTCGGCGTCGATGACATCCGATTTACACCGGGACGTGTGTGGACGTCGCCGCGCACGTCGATCGGCTATCCGGTCGAGTTCGCGGTCGACGTCGATGGTGTGACTTACACCGTGGCGCCGATGATGGATGATCAGGAGCTCGACTCGCGACTGTCCACCGGAACCGTCTATTGGGAAGGAGCGGTCACGCTATTGCGGGAGGGTAGGCGGGTCGGACGCGGCTATCTCGAATTGACCGGCTACGGCGGCGCGCTGCGGATTTGAGCGTGTTTGTCGAAGATCATGCCCTGGGCTCATTGCGGCACGCACATCACGACCAGGTTAGGTCCGTCACCCTCGGCCTCCCATCCGCGCGACACCATCAGATCGCGCAGTGCCGTGCGAATCATGTAGCGATGGTTGGCATCGATGCGCTTACTGAATACGCGATGGACGGCGATGAGACCTGAGGGACAGTTGCCCGACGTTGGCAGCACGACATAGAAGAATTGCGAATCTTCATTGATGAACGTGGGATTCGCATTGGCGGTGTTCGTGCATTCGGTCGTTCCGCGGCCGTAGAAATGCGAGTCGCCTTTGGCGGGTGGGATGTACATCCGGCACACCGGCGAAGTGTCCGACCCCGACCCCGTGTAGACCTTGAACGACTCCCCGGTACGCGTCCATCCGCGGATCGTCGTGCCGGCGTCGAGAAGGGCAATCTCGTTCGCGATGTGCGTGATGAAATAGTGATCGAGGCTCATGTTGTAGTACTCGATTGCCGTTGCCGTCGATGGGACCGGCACTGGTGCATCCGGGTCGATGACCTTAACCCCGTAGCTGAACGAGGGCGGCACGCCGGCTCCGCGGACGTTGCTTACCGTCACGTTGTACGTCGTATCCGCGGACGGCTTCGCGTACGAAACGCCGGTCGGCAGGAATACGATCGTGTTGTCGCCGAAACCCGTGGCCACCGTTTCCAGCGTGACCGGAATGGCTCCCGAAGGCCCGGACATCGTGACGAGGGCACTGGTGAAATCCGCGCCCGGATAAGAGAACGACCAGCGATTGGACAGTGCCGGCAAGCTTTGATACGGGACGAAGCCGCCGGGGGGCCACGCAATGCCATCGGGCGTGGCGGGGCGGGCCGTCGTGGCGCCAAACACGTGCAAAGCGTTGGCGGGCCGCGGCGGCGCGTTGCCGCCCGGCACGTCGCCCGTGGTCATCGCGGAGCGCGGCGGGAACAGGATCCAACGCCGATGACCGACCGCCGTGTTCGTTGGTCCGAAGTCGTCCACGTAACCATCGATTGCAAGCACACCCACGCGCCCGAGAAAAATATTGGCGGCAGCCGCTCCCGCAGCGCCTTCAGCCGAGTAGCAGGTCCAATTGGTCGGCGGCGCATGGCTTAGCGCGTTGTGCGCGCTCATCATCAGCGCGGCCGCCTGGACCTGCGTGGTCGCCACGCCCGACGAAAGCGTGACCGCGGGCAAGTCGACCAGCGCGCGGTAATAGTTCACGCGATCGATGACCGCCTGCTGATGCGCGACGTTCGTCGTGCCAGCGGTGCAACCCGTCACATTGCCATTCCAGGCAAGCGCGACGCTGTTCCCCGGGACGAGCACGTTCTGGTAGAGCTGCACGACTTGCGTGCGCGTCTTGGCAGCCTTGGGAATGAACGGATGGACCCAGTTGCCGCGGTCCTGCGATTCCTCGCGTCGCGGGGCTTCGCCTAAGTGGGCCTCCTGAGACCACGCGGCGCCAGCAAACAGCGCGACCACTATCGGAAGGCGCGCAGCGCATTGCCACACGAAGCCGAACCGGTCGATCCAGAGCGAATGTAGCGTCATGGTCCCCTCCACAACGACGCACCGAATGGATAATTATTGTGCGCTTCGCGAAGCGCCGGGACAAATGGCTTCGTCCGCGCAACGGCGACCTCACCCGGTCGCTGAAGATAACAACTTAGCGCTTCCGCGAGCCGGCGGCCGCGGCCTTGACGCCTGCTCTTTTTGACGTCTTCTTTGTTTTGGTCGCTTTTGCCCTCGTTCTCGCCGGAGTCGAAGGGGTTTTCGCCGCCGCTGGAACTGCCGAGGTCGCCGCCTTCGTCGCGGACGCGTTCGGCGAACGTTTACGCGATGGTGCCGCGCGCCCGCCTTTCGCTGAGATCAATGCGACCGCTTCGTCGAGTGTGAGCGCGTCGATCTTGTCGGTGTCGGGGACGGTCGCGTTGACGCCATCGTGCTTGACGTAGGGACCGAAGCGTCCCGAATACAACTCGACCGGCTTGCCGTCGGACGGATGCTTGCCGATGACTCGCAGCGGCTGCGATCCGCGCTGCGGGCGCGTGCGCCCTTCGGCTTTTGCTTCGAACTCGAAACCGACCTTGCCATCGCCTTGCCGCACCAGGAACGCTGAGAACGGCCGCTTGGTTCGGGTCGAAACGAATTGCAAAAGATCGGTCTTGCCGACCGCGAGCAGCTTTTTCATCTGCTCGCGCTCGATGGGACGCGACAGTATCGTACGACCCGAGCGAAAGTCGCAGCGCTTGTCCTCGCCTACCGCGCGCTCGCAAACGTAGGCATTGGGCGCTTCGAACACGTTGCCACCGCATTTGGGACATGGTCCGAGCGGCTCTTGTCCGCTGAAATCGGGAGCCTCGTCCCCGACGCCATCGCCTTGACCGAAGTCGAACTGCACTTCGCTGGCGTCGGTGAGCTTGAGCTTCGCCGAAAACGCGCGCCCCAAGCGGCTCCGAAACCCGTCGAGCGGTCCGACTTCGCGCTCGCGAATCAACGTTTCGGCGTCAGATGGGCTCAACTGGCGACCGCCGAGAATCTTCCAAAAACCGAAGTCGCACGAAGGCTCGATGCACTGGAATTTCTTGTACTTCTCGTGCACTTCGCCGCCGCATTTCGGACAATGCACCGACAGAGTTGCGAAGTCGCCGGGAATCGTGTCGCTCTCGTAGTTCTTTGCCTGCGCGACGATGTGCTTGGTCATCTTGACGATCTCGCGCATGAACTTCATGCGCGGAAGCCGTCCGTGCTCCATTTCGGCGAGCTTGTATTCCCACTCGGCGGTGAGTTCCGGGCTGAATAGTTCGGGCACACCGAGTCCGTGCAGAAGCGTCATCAGCGAAAAGGCTTTCGGCGTCGGAATCAACTCCTTGCCTTCGCGCAGCACGTAGCGCTCGAAAATCAGGCCCTCGATGATCTGCGCACGCGTCGCGGGCGTGCCAAGGCCCTTTTCGCGCATCGCTTCACGAAGCTCGTCGTCTTCGATCAGCTTGCCCGCGCCTTCCATGGCCGACAGCAGCGTTCCTTCGTTATAGCGAGGAGGCGGACGCGTCGTCAGCTTGATCACATCGACGCTCTTCGTCGCCACGCGCTCGCCTTGCGCGACCGGAGCAAGTGTCGGCTCGTCGCGCTCGCTGTCTCTTCCATACACGGCGAGCCAGCCCGGATTGATCAACACCTTGCCTTCGGACTTGAAGGGCTCCCCGGCCACGCGCGTGATCCGCGTCGTGACTTGATATTCCGCGGCCGGATGAAACACTGCAAGGAATCGCTTCGCGACCATGTCGTAGAGCTTCTGCTCGGCTTCGTTCAAGCTCTTCGGCGGGATCAATGTCGGAATGATCGCGAAGTGATCGGAAATTTTCGCGTTGTCGAAAATTCGCTTGTTCGGCCGTACCCACTTCTCCTTCAGCACGCGCCGTGCATGCGTGCCGTATGCGTTCGTTGCGCCGAGCATCTCGAGCGTGGAGCGAACCGTCGACTGATAATCCTCCGGCAGCGCGCGCGCGTCGGTGCGCGGATAGGTGAGCACCTTGTGGCGTTCGTACAGCGCCTGCGCTAGCGAGAGTGTCGTTCGCGCAGAGAAACCGAAGCGGCCGTTGGCGTCGCGCTGCAAGCTCGTCAGGTCGTAAAGCAGCGGCGAAAGCTGCGTCGAAGGCTTCGATTCCTCGGTGACCTCGCCAGGTTGTCCGCGCGTTGACGTCGCAATCGCATTGGCGCGTGCTTCCTCCCACAAACGGTCGGCGCGCGCGTCCTCGTCGTCGCCCTTGCGGTGCTTCTCGTCGAACCACTTGCCTTTGTATTCGCCCGCCTTCGCGCGAAATGTTCCGTGCACTTCCCAGTAGTCACGCGGCTGGAACGCCGCGATCTTAGCTTCGCGATCGACGAGGATCGCAAGCGTGGGCGTTTGCACGCGACCGACTGTCGTGAGTTGGAACCCGCCCGCCTTCGAGTTGAATGCGGTCATCGCGCGCGTGCCGTTGATGCCCACCAGCCAATCGGACTCCGAGCGGCAGGTGGCGGCGTCGGCGAGCGGCAGCATTGCCTCGTCGCTGCGAAGCTCGCCAAAGCCGTCGCGAATCGCCGCCGGCATCATCGATTGCAACCACAATCGCCGAATCGGCTTCGCGGTCTTCGCGTATTGCGTGATGTAGCGAAAGATGAGCTCGCCCTCGCGGCCTGCGTCGCAAGCGTTTATCAGCGCCGCGACATCCTTGCGCTTGATGAGCTTTAGCAACACCTTGAGGCGCGCTTCGCTTTTTTCGATCGGCTTCAGCTCGAAACGCGAGGGGATCGCGGGAAGGTGCGCGAATGTCCACTTGCCGCGCTTGACCTCTTCGTCTTCGGGCATGCCGATTTCGAGCAGATGCCCGACCGCGGATGAAAGGACGTAAGCGGCGCTCTCGAAATAATCACCGTAACGCGTGAAGCCACCGAGCGCGCGTGCGATGTCGGCGGCGACGGAGGGCTTCTCGGCGATGATGAGGCTTTTTGACATTGAGAGCGGCAGACGGGCTTGAAACGAGCGGGCGATGGTACCGGAGCGCTTGTCCGCGCACCAACAAACGCATCGAGTAGATGCGCATTACGTGGTCGGGCATTAGCGAAAGCGTGCGCTTACGCTCGCGGAGATACGTTCAAATGCGACGTAACGAGGCCCGTTGTTGGGCTTAAGCTAAACGCTGCCACCGTCCTCCGGGCAGCGCCGCGACATGGCCCTCGATCTCGAGCTCGACCAGCGCTGCAGTGAGGGCATCCGCACCAAGATGCGTGCGGGCGATCAGCGTATCGAGGTCGCACGGGTCGCCGCCAAGCGCGCCGACGACAACCCGATGCGAAGGCTGTTGCGGCTCCTCGGACATGGTGGCAGCGGGCGCCGGTCGCAACCCTTCGATGCGAAGTTCGTCCAAAACGTCCTGCGCCGTTTCGACCAGCTTGGCGCCGTCGCGGATCAGCCGATGACATCCTTTGGAGAACGGTGAATGGATCGAGCCGGGGATCGCGAACACTTCGCGGTTCTGCTCGAGGGCGCAGCGAGCCGTGATCAGCGAGCCCGACGACAGCGTCGCCTCGACGATGAGGACGCCGCTTGCAAGACCACTGATCAACCGATTGCGCCGCGGGAAGTGATGCTTCAACGGCGGCGTCCCGGGCGGGAATTCCGAGAGCACTCCGCCACGTAGCGCGATCTCCCTCGCGAGATCGCGATGGGCTGCGGGATACACGCGATCGAGCCCGGTTCCGACACAGGCGAGCGTTGATCCTTCGCCTTCGAGCGCGCCCCGGTGCGCTGCGCCGTCGATGCCGAGCGCCAGGCCGGATACGATCGTCAATCCTGCGCGCGAAAGCGCCGCCGCGAACTCGCGCGCATTCTCGATGCCCTGCGGAGTCGCATGCCGGCTTCCGACGATGGCAAGCGTGGGGCGATTCAGCAATTCGCGCCGGCCAAGGTAATAAAGCACCGGCGGCGCATCGCCGATCTGCAGCAGATTGCGCGGATAGTCCTCATCGTCCCAGGCGATGAGTTCGTGGCCTTCCTCTTCAAGCCAGTGGCGCGTTGCGTCGAGCACCGCGCCTTCGCCTGGTGCAAGGAGCCGCCGCGCTGTTTCAGCGGAAGTGGCGCTGGTCAGTTGTGCTGCAGTGGCGTGGAACACCGCCTGTGGCGAGCCGAACGCTTTCAACAGCGCAGCGAGCGCGAGCGGGTCGACCTGCGCCAGCGAGAGTCGAACCCAGGCATCGACGCGCGCGCTCGGCCTCATCGCGCGCTCGACACTTGGCCGAACGCCGCGCCATCCGCTAGGTAGTTCCGGCTATAGGACGTCGTCAGGGTTGCCGAACGAAGTCGCCGACTTGCACCGGATCGGTCGTGTTGAGCAGCAGCGCGTAGGCAACCCGATCGAATACGCGAAACACGAACATCAGGCCTGTACGTTCCTGCGGCACGTCGAGCGTCTTTGGCTTCACGTAGAACGTGGTTTGGTCGAAGAAGCGGACCAACACGGGCGTTTCGGTGTTCGGCCGAGGATCAGGGATCGGGTCGACGCCCCGGTAGGTCGCCAAGACGGTGCCGACGTCGATGCCGTCGTTCGCCCCTTTGTCGATCGTCACGATCGTGCCGCGGCCCATTTCGGAGGTGTCGCGAATCGTCGCAATGATGCGGCCCTCGACCTCGCGCGCTGGCGCGTGCGGCGCATAGTTGACGATCACTTCCCGCGGCGCCGGCACCAGGCGGTCGCCAATCAGAATCTCTTCGACCGCATTCTCGACGAGCAAAGTCGACACTTCGCCGTAGCGCTCGACGCGACCTGCGCCGAGGTAGCGGTACTCGTGACCGAGCTGCTCTTTCAGGTTGTGCGAACGGATCGGCCCTACCGATCGGTAGATGTGCCACAACGCTCCTGCACTGCTGTCGACGCCGACGACGTAGATACGATCGCCCTGGCCGCGCACGATGCGAGAGCGATCGCGGCCCGCGACGATCTCGGCGGAGCCTGGCAAGCCCTCCGGTCCCGTCACGATCGGTCGGGAGAGGTAAGGCTCGATGTCTCCGGGCGGAATCGTCGGGATCGCTTCGCGATCGCGCGGCGTTGCGCGCGCGGTCGGCGAAACGCGCACGGTCTCGCGCGGACCCGACGCCGAGGCGAGCGATAGGCGTGGCTGGCCGTCGACGTAATCGAGCCGCACCACGTCACCCGGATAGATCAAATGGGGATTGCGGATCTGTTCACGATTCATCCGCCAGACGTCGGGCCAGCGCCAGGGATCGCGCAGGAACTTGCCCGAAATCCCCCAAAGCGTGTCGCCTTTCTGCACGGTGTAGCTTTGAGGAGCTTGGTCGGCGACCCGCACGTCCTGTGCGAAAGCAGGTCCGAATCCGAGAACGATGCCCACCGCGAGCGCGACCGAAGCAGCGCGAAGTGACATGCTAAACTTTTGACGCATAAGACCTCTCACCGTCGGGGCGGGCCTTGCTAACGTCCTAAAGGGCCGCAAAATAAGGAGCTTGGAGCCGATTCTGCATCCAGTACGTAAATCTGACAAGCTACGCATGATCCTTCCCATCCTCGAATACCCTGATCCGCGCTTGAGAAAAGTGGCAACTCCAGTGACCGCGTTCGGCCCGGAAATCGAGCGCCTGGTCCGGGATATGGCGGAAACGATGTACGCGGCGCCTGGCATCGGGCTGGCAGCAACCCAGGTTGATGTCCACAAGCGCGTCATCCTCATCGACATTTCCGAGGCCCGCGACGACTTGCGCGTTTTCGTGAATCCCGAACTCCTCACGAGTGAAGGTGAAGCCGAATGCGAAGAAGGCTGCTTGTCGGTGCCCGGCTACTACGACCGCGTGACGCGTCCCGCCAAAATCCGCGTGCGCGCTCAGGACGCGCATGGAACGCCGTTCGAGCTCGAGACCGAGGGCCTCCTCGCGGTCTGTGTACAGCACGAAATGGACCATTTGACGGGGAAGGTTTTCGTCGATTACCTCTCGCCGCTGAAGCGCGCCCGCCTCTCCGCGAAGCTTCGCAAGAAGCAGCGCCTGGCCGGCTGACCGCGGCCCTCTGCAGCTTCGTGACGCCGACTTTCGTCTGGTTGGCAAGTACTTACCTTTCTCCATGTCGTTGAAGGTCGGGTTCGCCGGAACCCCCGCGTTTGCCGCCGCGGCGCTTCTACGCATTCTGGAGGCGGGCTTCAGCGTACCGCTGGTGCTGTCGCGCCCCGATAAGCCAAAAGGCCGAGGCCTCGCGCAGGAAGCCTCACCAGTGAAGCACGTCGCCCAAGCCCGTGGACTCGTGGTCCGCCAGCCGGTCGGCCTCAAAGACGAGGTCGAGCGAAATGCGTTGCTAAAAACGCAACTGGACGTGCTGGTGGTTGCCGCTTACGGTCTGATCCTGCCGCCGAGCGTCCTCGCCTGGCCGCGCCATGGCTGCCTCAACATCCACGCTTCGCTTCTGCCGCGGTGGCGTGGCGCGGCGCCGATACAGCGCGCCATCGAGGCGGGCGATCGCTCGTCGGGTGTGACGATCATGCAAATGGATGCCGGTCTCGACACCGGGGCGATGATCGAAACCCGCGAGATCGCGATCCATCCCCGCGAGACTGGCGGATCCTTGCACGATCGGCTGACTGCCTTGGGCGCCGACGCGATCGTCGACGTGCTGAAGCGTCTCTCGCAAGACGGGAGCCTTCATTCAACGCCACAAGGGGTGGACGCGACTTACGCGCACAAGATCGAGCGCGAGGACTCCAGGATCGACTGGACGCTCGATGCCGCGACGCTGGACCGCCGCGTTCGCGCGTTCACGCCAACGCCCGGAAGCTTCACCTATCTTGGCGGCGAGCGCCTGAAAGTCAAAACCGCACTTCCGCTCGATCGCGAGCGTGCCGCTCCGGGGACTGTGGTCGGCGCCGGCCCTGCTGGGATCGACGTCGCCTGTGGGACGGGAGCGCTTCGCATTGTCGAGCTGCAAGCTGCCGGCAAGCGCGCAATGAGCGCCGAAGCGTTCCTGGCGGGTCGACCGATTTCGCTCGGAACGCATCTGGGCGATCCTTCGCCCGACTGAGCGTGCTGCATTTCCAATGAAGCGCTCGCAAATCCAGGCTGCGCGCGCGGTTGCGCGCGTGCTCGCAGGCGAGTCGCTGTCGGCGGCGCTGCTGGCCGTAGGCGCCAATGACGCCGGGCCCGCGCGCGCCTTCGTGCATGAGCTTACGTACGGGACGCTGCGTCACCATGGAACGCTCGAAGCGCTCGTGCGCACTTTGGCCACGAAGCGCATCACCGACGCGCAGCTGGTGGCGCTCATCGAAGTAGCGCTTTATCAACTCGAGTTCGCGCGAAGTCCGCCGTTTGCAGTCGTCGACCAGGCCGTCGCTGCGGCGGCCGAGCTTGCCCGTCCCGCTGCAAAAGCGCTCGTCAATGCGTTGCTGAGACGCTTTCTGCGTGACCGCGATGCGCTCGTCGACGACATTCGCGCGCAGCCCCAAGCGCGCTGGTCGCACCCTGCCTGGTGGATCAATCGCGTCGGTCGTGAGTTTCCCGACGACTGGGAAGCGATCCTCGAAGCCGGCAATCAACGCCCACCGCTGACACTGCGCAGCAACCGGCGCGTCGGTTCCCCCGAGGCGCTGCTGCAACGGTTGGCCGACCGAGGAATCGAAGCGCGCGCCGCCGGCGTGAGCGGGATCATTGTCGATGCGCCGCGGCCCGTGACCGAGCTTCCGGGCTTCGCCGAAGGGGCGTTCGCAGTGCAGGATCTCGGCGCGCAGCTCGCTGCTCCGATCCTGGACCTTCGCGACGGCATGCGCGTGCTCGATGCGTGTGCCGCGCCCGGCGGCAAGACGACGCACATGCTCGAGCTTGCGAACATTGATCTGGTTGCGCTGGACAGTGACGAGGCGCGGCTCCCACGCGTTCGCGAGAACGTGTCCCGGCTCGCACCCGAGGCGCGCATCGATATCGTGGCCGGTGACGCCGCGGCCACCGACTGGTGGGACGGAGTGGCGTTTCAACGCATTCTGGCCGATCTGCCGTGCACGTCATCCGGGGTCGTGCGACGCCATCCCGACGGGAAGTGGCTGCGCCGCGAGAGCGATATCGAGGCATTCGCGGCGCGGCAACGCGCCATTGCCGATGCCTGCTGGCGCATGCTCGCGGACGGCGGCCTCCTGCTCTACGCGACTTGCTCGGTGTTTCGCGATGAAAACGACGCGAACGTCGAGCGCTTTGTCGCCGCCCACCCGGATGCGTTGCGAGAACCCATCACATTTGCCGACGAAGTGGCGCATTCGGGCGGACAACTCTTGCCATCGCTTTCCGGGGCAGTCCACAATCAGGACGGATTCTTCTATTCGCTGCTCCGCAAGACCTGACGTCGGAGCCGCCCCTCCTTGGCGTGGCGAGCCAGCGATCTCGCGCCCGCATGCCGTCTACGCTCCCGCCCGGTTTCCGCCGCGTCGCACGTGCCGTGCGAAAAACCGCTATCGCGCTGGCGGCGGTACTGACGCTGCTGGTCGCAGCGCCGGCGGCGCGCGCGGATACGATCCCGGTGAACAACGTCGACGTCCGCGTCGACGAGGATTCGGTGGTCCTGAACGCCGATTTCGATGTTTCGTTCAACCCCACGCTCGAGGAAGCGCTGCAAAAGGGCGTGCCGCTGTATTTTCTGCTCGAGGTCGAGATCTTGCGGCCGCGCCGTTATTGGTTCGACGATAAGGTGATGCAGCGGACAACGCAGTATCGGGTCTCGTGGCTGCCACTGACGCGACAGTATCGCGTGTCGAGCGGCCTTCTTTCGCAAACCTACGATTCGCTGCAGGAGGTCGAGCGGCTGATCGGCCGTGTCAATGCGCGCTCGATCGCGAACCTGAGCGATCTCGAGCGCGGCGTGCGCTACGAGGCGATCGTGCGCCTGCGGCTCGATCCCAATCAGCTGCCAAAGCCGTTCCAGGTCAATGCGCTCGCATCGCGCGACTGGCAGCTTGCCTCGGACGCGCGTCGCGCCGCGTTTACGCCTTGAATCGCCAAGGGAGGCTCTGATCAAGTTACGCGGGCGCGACGGAGGTTTTCCGGGGATGATGACGCGACGGCAGGCGCGGCCAATAGTTCATCCTATTGGTCGTCGCCTGCCAACAAAGTCAGCGCCCCGGAAAACCCCGTCCCTTGGGGTTGGCACGATAATCTGGCGCTGGTGTCGCCCAGTGTCTTGCACGTGGGAGGGACCACGTGCTGCGCCTCTGGTCTAACCATCATCCAGATTTCGTGCCAACGCGCTCCACGTAACTTGGTCAGAGCCTCCCTAATGTCATCGCGGCGTGCGCAGTGGGTGCTGCTCGCCGCCGCGAGCCTCTCCGCGATCGGCTTGTTCCTGCTCGCGACCGCGAGCGCGAACACCGAGCTTTTCGCGCAGAGCTACGACACGCTACTCGTGCTCAACTTCGCGCTCGTCGGCGGGCTCGCGGCGATCGTGTTGTGGCAACTCGCGATCCTGCGTCGAAATCTTCGTCGCGGCGTGTTCGGCTCGCGTCTCGCCGTGCGCCTCGTCATGCTGTTTGCCCTCGTTGCCGTGCTGCCGGGCGCTCTCGTCTACGCGGTATCGGTGCAGTTTCTCGGGCGCTCGATCGAAAGCTGGTTCGACGTTCGCGTCGATCGCGCGCTCGAAGGTGGTCTCAATGCAGGACGCGCGGCGCTCGATTCATTACTGAAAGAATCGAGCGACAAGGCGCGCCGCATCACCGATGCGCTGTCCGACGCAACGTCGCCGCAGTCGGTGGCGCTCACTCGCGCGGCAGAACAGGCAGGGACTTTCGAAGCCGCGCTATTCACGATCACCGGCACGGTACTCGCCGTCGGCGGCACCGGCCAATCGACAGCGCCGCCCGAGCCCCCACCCGCGCAAGCATTGCGTCGGGCGAGGCTGCAGCAAACGACCGCGGAAATCACGCAACGTGGCGATTCGCTGATGCTGCGAGTCGTCATACCCGTGAACACACCGGATCGACTGGATCCGCTGCAAGTCCTCCAAGTGGTCGAGCCGGTCCCGCGGAGTCTCGCGCAGGAAGTCGAAAAGGTTCAGGCAGGCTGGCGCGACTACCAGGAGATCGTGTTTTCGCGCGCGGCGTTGAAGCGTCTGTATGTGTGGACGCTCACGCTGACGGTGCTCCTCGCGGTGTTCTCCGCATTCGGGCTTGCGATCGTGCTTTCGCAAAAATTCGCCGCGCCGCTCGGTCTTCTGGCCGAGGGAACCCGGGCCGTCGCGCAAGGCGACTTCTCGCGCCGTCAGCCGATCGTGTCGCGCGACGAGCTCGGCGTGTTGACGGAGTCGTTCAATGCGATGACCGCGCAACTCGCCGATGCGCACGCCAGAAACGAGGAGTCGCGGCGCGCAATCGAGACGACGCGCGCTTATCTCGAAAGCATTCTCGCCAACCTCTCCGCGGGCGTCATGGCGTTCGATGATCTTTATCGGCTGCGAACCGCGAATCCGAGCGCTGCGGTCATCCTTCAGCAGCCGCTCGCCGATCTCACCGGGGTGCCACTCGAGGCGTGGGGACGTCATCTACCCTCGATCGCGCCTTTCGCCAGCACGATTGACGACGGCTTTCGCAACAGCCGCGACGGTAGCTGGCAGAAAGAGGCGACGCTTTCGGTGGCACAGCAGAACCGAACGCTTTTGATGCGCGGAACGCGCTTGCCCGGCGCGCCGGTGCCAGGCTACGTGGTGGTGTTCGACGACGTGTCCGAGCTTCTGCAGGCGCAACGCGACGCCGCCTGGGCGGAGGTCGCGCGAAGGCTTGCGCACGAGATCAAGAATCCGTTGACGCCGATTCAATTGTCCGCCGAGCGGCTTTTAGTCAAGCTCGACGGCAAAGTCAGTGAGGCCGACGCCGAAACGCTGAAGCGCGGGACGGCGACGATCGTCAACCAGGTGCAGGCGATGAAGCAGATGGTCGACGACTTCGCGATATACGCACGGACTCCGCGCCCCGGCCAGATGCACCCGGTCGATTTATCCGCCCTCTTGCTCGACGTGCTGGCTCTGTACGACAATCTGCGCCCGCAAACATCGCTCACCCTCCCCGATTCGCCCATCGTCGTTCAGGGCGAGCCCACCCGCCTCCGCCAGGTGTTCCACAATCTGCTGCAGAACGCGATCGACGCGCAATCCGGCGCCGCGCAACCTCGCTATGCGATCGTGCTAGAAGCTGTCGACGGCCAGGCGAGGCTCACCGTCGATGACGGGGGGGACGGCTTCGCCGATGATGTGCTGCAGCGTGCGTTCGAACCATACGTGACGACCAAGACCAAAGGGACGGGCCTCGGGCTCGCGATCGTGAAAAAAATTGTCGACGAGCACGGCGGCCGCGTGCAGCTTTCGAATCTGCCGCGCGGCGCTCGCGTAAGCGTTACGTTGCCGCTCGCTGTCCGATGAACATCGCAGCTTCGCACGACATCCTGGTCGTCGACGACGAAGTCGGCATTCGCGAGCTTCTCTCCGAGATCCTGCAGGACGAAGGCTATCGTGTCGCGCTCGCCGAGAACGCGGGGCAGGCGCGTGCGTATCGCCAGCGATTGCAACCTGCGCTCGTGCTGCTCGACATCTGGATGCCCGATACCGACGGCGTGACATTGCTGCGCGAATGGGGCGCTGCCGGTCAGCTCACCATGCCCGTCGTGATGATGTCTGGTCACGGCACGATCGAAACGGCCGTCGAGGCGACGAAGATCGGCGCGTTCGATTTTCTCGAGAAGCCGATCGGCCTGTCGAAGCTTCTTGCGACGATCGCGCGAGCGCTCAAGAACGCCGCAGTGAAACAGCCGCGTCGCGTGTCGCTCGCACCGCTTGGGACGAGTCCGACGCTCCGCGAAACGGAACGGGCGATCGAGCAGGTGCTTGCGGCGCGTCGACCTTTATTGATACTCGGCGAGCCTGGCACGGGTCACGATGCGGCCGCACGCGCGGTCGCGACACCGGGCACGGCGTTCGTTCCGGCGACCGCGTCCAATCGGCTCGCCGCCAATCCCATGAGCCTTATCGAGGAAGCGCGCGAAGGAACGCTTTATTGCTCGGAGATCGGGCAGTACTCGAAAGTCGAGCAGAAAGGCCTTGCATTCCTGTTGCCGAAGCTCGACAAGGCCGAGACCACGCTCGTGTGCACGAGCTCGGATCCGCTCGGCAATCTTGCAGCCGAAGGGCGATTCGACGCAGCGCTTCTGTCGCAATTATCGGCAGGCGCCGTCATGTTGCCGCCGCTGCGCACGCGCCGCGACGACATTCCGCCGCTGATCGAGCGTTTCTGGCGCGAAGCAACCCGCGGCGATCCGTCCGCGCCGCTCCTTGCAGCGTTGCCGCCGCCGGCGCTTGCTGCGCTGACGAACGCGCACTGGCCCGGCAATCTCGATCATCTGGC
>DATLOI010000096.1:0-53078 GCA_035536295.1 Casimicrobiaceae bacterium
AGACCTTCCGATACAGACCTCCTTGTGCGCCGCTATATTCGTTCGGGCAATCGTCGGATCGGCAATCCGAACAGCCGAATGGTCTGAAGCGGTCCTGAAGGCCGCGGTGAAATGGCCCCCTGAATCTGAGGACACGATTTCTCACTTATCCTAAGGGATAGGCTTGGAGTTGTGTCTATGACTAGTCCGAAGAGTAACGACGTTGAAGTGTTGGGCGCCGAACGCCGACGACGCTGGTCGACGCAGGAGAAACTAGCGATCGTGCGCGAGACCTACGAGCCGGGCATGTCGGTGTCGCTGGTGGCGCGCAAGCACGGCGTGAATCCGAATCAACTGTTCCACTGGCGCAAGCTTGAGCGTATCGGCGCATTGACCGCGGTGGGTTGCGGCGAGACGGTGGTGCCGGCGGCGGAGCTCGATGCAGCGCGCCGCCAGATCCGCGAGCTGCAGCGTTTACTCGGCAAGAAGACGCTCGAAGTCGAAATCTTGAAAGAGGCAGTGGAGGTGGTCCGCGACCGAAAATGGATTGCGCGCTCGCCCTTGTTGCCCGGGGACAGCCAATGAAGTTGGTAGCAGATGTCCTAGGCGTAGCGCGCTCCAATCTGCATCGACGGGCAAGGCGGTCAGCGACATGGCGAGATAGCCGGCGCCATCGAACGCCGCGTACCGATAGCGCCTTGGTAAGCGAGATCCAACACGAGATCGCGCAGTTGACGGCATACGGTTATCGGCGCGCCTGGGTGATGGTGAATCGGCGCCGCGACAGCGACGGCCGGCGACGCGTTAATCACAAACGCGTGTACCGCGTCATGCGCGAGCATCGCCTGCTGCTGCAACGGCATACCGCCCGACCAGTCGACACCCGCAGCCACGATGGGCGGATCGCGGTCGATGAAAGCAACCGACGCTGGTGCTCGGATGGCTTCGAAATCGCTTGCGACAACCGCGAGCGCGTGCGCGTCGCCTTTGCCTTGGACTGTTGCGATCGGGAAGCGATGAGCTGGATCGCCACTACGCGCGGCATCACCGGGGACATGGTGCGCGATCTGATGGTGGAGGCAGTCGAAGCACGCTTCGGTGACGCGCTGCCCGCTCATCCCATCGAATGGCTGAGCGATAACGGCTCGCCCTATGTCGCACGACCGACTCGAGCGTTTGCGCGCGACATCGGCTTAGAGCCTGTAACGACTGCCCTGCGCAGCCCACAATCAAACGGCATGGCGGAAGCGTTCGTAAAGACCTTCAAGCGCGATTACGTGCAGCGAATGGATCGCGCGACCGCGCTCAGCGTGCTGCAGCAGCTACGTCCGGCGTTCGAGCATTACAACGAAGTGCATCCCCACAGTGCGCTTAAGATGCTTTCACCGCGAATGTTTCGCGAGCGGCGGCGTCATTTAAGCGACAAGGTGTGTCCGCAGATATAGGGGCAACTCCAAAACGATTCGACGGCTCACGATTGTAACGAGTGACTTGTCATATTGTAAAGCTATGCGTTACATTAAGATCGTGCAGCTCCCCACGCGCAGCCAGCGTGCGCTTCCGCCTTGCTACTCTCCAATCGACCGAACGGCCGACCTCAACTCCGCGACTTCGCGTCGAGCTCCGCCCAGCGCTCGAACTGCGCCGCCAGCGCATGCTCGAGCTCGGTTGCACGCAGGCGATCGGCTTTCAATGCATCAGCCGCCTGCTCGTAATAGCCCGCATCCGCCATGCGCGCCGACAACGCGCGCTGCTCACGCTCCAGCGCCTCGATCGCGTCGGGCAACGTGTCGATCTCGCGTTGCTCCTTGAACGTCAGCCCGGCTTTCTTCGCTCGTTCGCGTGAGGGCGGCGATGCAACAGCCGCCTGCGCAACTTCCGAACGCGCGACAACCCGAGGCCGCTGCACCAGCCAATCGCTGTAGCCGCCCGCGTACTCGCGCCAGACACCCTCGCCCTCGGCAACCAGCGTCTGCGTCACGACGTTGTCGAGGAACGCGCGATCGTGACTGACGAGGAGCAGCGTGCCGTCATACGACTGCAGCCTCGCTTCCAGAAGCTCGAGCGACTCGATGTCGAGATCGTTGGTCGGCTCGTCGAGAACGACAAGATTCACCGGCTGCGCGAAAAGCCGCGCCAACAGCAAGCGATTGCGTTCGCCGCCTGATAGCGTGGACACCGGTGCATTCGCACGCTCCGGGGGAAACAGGAAATCGCTCAAGTACGACAGCACGTGACGGCGCTGCGATCCGATCTCGATCCAGTCGGCGCCGGGGCTTATCGTCTCCGCCAGCGTTCGCGAATCGTCGAGCTGCTCGCGCAGCTGATCGAAGTAGGCGATCGAGAGATGGGTTCCGCGGCGAATTCGGCCTTCGTCGGGTTGCAGCTCTCCCAGCATCAGCTTGAGAAGCGTTGACTTCCCGACGCCGTTCGGACCGATCAGCCCGACGCGATCACCACGCATCACTCGCGTCGAGAGATCGCGCACAATCGCATTGCCGGAGAAGCGCTTGGTGACGTTGTCGAGCTCGACGACGAGCTTCCCCGAGCGCACGCCCGCGTCGAGTGCCAGCTTCACGTTGCCAAGGCGTTCGCGTCGTTGCGCTCGCTCGACTCGCAATGCTTCGAGCCTTCGCACGCGTCCCATATCGCGTGTGCGGCGCGCTTCGACGCCGCGTCGAATCCACGCTTCCTCCTGCTTCCAGAAGCGATCGAACTTGCGATTCGCAACGCCTTCGGATGCGAGCTCGTCGGATCGTCGTGACTGCCACGCCGCGAAATTGCCCGGATACGAGCGCAGCAAGCCGCGGTCGAGCTCGACGATGCGATTCGCGACTGCATCGAGAAACGCGCGGTCGTGTGTCACGACGATCGCGGCGCGAAGCTTTTGTGCGTGCTCCTCGAGCAAGCGGATGGCGTCGATGTCGAGATGATTGGTCGGCTCGTCGAGGAGCATCAAGTCGGGCTCGAGTGCGAACGCAAGCGCCAACGCCGCGCGCTTCTGTTCGCCGCCGGAGGCATTATGCGGAGCAAGCGCTTCATCGAGACCGAACCGGTGCAAAAACTCGACGAGCCGCGCCTCGATGCGCCAGCGTTCGCGCTCATCGCTGACATTCTCGAGACGGCCGCGCAACGCGAGGCTTTCGCGCATCGTCGATGCGATCGGCAGCGAAGGTTCCTGCTCGACAAGCACGATGCGTGCGCCGTCGCTGCGTTGCACTTCCCCGTCGTCGAGATCGCGCAAACCCGCGATCACCGACAGCAGCGACGATTTGCCGGTGCCGTTGCGCCCGATCAGGCCGATGCGCTCGCCTTCGCCGACGACGAGATTCGCGCGATCGAGCAGCGGATGCAGGCCGAAGGCGAGCTCGGCGTCGACAAGGGTGACGAGCGGCATGACACAGCTTAGCTGCTCGCGTTGTTGACGCTACTTCGAATCGCGACTTATTCGAAGCCGCCATCCCTTCGCAGCGCCGCCGACTCGGGTCCCGCCACCATCGCAACGAAACGCTTCGCAAGGCTCGCATCGTTCGCATTTCGACACGCTGCGGCGGAATACAACGTGGCGAGCTCGAACCCTATGGGAAGTTTGTCAACGAGCTTCACACCCGGTGTGTATTTGATCTCGGTCACTTGCGTGCAGCCGATCGGATGTGCATCGCCTGCCTCTGCCAGCGCAGCCATCGCAGCGGCGCCGTTCGGATACGGTCGCAGCTTGAGGTCGAGAAGCTTACGAATGCCGAGCCGCGCGAGCACATCGAGAAAATGAATTGCCGCAGTCGCCTTGTGCGGGTCGGGAATGTAAACGCTGGTCGCGGCAACCAGTGCTTCGCGCAGCGCGTCCGCCGTTTCGATGGCAACGTCGACGTCGCGCTCGCGCAATGCAATTCCCGTGTGCACATGCCCGAGCGGCATGATCGAGTCAGCTTGCACGTAGCCATCATCCGCAAGCTTGTCCAACAGCGCCTGCGTCAGAATGATCGCGTCACAGCGTGCCCCCGCCAGCAACAATTCCTTCATCGCGCCGACCGCGCCGAACGTTGCGTCGATCGTCGCACGGCTTTCGGCGGCAAAGCGCTCGCGCAACGCCTCGACCAATCCCTTGGCCGCTCCGGCCGAAATGAGATGAAGCTGCACTTCCAAAGCGTTACTGATCCGGCTTGGCGCCCGAGATCTTCACGATCCGCTCCCACTTGACGATATCCGCGTTCAGGTACTTCTCGAACTCGGCCGGTGACATCGTCATGGCGACAGCCCCCTGCTTACCCCAGTCGTCCTTCACCTGCGATTGCGAAACGATTTTCACGATCTCCGCATTGAGGCGATTGACGATAGGCTGCGGCGTCGCTTTGGGCGCCATCACGCCGAGCCAGATCGTCGCTTCGTAACCGGGCACACCGGCTTCGGCGAGCGTCGGAACATTCGGCAACACGCTCGAGCGTGACGTTCCGCTGGCTGCGATCGCTTTCACTTTGCCTTCGCGCGCGTGCTGCGCCATCACGGTCACCGCGTCGAACATCATCTGCACTTGCCCGCCGAGCACATCGGTGCGCGCGCCGGCGCTGCCTTTGTAGGGAACGTGCAGGATGTCCACGCCCGCCATCGCCTTGAACAATTCGCCGGCCATGTGATACGGCGTGCCGGGGCCCGACGATGCGTAGCTCATCTTGCCTGGCTGCGCTTTCGCCTCGGCGATCAGCTCGGCCAGCGTATTCGACTTGACCGACGGATGCACGACGAGCAGGAGATCGGAGTAGTTCACCGGCGCGACCGGCGCGAAATCGCGCATCAGCACATACGGCTTTTGCTGCATCAGCGACTCGTTGACCGTGTGCGTGTTCGACATCATCAGCAGCGTGTAGCCGTCCGGCGCGCTTTTCGCGACGGCATCGGTACCGATGACCGAGCCTCCGCCGGGGCGATTGTCGACAACGAAAGGCTGCCCGAGCGACTCTTGCAGCCGCGCTGCGAGAAACCGCGCATAGACATCGGCGGGCCCACCTGCGGCGAACGGCACGATAATGCGGACGGGACGATTCGGATAGTCCTGCGCATACGATGCCGACGCGAACAAAAGCGTGGCAACGATCGCAGCGAATGCCTTCATCAAATTCTTCATGGCGATCATGATTTACCGGCCGCTTCGGCAAGTCCCGGCACGAAGTCGGCGCCTTCGATCACTTTCACGCTCGCGCCTTTGAAGTCGTTGCCGACGGGCTCGAAGCGACCGCCCAGGCACTTCGACAGAAAACCTTCGCTGATCGCGTAGAACGACGTGCGATTCTCGGGCCGCGCAAAACCGTGACCCTCGTCGGGATACAAAACGTAGGTCACCGGAATCTTCCGAGACTTCATTTCCGCGACGAGTTGATCGGACTCCTTTTGCACGACGCGCGGATCGTTCGCCCCTTGCGCGATCAATAACGGCTTCTTGATCTGGTCGACTTTGGTGATCGGCGAGCGGGACAACAGGAACTTCTTGCCCTCGTCGGTGCGCGGATCGCCGACACGCTTGTACCAGCTGCCCTCCATGAACGGCTGCCAATACGCGGGAAAGCTTTCGATCAGCGTCACGAGGTTCGACGGCCCGACGATATCGACGCCACACGCGAACACATCCGGCGTGAACGTGAGCCCCGTCAATGTCGCAAACCCGCCGTACGACCCGCCATAGATCGCAACGCGATCCTTCGTCGTCACGCCCGCGTCGACGGCCCAGCGCACCGCGTCGATCAGATCGTCATGCATCTTCGCGGCGAACTCGCGATTACCGGCGTTGGTGAATTTCTTGCCAAAACCCGTGGAGCCGCGATAGTTGACTTGCAGCGTCGCGTAGCCCCGATTGGCAAGCCATTGCGATTCGGGGTGATAGCCGAACGCGTCGCGAAACCAGGGTCCGCCGTGCACATTCAAGACCATCGGCAGCGGGCCTGCATCGGGCCGCCCGTCGTTGTTCTTGTCGGTCCCGGGTGGCAGCGACAGATAGGAAACGAGCGTCAATCCATCGCGCGTCTTGATCTCGACCGGATGCATCGATGCGAGCGCCTTGCCTTCGAGTTCGGGCCGCGCGGTGAAGAGCTTGGTCAGCTTCCTGGCGGGTCGATCGTAGAGATAGAACGCGACCGGTTCACTGACGCGATCGATCGACAGCGTCCACAAGCGCTTGTCGTGCGTACGGCTGATGACATTCCACTCGCCGCGCGCTTCGCGATTCAAGAACGCAATGTCGTCTTTGAGCGTGTCGCCGATCGGGGTCCATTCGTTTTTCAGATAGTTCGCGGCATAGGCTTCGACGACACCGGTCAAAGGATCGCGCAGCGTGCCAACGACGTCCGCTTTCGGATTCTCGGCCACCAGCGCGGGTGTGCCGCTACCCGCAAGATCGATCGACATCAGCGCGGCGGTATCGCGACCGCGACTGTCGTTCATGTACAGCGTCTTGCCATCGGCCGTCGTTCCGACGATGCTGGTGGTGAAATTGTCGTCGAGAGGAACCGTCGCGAACTGCGTCGCCTTCCCGGCGCTATCGAAACGATCGATCGCGAAGCTGCCGCCGGGAAGCTGACGGATGCCGAACACGAGATTGAGATCCCAGTCGGGCGCAAACCCCGCATAACCCTCGGTGTTTTCGCGCACCAACGTCATCTTCCCGGTCGCAAGCTCGAGCCGATACGCATCGTGAAGTTGCGGATTGCGATCGTTGACGCTGATCAGGATCGCTTCGGGATGCTTCGGGGACACCGACAGGACGCGCACCTGCGCCTTGTCGAAGTTGGTGTACGCCGTCTCTTTGCCCGAAGCGATTTCGACACCGAGCAGCGCCCAGTTCTCGTTGCCACCCTTGTCCTGCAGATAAAGAATTCGCGATGAGTCGGGAGACCAGAAGAAGCGGAAGATCGGACGCACTTTTTCGGAGGTGATCGGCTTCGCTTTGTCGATTTCTCCGGTGGGTGCCACCCACACGTTCAACACGCCGTCGCGCGGCGCGAGAAATGCGAGCTGACGACCATCCGGGCTGATCGTCGCGCTGGTGCGCGTCGGATTGCCGAAGATCGTCTTGCGGGGAATGAGTTCGCCCGATTGTGCGAAGAGCATTGGAGTGAACGTTGCGCAGGCCAAGGCAAGCGCGGCGACTATCGAACGTGGCATGACAGGCTCATGGGAAAAAGGCGAGGCGGGGAATCTACTCCATGCGCGCCGACGGCGCCAGCGGACGTTGGCGAACCTCTCCTACGCAACGCACTGATTGCTTCGGCGCGAGGGCGCTATTTCGTCTGCCCCGCGAACCCGTCCACCCCCTCGGCGACCGACGGCATCGCCTGCGCGGGATCCTCGTGAATGAGGATGCTGTCTTCCGGTCCGGTGGACGCTTCCCATGGCGCGCGATCGAGCATGCGCTTCGTATCGGCGTAACCCGCCTGCCAACGCGAGTGAATGCCCAGTGTCGTGAAGTCGATATCTTTCAGATAGTCCTCGCCGTCGAGCTTCGGCGCCATCAACCAGGCAACGTGCATCGTCGTGCCGCATCCCCACGCAGCGAGCTCCTTCGCCTCGCGTGACTGGCGCACGCTCTCGGGAAGCTTGCTTGCCAGCTCGCGGATGACGTGGCGCAGATGATGGATTTGCTTTTGGCGCGCAAGGTGGCTCCGCGAGCGGCTTGCGTACTGAATGTCTTTCATGCGACCCATCACCTGCCAAACCGACTCGGGCTCGGAACCGGTCGGATCCCAGATCTGCACGGCGAAGATGACCGAGTCGCGACGCGGATTGTCGTCGAGCACGGCCTCGATCGGCGTATTCGAATAAATACCTCCATCCCAGTACGCCTGACCGTCGATGCGCACCGCGGGAAATGCGGGCGGCAGAGCGCCGGACGCCATGATGTGATCGAGCGTCACCGGCTCTTCGCGACTGTCGAAGTAGCGCATTTCGCCGGTCGCGACGTTGACCGCACCGACCGTCAACCGCGTGCTGCTCTCGTTGAGAACTTTAAGATCGACGAGCTCGCCGAGCGTTTCGCGCAATGGAGAGGTCGAGTAATACGCCGCGTGATCGAGACCGAGCGGCGCGTGTGCATTGAGCCACGCCAGGGGGCTCGGCACGAAAAAGGATGGGATGCCGTTCACGATGGTCGCGATGTTCGACGGCAGGTTCGCGATGCCCGTGAAAAATCGCAGGAGGTCCGCGCTGCCGTGCTGCTCGACGCGAGACCAGAATTCCTTTAATCGATCGAGGCGTTGACTCGGTCCGTTGCCGCAGATGAGCCCTCCGGTGATCGCGCCGATCGACGTGCCGATCACCCAGTCGGGCTCGATTCCCGCTTCGTGCAGAGCCTCGTATACACCGGCTTGGTACGCGCCGAGCGCGCCGCCGCCTTGCAAAACCAGCACGACTTGTCCGGGAAGCGATGGGCGCGACGCTTTGCGGTTGTATCGGACCGGCTCGGATCGGCGTTTTGCCATGACTGCGTTCGTTATTGCGACGTCCAGCCGCCATCGATCGAGATGATCGCACCGGTGATCGAAGCGGCGGCATCGCTCGCGAGAAATGACGCGAGCGCCGCGACCTCATCCACTTGCACGAAGCGCTTCGTCGGCTGCGCCTGCAACAGCACGTCGTTGATGACCTGCTGCTCGGTGATTCCGCGCGCTTTCGCCGTGTCGGGAATCTGCTTCTCGACGAGTGGCGTCCAGACGTAGCCCGGGCAAATCGCGTTCACCGTGATGCCGCGCTCGGCAACTTCGAGCGCCACGGTTTTCGTGAGCCCCGCGATGCCATGCTTTGCGGCGACGTAAGCCGATTTGAACGGACTCGCGACGAGGGCATGCGCCGAGGCGATGTTGATGACGCGACCGAAGCCGCGTGCTTTCATCGCCGGCAGCGCCAGGCGCGTCGTGTGAAACGCCGAGGAAAGATTCAGCGCGAGAATCTTGTTCCACTGCTCGACGGGGAATTCGTCGATCGGCGCCACGAACTGGATGCCGGCGTTGTTGACCAGAACGTCCATCGCGCCGAACTCGTCGATCGCACGCTTCATCATCGCTTCGATCGGACTTTGCTGCGTCAGATCGGCATCGTCGTAGCGGACCGTGACCGAAAACTCGTTGGCGAGATCCGCTCGCAATTGCTCGATCGCGGCTGCGTCGCCGAAGCCGTTCAGAATCACGTTCGCGCCTTGTGCGGCGAACGCGCGTGCGATGCCAAGGCCGATGCCGCTCGTCGAGCCGGTCACCAGCGCCGTCTTGCCTTTCATGCGTGCTCCTTCGGAATGCGTCACTCCTTCTGTCGAGATAGTCTGTCGCCGAGCGATCTCCTTTCGGCGAGCGACCAGCGAGATTACGCCGATTGACGCTGACCGGTGTCGGCGGCTATCTTCGCTCGCCTATGTTTCACGAGCTGCGCATGGAAATTCTGCTTCTCAGCAATTCAACCAGCGACAACGGTTTTCTGGTCGACTGGATCGACCTTCTTCGCGACTTCACCGCGGGATGTCGCAATGCGCTATTCGTCCCCTATGCGAGCGTCACCCACTCGTGGGAGAGTTACGAAGCGCGTGTTGTCGACGCACTCGCGCCAATCGACATTGCAATCACCAGCATTCATCGCGCGAGCGATGCGCAAAAGGCCGTGCTGCACGCCGAATCCATCATCGTCGGCGGCGGCAACACGTTTCATCTGCTGCATCACTGCCGCAAAGGCAGTCTGCTGAAGACGATCGCGCAACGCGTCCGCGCAGGGATGCGCTACGTCGGATGGAGCGCGGGCGCGAATATCGCATGCCCGACGATTCGCACGACCAACGACATGCCGGTCATCGATCCGGGCGGCTTCGAGGCACTCGACCTCGTCCCTTTTCAGATCAACCCGCATTTCACCGACGAGATTCCCGCCGGGCATCGCGGTGAAACACGCAGCGAACGACTGAACGAGTTCGTCGCGTTGAACCAGGACGTTTCGGTGCTGGCGCTTCCCGAAGGCTGCTACGTGCGCGCGTCAGGCGACACGTTGCGTTACGGCGGGATCCGTGAGGCGAAGTGGATGAGGCACGGTTACGAGCCGGTTGCAGTGACGTCGGGCCCGTTGGTAATTCCCGCGTGAGCGCGGGCGCGCTAATGCAACGCTAACGGATTGGTCTCCGCTTCCCCAACCTCCGGTAGCAACGGCTCCGAATGAAAGTGTCGATGCAAGAGCTCCCCCATCGCTTGCGCGTCGAGCGGCCGGCTCAATAGATACCCTTGCATCGTCGTGCAACCCATCTCGGTCAGGAGATCGATCTGCTGCTGCGTCTCCACGCCTTCGGCCACGACGGTCAGCTCGAGGCTTTGCGCCATCGAGATGATCGCGCGCGCAATTGCCGCGGACTCTTCGCTTTCGGTTGCATCCGCGGTGAACGAGTGGTCGAGCTTCAGCTTGTCGAACGGCAGCCGTCGCAAGTAGGAAAGCGACGAATAGCCGGTCCCGAAGTCGTCGATCGCGATCTTGACGCCGAGTTGGCGCAGTGCGTGCAACATCGTCTGCGCGTTTTCGAAGTCGGCGATCAGCGCCGACTCGGTGAGCTCGAGCTCGATGTGCTCGAAAGGCACGCCGACGACCCGCGCGATTTCCTGCACTCGGCTCGCGAGCGCCGTGTCGTTGAATTGAACGGTCGAAAGGTTGACGCCGATCCGAATCGGCGGCAGTCCCTCCTGCCGCCAGGCGTTGTGCTGGATCAGTGAAGTCACGAAGACCCACTCCCAGATCGCCATGATGAGCCCCGCTTCCTCGGCGACGCTGATGAAATGCTGCGGCCACAGCATGCCGAGCGTTGGATGGTTCCAACGAATCAATGCTTCGATACCGGTGATGCGGCCAGTCTGCATATCGATCTGCGGCTGGTAATGCAGGACGAATTGCTCGTTCTCGATCGCGCGCCGCAAGTCGTGCTCCAGCGAAAGCCGCCGCGCGGTCGCCTGGCGCATCGAGTCGTGATAGAACGAGTAACGATTGCGCCCTTCCGATTTCGCGTGATACATCGCGACGTCGGCGTTGCGAAGCAGCGTGTCGAGATCGTTGCCGTCACGCGGATACATCACGATGCCTATCGACGCCGAGACGAACACTTCCTGCGGCTCGATCGCGATCGGCTGGGCGAGCGTTTCGATGACGCGATGCGCTGCGCGCGACGCCTGCTCTTCGGTGGAAACGCCGTTCAGGAGCACGATGAACTCGTCGCCGCCCTGGCGGCACACGTCGCGCTCGGGTGACTTGCCACGAGGAGCGCTTGCCGCGTCGTCGGCGCGCACCACACGCGTCAGGCGCTGCGCGACGATGCGCAGCAAATCGTCGCCCACGTGATGGCCGAGCGTGTCGTTGATGCGCTTGAACTGATCGAGATCGAGAAACATGATCGCGAACGACTTGCCCGTGCGCTTCGCCGCATCGAGTGTCTCGGCGAGCTTTTCGTGAAAGCGCGAGCGGTTCGGAAGCTCGGTCAGCACGTCGTAGTACGCAAGCCGATGTATGCGTTGGATCGCATGTGTTCTCTCGGTTGCGTCTTGAATCGTGCCGACGATTCCGATCGTGCGATCGTCGCTGCGCATCGCTTCGCCCTGCACGTGAAGGTGCAGCAACTCGTCGTCGCTCGAGCGCACGCGTAGCTCGAGTCCGTGCGCGACATTGCCGCGCGCAAGCCTCGAGATCCAGCGACGAAACGCGCGGCGATCGTCTTCGTGAATTCGTTCGATGAGCGCGGCGGCCGACGGCCTGAACTGCGTTCGGTCGACGCGCAGCAAGCGATACACCTCTTCCGAGCACACGACTCGGTTGCTCGCGCGCTTCCATTCCCAGCTGCCGACACGCGCGATGCGTTGTGCGCGCTTCAGATGCTCGGCGACGCGAAGGTGGGCGTTGCTTTGCCGTTGCACGGCGTCCTTGGCCGCTTTGAGCTCGTTCAAGCGCAGGCGCGTGCGATCGTGGAGCTGCACGAGCGAAGCATTGAGGTCGGTCCAGTTGCTGTTTGCGGCAACTTTTGACGCCGCTTCGTCGTCGCCGCTCCACATTCGCGCCACTGAGCTTTGCACGTTGTGGAGCACACGTGCAGCGCGGTACGCGATGAGCCCAACCAGCAGACCCGAAAAGAACACCGAGCCGATCGCGAACATCGCGAGGTTCGACCAGGCGGCAGGCAACAGGGTGACGAGCGCGAGCTGCACGATCGCCACTGCGAGAGCGGCTCGTAGTGCGAGGCCGAACGCCAGATGGCCCGGACCTCCGCCCGAGTCCGAACGCTGCACCTGATGATGCGGAAGGAGTTTTATGGACATACCTGGTTGTTGTTCGATCGATCGGTTTTGCCGCTCGGCAATGCCACGCCGGTGCGTGCGCCAGCTCACGGTGACGCAATAGTTGGCAAAGGCCGTGCCACGCCACGTTCATCGCCACAGCTCCGCGACGAACGACTTGGGTCACAATCCATCTTCGCGCGCAACTCGCTCCCCCGCGTCCGCATCACACCCGTGTCCTCGCATCTCCCCGATTCGCCCTACGCGACACGTCGCTTGTTCATTGCGCTGTTGCTGATGACGATCGGCAACGGTGGCATGTACGTCGTCGTCACCGTGCTCCCCGTCGTCCAAGCGGAGTTCGGCGTCGCTCGCGCGGATGCATCGCTGCCCTACACGCTGTTGATGATCGGATTCGGTGTCGGCGGCATCGTGATGGGTCGACTTGCCGATCGCTTCGGCGTGATCGTGCCGCTTTTGATCGGTGCCGCGAGCCTTGGCATCGGCTATGTCGCCGCATCGCAAGCAAGCAGCGTGTGGACGTTCGCGCTGGCGCACGGTGTTTTCGTCGGCGTGCTGGGAAGCTCGACGACGTTCGCGCCGCTCATTGCCGACACTTCGCTGTGGTTCGAGAAGCGCCGGGGCATGGCGGTCGGCGTGTGCGCGAGCGGCAACTATCTCGCGGGCGCGTTGTGGCCCCCGATCGCACAGTATTTCGTCGAAGGGTACGGCTGGCGCTCGACCTACTTCGGAATGGGCATCTTTTGCGCGGTTGCTATGGGAATGCTTGCGATGCTGATGCGGGAACGCGCGCCGGTGCAAGTGTCGACGGTGACGACCGCGCGTGCTGATCCACGCACCGTAACGAACGATGTTCGCCGTCCATTCGGATTCTCGACCACGACTGCCACAGCGCTACTTTGCGTCGCCGGCCTCGCGTGCTGCGTTGCGATGTCGATGCCTCAGGTGCACATCGTCGCGTTGTGCACCGATCTCGGTTATGGAACCGCGCGCGGCGCACAGATGCTATCGCTGATGCTCGCCTGCGGCATCGCGAGCCGGCTCATTTCAGGCTACATTTGCGATCACATCGGCGGGCTTCGCACGTTGTTGCTCGGGTCGCTGTTGCAAGGCATCGCACTGATCATGTATCTGCCTGCCGATGCGCTGTGGTCGCTGTACGTCGTGTCGGCGATGTTCGGCTTGTTCCAGGGCGGCATCGTTCCTGCGTACGCGATCATCGTGCGCGAGCATTTCTCGGCGCGCGAAGCCGGGGCACGCATCGGGACCGTCATCATGTTCACGTTGCTCGGCATGGCGCTCGGCGGGTGGATGTCGGGCAAGGCGTATGACATGACGGGCTCGTACACGGCCGCTTTTGTGAACGGCATCCTGTGGAACGCACTGAACCTCTCGATCGCCGTATTTCTTCTTTCCCGCGTGACGCGACTGCCCGGTGGACTGTTTCGACCTCGTGCAACCGCGTGACGCATCCCGCGAGGACTCGTCATGGCAACTTCGAATCGCCGCGTCGGCATCATCGGACTTGGGTTCGGCACACAGGTTTATGTGCCGGCGTTTCGCTCCGAGGGTTGGAACGTGGCTGCGATTTGCAGCCGCACTTCCGCCAAAGCGAGTGAGGCGGCGGCAAAGCACGGCATCGGCGACGTGCACACCGATCCGATGGAGATGATCGCGCGCGATGACCTCGACGCGATCGCGATCGCAACGCCACCGAATTCGCATGCATCGCTCAGCGTTGCGGCCCTCGTCGCCGGAAAGCACGTGCTCTGCGAGAAGCCGTTCGCACTCGATGCGAACGAAGCGATGCGAATGCGCGATGCCGCGGATGCGAGCGGCCGCACGGCGATGGTCGGCCATGAGTTTCGCCACACGCCGCAGCGCGGCTACGTGAAGGAGCTTCTGGACCAGGGCTACATCGGCAAGTTCAGCATTTGCACGATCGAGTTGTTTCTCGACCGCTATGTGACCCGGGAGCCGCGGCCGCTGGCATGGATGGCTTATCGCGCGGATGGCGGCGGGCTGCTCGGAGCGCTCGGGTCGCACTACGTCGACGCGCTGCGCCATTGGTTTGGTGACGTCGCCTCGGTGAATGGAAAGCTCGTCAATCTGCGGCCGGACGTGAAAGACGAGAAGACGAACACGATCGTCAAAGCCGAGACTGACGACACGTTTCAGTTCACACTCGAGTTTGCAAACGGCGGACTTGCAACGATGATCGCATCGTTCGCGACCACACCCGCGCGAGGCGCACGAATCGTCGTGATGGGCGAGCGCGGAACGCTGATCGCCGAGCAACCCGGGCCGAATCCCATGGAGGATGGCGTGGTCATCGGCAGTCGCGACGGCTCGCCGTTACAACCGCTCGCAACGCCGTCGCGCTATACGCCATTCACCGACGATCGCGATCATCGATTGATGGCGTTTCGCCTGCTGGTGCGCGATTTCACGAAGGGAATCGAGACGGCCTCGTCACCTTCGCCGAATTTCACCGATGGTTTGCGTTGTCAGCAGGTGCTCGATGCGGTCCGCGAATCGTCGGAAAGCGGACGAACGATAACGCTCTGAGCTCGCGAAATGAGCAACCATCGTTGGCCCGAGCTTCCGTTCGACGCGTGGAAGGACACCTACGCAACGCTGCATCTATGGACGCAAGTCGTCGGCAAGATACGACTTGCCCGCATGCCCTGGCTCAACCACACCTGGCAGGTGACGCTTTATCCATCGGCGCACGGCCTTACGACCGGTCGCATGCCTTACGCGCAGCGCGCGTTCGAGCTCGAGCTCGATTTCGTCGCCCATCGCTTGCGGGTGCGCGTCAGCGACGGCGCCGATCGATCGATTGCATTGAAGCCGATGAGTGTGGCGCAATTCTACGAGTCGGTCACGAGCACGCTGGCTGCGCTGGAGATGCCGGTCTCAATCTATGCCAAACCGAACGAAGTCGAGAATCCGATTGCGTTCAACGAGGACGACGAGCATCGCTCGTACGACGCGGAATACGCGAATCGTTGCTGGCGCATCATGTGCTCGACGGCCGAAGTGTTCGGCGAATTCCGGTCGGCTTTTTACGGCAAGGCGAGTCCCGTGCACTTTTTCTGGGGTGCATTCGATCTCGCGGTGACGCGCTTTTCGGGCAGAGTCGCGCCTTTGCATCCGGCCGGTGTTCCGAATCTCCCTGACCGGGTCGTACGCGACGCGTATTCGCACGAAGTGAGCAGCGCAGGGTTCTGGCCCGGTGGTGCGACCACTCCCTATGCGCTTTTTTACAGCTACGCATACCCGGAGCCGAACGGTTTCGCAAATAGACGAGTGGAGCCGTCCGCGACGCGTTACGACACGACGTTGAAGGAATTCGTGCTGCCCTACGACGATATGCGCAATTCAGATGACCCGGAGGTTGGCCTGATGGCGTTCCTGCGCTCGACGTACGAAGCGGCGGCGGATCTTTCAGGATGGGACCGCGCGGCGCTCGAGGTGCCGGCTGAGCGGCTCTCGATGCTGCAAAACCGCGGTTTCGTATCACGGTGAACGCGCTTCCGCTTCAGCCGCTCGCTCATCTTTCACGTCGTCTCGAAAGCGGCGAAACGACGTCGGTCGAAATCGTTGCAGCTTGCATTGCGAACATCGATGCGTTGGATCAAAAGCTGCACGCATTCATCGAGGTTTATCGCGACGATGTGATGCGTCTTGCCGAAGCGGCGGATTGCGAACGCGCGGCCGGCTTTGTGCGGAGTCCTTTGCACGGGCTGCCAATCGCGATCAAGGATCTGTTTCACATCGAAGGTCGCCAGACAACGGCCGGCTCGAAACAGTGGCTCGGGCGCATCGCGACCGAAACCGCACTTTGTGTGAAGCGCCTTCTCGATGCGGGAATGATTCCGCTCGGCAAGACGCATCTCGTCGAGTTTGCATACGGCACGTGGGGCACGAACAAGCCGATGGGAACGCCGTGGAACCCGCGCGATATGAATGTTCATCGCGTCGCCGGCGGCTCGTCGAGCGGCTCAGCGGTCGCGGTCGCAGCCGGCATGGCACCCGCTGCATTGGGCACCGATACCGGCGGCTCGGTGCGAATTCCCGCGGCGTTGTGCGGCTTGGTGGGATTCAAGCCAACGTATGGGCGCATTGCGCTCGAAGGCGTCGTGCCGTTGTCGCCGACACTCGATTCGGCGGGGCCGATCACACGGACGGTCGACGATGCTGCAATGCTCGTGGCGGCAATGGCGGGCGAGCGGATCGTCGAGCTACGCGCGCTGCCTTCGCTGGAAGGCGTGCACATCAGCGCGATGTCGCACGATCAGTTTCCTGCGTTCATTGAGCCGGCGATCGTCGCGGCGTTCGATCAAACGCTCGCGCAACTTCGCGATCTCGGCGCGCGTATCGAGATCGTAGACATTCCGTTCGACTTTCCGGCGCTCGGCACGAAAAACGGACGCATCATCGGCATCGAGGGCTACGCGCAGCATCGCGCGATCATCGACGATGAGCGTGCCGACGTCGACCCGGCGGTGCGAGCGCGGATGCTGATCGGAAAGAGCGCGAGCGCGACTGAGTATCTCGACGCCTTGGCCGAGCGACGACTGGCGATTCTCCGATTCGCCGAGTGGATGCGCGAGCGCGATGCGCTGGTCACGCCGATGCTGCCGATCACCGCAAAACCGGTGAGCGAAGTCGACGAGACCAGCTACCCGCTCGCTACCTGGTCTCGCGCCGTCAACTATCTTGCGGCATGCGCGATCGCCGTTCCGGTTGCTTCGACGAGCGCACTGCCGGTGAGCGCGCAAATCATCGCAGCGGGTGGCGCCGATGCAACCGCGGTCGGAATCGCTCGCGCGCTAGCTACTTTTTCGACTGCCACAAGCCCAGATGTGCGCCGGTCGGATCAACGATGATCGAGAACCAACCCATGCCCTCGACGGACGTGACATCGCGCATGACCTGCGCACCGAGCGGCTTCGCTTTCGCCGTCGCGGCCTTGACGTCGTCGACTTCCACATAGGCCATCCACATCGACGGCGCGCCGGCCATCGGGTGCTGCATCATTCCGCCGCCCGTCCCTCCACCGACGTCGATCAATGTGTAGGTGCCTTCGGGCATCGGCATGTCGGATGTCTTCCAATCGAAGAGCTTGCCGTAGAACTGCTTGGCCTTGGCGATATCGGTCGTCGCCAGCTCGACATGAACGAATGGGTTGGCCATCGTGTTGCTCCTTCTCGTTGGAGTGTATTGAAGGATTACTCGTGCAACGCACGCCACACCCGCTCAGCCGTCGCAGGCATCGCAATCGCGTGCGCATTCGCAACGCCCGCTCTTGCCAGCGCGTCGACGATCGCATTCATCACCGTCGGCGTCGCGCCGATGGTTCCCAGCTCGCCGACGCCCTTTACGCCTAGCAAGTTATTACGACACGGCGTCGACTCGTCCATCGTCATGTCGAAGTGCTTGATCAGTGACGCGCGCGGCAACGCGTAATCCATCAGCGTGCCGGACAACGGCTGTGCGGACTCGCGGTCGTAGACCAGGTGCTCGCACAACGCCTGGCCGATGCCTTGTAGTGCGCCCCCTTCGAGCTGACCTTTGACGATCATCGGATTGACGACGCGGCCGACGTCGTTGACCGACCAGTAACCCTCGATCGTCACCTCGCCGGTGTCAGGATCGATCTCGACTTCGCAGACGTGGCAGCCGTTCGGCCAGGTGCAATCGTCGACGCTGCTGCTCGAATCGAGAACGATGCGACCGCCCTCCTGCTTTTTGGCAAGCTCGAACAAGCCGACGCGCCGATCGGTTCCGCCGATGTGAAACTCACCCGACGCGTACTCGATGTCGCTTGCCGCCGCCTCCAATTCATCGGCTGCCAACGACTTCGCCTTGTCGATCGTCTCGTTCGCCGCGACGAAAATCGCGGATCCGCCGACGAACAACGAGCGCGATCCAGCACTCCCAAAACCCGTTCCGCGATCGGTGTCCCCTTGCACGATGCGAATGCGCTCCATCGGAACGCCGAACACATCGACGGCAAGCTGGGCATACGTCGTCAGCAAGCCCTGACCCATGCCTTGCGTGGCGGAGAACATCTCGATGAAACCGTCGCCTGACACGGTGACCGTGACACGCTCGGTAAACACGTCGGCGCCAGTCCACTCGAGAAACGTCGCGATACCCTGACCGCGCAACTTTCCTTTCGCTTTCGATTCTGCGGCACGCCGCTCGAAGCCGCGCCAATCGGCGCGGGCGAGTCCCAGGTCCATCACTTTTTCGAACTGTCCGCTGTCGTACTTCTTGCTCATCGCATTCGTGTACGGCATTTGCGCGGGGCTCAAGAAATTGCGGCGCCGAAGCTCGGTGCGATCGATGCCGGTGATGCGCGCCGCCTCGTCCATCAAACGCTCGATGATGTAGATCGCCTCGGGACGACCGGCGCCGCGATACGGACCCGTCGGCGTCGTATGCGTCAGCACGCCCTGAATGTGAATGTCGATCGCGTCGATGGCGTACACGCTGGTCGAGACCCACGGCCCGATCAAAAGTTGAATCACGACACCCGCAGGCGTTGCGTACGCGCCGAGATTCGCGCGCGAGAAAACGCGCAGCGCGAGAATCTTGCCGCTTGCATCCAGCGCCAATTCCGCCTTGCTGTTGACATCGCGTCCCGTCGATGCCGCGACAAACTCGTCGATCCGTTCCGCCGTCCATTTGATCGGCCGCTCGAGCCTGCGCGAGCAATACGCGGCAAGCACATCTTCGCCGTAGAGCGTCGTCTTCATGCCGAAACCGCCGCCGACATCACCGACTAGCACGCGCACGCTGTCGGGCGGAACGCCGAGCACTTCCTGCGTCAGCTCGTCGCGCAATCCTGTGGGCGTCTGACAACTCACGCGCATCGTCGTGCGAGCGCTTGTCGCATCGAACGATGCCAGCGTTGCGCGCGGCTCGATCGGCGCTGCGACGACCCGCTGATTCACGAGATCGAGCGTTACTACGTGGGCCGCACGTGCGAACGCAGCTTCGACAAGATCCCGTTTGCCGTGTCGCGCTTCGCACGCAATGTTGCCGGCGGCTTGCGGCCACACCAACGGCGCTTCCGGCTTCAATGCTTCGTCGACATCGGAAACACCCGGCAGCGGCTCGTAGTCAACGACGACGGCTTCAGCGGCATCGCGCGCTTGATCCTTCGTTTCAGCGACGATGGCCACGACCGCCTCGCCAACGTAGCGCGTCACCTCGACGGCCAGCGCGCGTTGTGGCGGCGCTGCGGTCGGCGAGCCGTCGGCGCGCTTGAAGTCGGCCGATTGCACCATCGGCTTCACGTTGTCGCGAACGAGATCCTCACCCGTAACGATGCCGATCACACCCGGCATCGACTTCGCGGCCCTCGCATCGATCGAGCGGATGCGCGCGTGCGCGTGCGGCGAGCGCAGCACGAACAACACCGCCTGACCGGGAAGATTGAAGTCGTCGGCGAACTGCCCCCTGCCGGTCAGCAGCGCGGCGTCTTCGACGCGCTTGACGGATTGGCCGCTGCCAAAGCGAGTGGAGGATGCGGTTGTTATCACGGTGTTCTCTGTGAGCAGCTTCGGCTTTAAGAGCCTATGCGAGAGTATTGGTGACGTTTTTCATGATGGCGAACGTCACAAGCGACGCTTCAAATATAACGCGGAATCGATGTGTTTCGTCCGCAAAGTTGCGTGCACTCGACCGACCCGGAAAAAAAGGAAGGACAACATGGCAAAGATCGACATCGACAAGCTGGGGAAGCGCACGGGCTCAGGCTATCCCGCTCCTTACGACGCGCCGTGCCTCATGCGCATGCGCCGCGCACTCGGAGATGCCGCAGGACTCACGCAATTCGGCGTCAACCTGCTCGAGCTGCCGCCCGGTGCGTGGTCGAGCCAGCGACACTGGCATACGGGCGAAGACGAGTTCGTCTGGGTGCTCGCAGGCGAAGTCGTTCTCGTTACCGACGCAGGCGAGGAACGATTGCGCGCCGGCGATTGCGCCGGCTTTGCAAGGGGAGTGAAAGACGGCCATCACTTGATCAACCGCAGCAGCACGACGACGCTGTGTCTCGAAGTCGGCACGCGCTCGGAGGTCGATTACACCGCCTATCCCGACATCGACATGGTGTTCGACTCGAAAGTCGGGCAGTACGCACATCGCGACGGCTCACTCTATCCGCCGCAACGATGATTGCGACGCGCGGCGACGCGCAGCGAGAGCCGACGGTTTCGTACACTCGCGGATTGCGCATCCCTTACCGCGACAATGAAGAAACCCAACTTCCTCGTCATCCTCATCGACGACTTGCGCTACGACGAGTTCGGCGCCGGCGGACATCCGTACATGCAAACGCCGCATATCGATCGACTCGCGCGCGAGGGCGTGCTGCTCGAGCGCGCGTTTCATACCACGCCGATCTGCTCGCCGAATCGCGCGTCGATCGTCACCGGTCAGTACGCGAGCCGCCACGGGATCATCGACAACGTCGCACGCGACGCGATGAGTCATCGCCTGCCGAACTATCACATCGAGTTGCAGCGCCTGGGCTACGAAACCGCGCACATCGGTAAATGGCACATGGGAAACGACGGCAAGCCGCGTCCCGGTTACGACACCTGGGTGAGCTACGACGGCCACGGCAAGCTCAACGACCCGAAGCTCAACCACGACGGCGAGTACGTGCAGCACCGGGGTTACATCACCGACCTCATGAATCGCCTCGCCGTGGAGTGGCTCGAACGCGAGCATGAGGGACCGTGGTCGCTCTTTTTCGCGCACAAGGCCGTGCATCCGGACGCCGAGCAACTCGCTGATGGCACGCTGCACATCGCCGCGCAGGGTGGCTATGTCGTTGCCGAGCGGCACAAGAATCTTTATCGCAACGCGGTGTTTCCGCGCAAGCCGAACATGCTCTCGGCCGCGGAAGTGGCGAGAGAGAAGCCCGCGTGGACCGAAGCGCTCGAATTGAAGTCGCACGCCAAGGCTCGCGCGATTCTCGCAGCGATCCATTCCGGCGCTCAGGAGGAGATACGACTTCGCGCACGGATGATGGCAGCTGTCGACGAGGGCGTCGGCGAAATTCTCGGTGTGCTCGAACGCAAGGGGGAGCTCGACGAAACGCTCATCATTTTTCTTGGCGACAACGGCTACTTTTTCGGCGAGCACGGGCTCGGGCCGGAACGCCGATTTGCTTACGAAGAAGGAATTCGCTCACCGTTTGTCGTGCGATTTCCGAAGCGCGTGATGGCGGGAACGACACGGCGCGAGCTCGTCATCTGCCAGGACATCGCGCCGACGATTCTCACGCTGGCGGGCGGGCGGCCCGGCGCGCACATTCAAGGCCGCTCGTTGTTGCCGGTATTCGCGCAACGCGAACAACGCGCGAGAGCGCCCGATTGGCGCAAATCGATCCTGTGCGAATACTGGGCCGAGCAGGCGCTCCCCTGGCTCGTCGGAATGACGTACAAGGCGATTCGCACAGACCGCTTTAAGTACATTCACTGGGTGAATCGCGCGCGCGACGGCGAGCTCGACGAGCTTTACGATCTCGACAACGATCCCTACGAGATCGATAACCTCAATCGCAGCAAGGCGATGGCGCCGGTGCGCGAGCGCTTGCGACGGGAATTGCGAAAGCTCGTCGCAGAAGCGCTCGGCCTGTGAAGGCCTAATCCGCCTTCGCGCCCGACGCTTTCACGATCGGTACCCACTTCGCCATATCGTCGGCGATGATCCTGGAGAACTGTGCAGGCGTCAGCGACGGAACGAGATCGAAGCCTTGCGGACCGAGCTTCTCTTTGGCCTCCGCGCTGGCAAAGATGCGATTGATCTCGACATTGAGACGCCCAACGATCTCCGGCGGCGTGCCCGCGGGCGCGACGAAGCCGAACCAGGTATTGATTTCGTAACCCTTGATGCCCTGCTCGTCGAGCGTTGGAACGTTTGGCAACAGCGGAGATCGTGCAAGACTCGTTACGCCAAGCGCCTTCACTTTGCCTTCCTTGATCTGACCGATCACGGTGGGCGTGTTGAAAAAGCCCATCGTCACTTCGCCGGACATCACGGCCAGCACACCTTGCGGCGCGCCTTTGTAAGGAACGTGCACGAGATCGGTGGCGGTGATGCGAGCGAATAACACGCCGGAGAGATGGTGGCTCGTGCCCGCTCCGCCCGACGAGAACGTGAGTTGCGCGGGCTTCGCTTTCGCCGCGGCAACGACGTCGAGCGGCGCTTTCGCATCGCTTGCAGGCGGCACGATCATCACGTTCGACACGCCGCCCAAAAATGCAATCGGCTGGAAATCCTTCAACGAGTCGTATCCGGGCTTCGCATAGATGCCCTGATTGAACACGAGCGTGCCTTGCGAGGCGAATGCGATCGTGTAGCCGTCGGGTGCGGCGCGAGCCGTTTCCGCCATCGCGATAGTGCCGCCGGCGCCCGGCTTGTTCTCGATCACCACGGGCTGCGCCAGCACCTTGGCGAGCTCCTGACCCGCATAGCGGGAAACGATATCGGCGGTGCTGCCGGCGGCGAGCGGCACGAGAAGGCGAATCGGCTTGGAAGGGTACGGTTGCGAAAAGGCGTTACCGATCGCCAGCGCGCTTGCAAGCGCCACTCCAATGTATTGCCACATGCCGATACGTCGCATCATGATCGTGCCCCTTGGTCAACCGCGACGCAGGATAATAACGTTTACCGACCAGCGCAATCGACTCACTCACAAGGCAAAGCATCGATGATCTACCTGATCGCAGGGCTCGTTCTGTTTCTTGGCGTGCATTCGGTGCGCATCGTTGCCGACGATTGGCGCACCGCGCGCAGGGCCGCGATCGGGGAGAACGCGTGGAAGGGACTCTATTCGGTCGTCTCTCTCGTCGGTTTCGTCCTGATCATCTACGGTTACGGGCAAGTGCGCCTGGCGCCAGTCGTTTTGTATTCGCCGCCAGTGTGGACCCGACACGTCGCTGCGTTGTTGACGCTTCCTGCCTTCATTCTCATCGTCGCTGCGTATGTCAAAGGCACGCGCATCAAGGCGCGCGTCGGGCATCCGATGGTGCTTGGCGTCAAGATCTGGGCATTCGCGCACCTCCTCTCGAACGGCGCGCTTGCTGACGTTCTTTTATTCGGCTCGTTTCTGGTGTGGGCGGTCGTGCTCTACATCGCATCGCGCCGGCGCGACCGGATTGCCGGCACTGTTTATGTTGCCGGACCGCCGTCGCGCGATCTGATCGCGATCGTCGTCGGTGCGCTGGTGTGGGCGCTGTTCGGATTCGTGCTGCACGGGCCGTTGATCGGCGTTCGTCCGTTCGGGTGATTCACTCGTGACCAGCACATCGCTTGTCGATGGCGACCTCGCGCGCCTCGAAGAGCTCCTTGCTACCCACGGCGACAACGCACTCGGTCTCGACGAACTGCAAGCGTTCTGTGCCGCGATCTCGATGGGGCCGGACCAGACGCCGCCCGCGCAATGGCATCACGCTGTCCTCGATCTCGCCGATGATGCGCGACCTTCCGATGAATTGCAGGGCCTCCTCGATCGCTACTGCGCGACAACCGCGCAAGCCCTCAACGAAGGAACGCTCGCCGTCTCTGCGCGGCAAACGCGTAGCGGCCGCACCGACAAAGCGCGCTGGTGCCGGGCGTTTCTGGCCGGTGTCGATGCAAGCGAGACCGACTGGTTCGACGCGGCGGACTTCGACGATCTGCGCGAGATGCTCGCGCCGATCGAAGCGGTGGCCGATGTCGTGCCGGAAAACGAGCGTAGCGTTTCAGCGACCCCGTCGCGACGCCTGGTGCACGCAGCGTCGCTGATCGATCATGTGCTGCGGCTACGTGATTACTGGCGAATCGTCCGCGCACCGCCGACGACGGTTCGGCGCGACGTTCCGAAAGTCGGTCGTAACGCTGCATGCCCCTGCGGCAGCGGTCGCAAGTTCAAGCAGTGCCACGGCAAGGGCTGACGGCGATCGGCTGGTCGCTGTGCACCGCTTAGCTTCGTGGTTCGCGCGCATGATCCGCAACCGTCGGCGCGGCAGGCTCGACCATCTCGATCGATAGGATCCGCGTCTCGACGACCGGCACCTTGCCCGCCAACGCGTTCACCGACTTAGCCTCGGCGATCGTCGTTCCAACATTGACGAACGCGAACGCGCACGCGGCAAGAAAAATTGAGGTGACCGCCCCGAACAAGAGAAACTCCACGTGCTCGATCACCGGCGGGCGATCCTTCGAAGCATCCGGCCAGTCGATCACGCCGACGGGAATCCGCGGGCGGGAATCGATCGACTCATTTGGCAGCAACATTGACATGACCAACTCCATGGGCTTTAACTATTTCTCCTGCGCCGGCTTCGCTTCTGAACGCGCGTTGCCGACGACGCGAGGCACAGTCTAAGAATGCTCGCGTGGCGCCACAATCGATTTGTTTTCGCCTCTTATGTGAATATAATTGACAGATTAATGCTTCGCCTTCCTCCCATGCAGGCATTGCGCGCGTTCGAAGCCGCGGCACGCGAAAGAAGCCTCAGCAAAGCCGCCACCTCGCTGCACCTTACGCACGGCGCAATCAGTCATCAGATCAAGGCGCTCGAGGAAGACCTTGGCGTGCGCCTATTCGAGCGCGCGGGTCGTGGTGTGCGCCTGACCGACGAAGGCGAGCGCTTGGCCGCGCGCGTACGCACGGCATTCGGCGAGCTTGCGGCCGGCGTTCAGGAAATCACCGAGCGCGCCAATCCGCGGCGCCTGCGCGTTAGCGTGGCGCCCTCGTTTGCAGTGCGATGGCTGTTGCCGCGCATTGGACGCTTCACGTCGGCGTACCCGAATCTCGACCTCGACATCGGCGCAACCTTCGCGCTTGCCGATCTTGCGCGTGACGACGTCGACTTCGCGATCCGCTACGGGATGGGGCACTGGCCCGGTGTCGTTGCCGAGCACTTGAGCGACGATTCGTTCTTTCCGGTTTGCAGTCCGCGCATTGCAGGCGGCGTGCCGAAAACGCCGCGCGACCTGAGTCGTTACGCGCTGCTTCGCGTCGACGACGAATACTGGGCGCCGTGGTTTCTGGCAGCCGGTGTCGATCTGCCCGAGCCCGCGCGCGGGCTCTCGTTCAACGACTCATCGCACCTGTTGCAGGCAGCGATCGAAGGACAAGGCGTCGCACTCGCACGTCGCACGTTGATCGGCAACGATTTGCGCAACAAAGTGCTGGTGAAGCCGTTCGACGTCGAGGTGCCTGCGCCGCGGTCGTTTTATCTTGCCTATCTGCCGCGCATGAGCGAATCGCCCAAGCTTGCAAACTTGCGCGAGTGGCTCAAGAGTGAGTTCGCCCTCGACGCGAAATACTGGAAGACCGTGACGAGCGCGACCCCGGGCCGCCCGCGCCAGCGCGGGCGACGCTAACCAGATCGTGCGAACTAAAGCCTGTCAACGCTATGGCGTCGCGTACTGCGCGTACGCGTCGTGCCCGCTGCCGCGTTGACGAGGCGATGCAGTCCGCGGGCGATAAGCGCTCGCCGGATAAGGCTCCGCACCGGGCGCCCACGAGCGAGGTGCTCCCGACGCGGGTGGCGGCGGAGTTGCCGGCGCATCGGGGGTCATTGGCGGCGGCGACGGACCGCGCTCGCTCGGCACCACCTTCATCCACGCGCGAGCGCACTCCCGCACATCCGGGTAGTACGCCGATGAGGACGGGCAGTACCAGCGAAATGATGCTTCACCCGCCCCGGCGGGCACCGGGTCGTACAAGGGCCCTTCGACAATGCCCACCGGTGCCGCATACGAATACGGGTAGCGAACAAACCCGTAGTAAGGATAGTCGTAGCCCCAGCCCCAATACGGCCAGCCGAGTCCCAGCCCGAGTCCGATCCCGAAGGCGTAGCGGGGAAAGTGGTGGTTATGATGGCGGTGTCCGTGATGGTGGCCGTGCCAGCGGCCGTCCCAACGACCATCCCCTCGACCACTCCAACGACCGTCCCCGCGCCCACTCCCGCGCCCGTCCCACTGGCGGCCTGCGCCGGAGTTACCGCTCCAATGACCGCCGCCGGTCGACGGTTTCGACCCGGGCGATGCGCCGACGGGTCGGTCGCCCTGGCGCTGCGCCTCAGCGGTTCCCGATACGACGACGCCAGCGGCGATGGCCAAGGCAAGCGCCGCGGCGGGTAACGAACGTGACAAGGGCATGATGTCCTCCGCGCGCCTGGAGGTGCGTCACCCCGGCTCGACTCGGTCGAAGTGCGCGGTCGGCGCAATCCATTGTCAACGCAAATACGGGGCTCCGGGTTGACGCGAAGCCTGGGCGACAGAACTAGGGCCTAATGGATCGAACGGAGCGCTTCTACAAGATCGAGCACCTTTTGCGCGAGCGAGGGGTGGTTACGCGCGCGCAGTTCCTGGCGGCGCTCGAAGTGTCTCCCGCGACGTTCAAGCGCGACCTCGAGTACATGCGAACGCGGCTTCACGCGCCGATCGAATACGACGCCGAACGCGGCGGATACGCATTCGAAGGCGGCCAAGCCGGCCCGAGGTTCGAGCTTCCCGGGCTGTGGTTCAACGCCTCGGAAATCAACGCGCTTCTGACGATGGACGCGATGCTCTCCGACCTGCAGTCGGGCCTGTTGGCCGCGCACGTCGCGCCGCTTCGCGCGAGGCTCGAGCAACTGTTGGAGGAAGGCCGCTTCGATGCAAGCGAGGTCCGCAAGCGCGTTCGCGTGCTTCGTCAGTCGGCGCGTCGCTTGCCGGCGAGTGTCTTCGAAACGGTCGCCTCGGCGACGCTCGAACGGCGCCGGCTCGCACTTTCGTACGCGGCACGCAGCACCGGCACGACGACCGAGCGCACCGTGTCACCGCAGCGCCTCGTTCTGTATCGCGACAATTGGTATCTCGACGCGTGGTGTCACCTGCGTGACGACTTGCGCAAGTTCGCGCTCGATGCGATCGCCGACGCGCGTGTTCTCGACGACAAGGTGAAGCCGATCGACGTGCGCACAGTCGCTCGCGAGCTCGACCGCGGCTATGGAATTTTCGCGACCGGCGAAGTTCAGTGGGCGAAGCTCGCTTTCTCGCCGCAGCGCGCTCGCTGGGTCGCGCACGAGCACTGGCATCCCGACCAGCGCGCCAATTTCGATAGCGAAGGTCGCTTCATTCTCGAAGTGCCGTTTGCCGATCCGCGCGAGCTCGCGATGGATGTTCTGAAATACGGCGCCGACGTCGAAGTGCTGGCCCCACTCTCGCTCGTCGAGCACATCGCCGCGGAAGTCCGCCGTATGGCGTCGCGTCTTTCCTGATTCCCGTTCCCTGGTAGCTGTTACCTGATAAGCTGGCAATCGCGTCCCGCCGCGGGCCTTAGCCCTTGAGCCACAAGCACGAGAATCTGCTGCGCACGATCTTTCACGATCCGGTCAGCGCCAACATTCACTGGCGTGAGATCGAGTCGCTGCTCAATCATCTCGGCGCGTCGATCGAGCCGCTGTCGGGTGCGCGCATTCGAGTGCGGCTCAACGGTCACGAGGGCATTCTGCATCGTCCCCACCATGGCAACACACTGGGCCGCCAGGACATCCAGCATTTGCGCGGCTATCTCGCCCACGCGCGATCCACGCCGTCGCAATACGAAGCATCTCGCCGTTAGCGATTGGCGTGGGGTCCGGGATTCTACGGATCAAAAATTCCAAGTGACGATGCACAATGTGCGCGATGAGAACGCACTTGCGCCACGAACCCACGTTGGAAACCCCTCTGGTTACGGCGACGACACGCATCGAAGCGAATCAGGACCAGGCGCCGCCTTACCGTATCCGTTCCCGTCACCGTCGTCGTCGGCGCTGGCTGGTGTACGGGCTTATCGCCGTCATCGTCATGCTCGCGCTCGCCGCCGGAGTTTCGATCGTCCTCGACCCGCGCTTCGCGCAAAGGCCGCCTTCGACCACCGAAACGCCGAGCGCCCCGCGCGCAAGCAGCGAAGGGCCGGCGCTTCCGCGCCACCCCATTGCGGAGGTTGCAGCGTCGCAGCCGCCACTCGACGGCAGCGATTCGAGCCTCGTCGGCTTGCTGCAAGCACTATGGGCCGACGGGGCCGGCTTGATGGCCTTGCTCGAGCCGCGCGATATCGTGCGCAATGTCGTTGCCACCGTCGACAACCTGCCGCGACGCGCAAGCGCAACGCAACGATCTCCAGTGAAGCTGCCGGCCGGCGCGTTTAGCGTAGCGCGCAACAGCGAGTCGATCGTCGCGAGCAGCGGCAATGCGTTGCGTTACGAGCCGCACGTGAAGCTTTTGGATGCAGTCGACACGGCACGCCTCACGCAGCTCTACGTTCGCCACTATCCATTGTTTCAGCAGGCGTATCGCGACCTGGGCTACCCGAACGGGCATTTCAACGATCGACTCGTCGAGGCCATCGACGTGATCCTCGATACGCCGGAGACGCATGGGGAGTTGAAGCTCGCCCAGCCGAAAGTGTTCTACGAATTCGCCGACCGCGAGCTCGAGCAGCTTCCAACGGGCCAGAAGCTGATGCTCCGTATGGGTCCGGAGAATGCTCGGACTGTGAAAGCGAAGCTCACGGAGTTGCGCAAGCTCGTTACCGCGCACTAGCGCAGGACGGCACGCCAACCGCAGGCGAGCGCGGCTCGCTGAGATACGGCCGACAGAACGCCTGCGTTACTTGGCTTTCGCCAGCACGACGATCGAGATGCCGCGGGCTTTTGCGGCGTCGTCGTTTTGATAGCTGTGCGGAACGTTGCCCGGAAAGCCGAGAACATCGCCGGCCGCGAGATCGTGCCGCACACCGGCCACGTAAATCGTCACGTGGCCGTCGAGGCACGTAAAGAACTCGCGTGTGCCAGGCAGATGCGGCGTGCCGCGCATCGCCGAATTCGGCGCAAAGTCCATCAGCGTCAACAGCTCGTCGGGAACGGGTTCGGGCGCCAGCGGACGAATCGACACTCCGCGGCCCGCGTTGCGCACCGCGACTTCCGCTGCGCGCCAGACACGCACGCGCGTGCGTGGTGACGCCAACAGCTCGTCGATCGGAACGCCGAGCGCGCTCGCCACTTTCACGAGGACCGCCAGCGACGGATTGCCCACGCCCGATTCGAGATTCGCGATCGTCGAGCGCGGAACGCCAGACGCGTGCGCGAGGCCCTCCTGCGTCTGATCACGAGTACGACGAAGTCCCACGAGGTTTCTCGCGAGATGCGAAGCGACGCGCTCCGGTGATTCCATAACGTCGACGATCTGCCAATCCGTTGGACATTGCGCTGGAGAACCGACACTCCGCGCCTACCATCGGAACATCGTACTCGAAGGAAGTCGAATGACCAAAGCATCCAAACACAGGCTCCCCGAACTGCGCGTGGCGATCACCGGCGGCACGTCGGGGCTCGGACTCGCGCTCGTCGAACTGCTAAGCTCGCACGGCGCTCGCGTTGCCTTCTGTGCAAGGGTCGCGCGACGCGTTGCGGAAGTCGAGCGTGATCATCCCGGCACGCATGGCATCGTCGCCGATGTGAGCGACAAGCAAGCGATCCATCCGCTGGCGATGCGCTTCGTCGCTGCGCTCGACGGGCTCGACGTGCTGATCAACAACGTGTCGTCGCTCGGTCCGGTCCCGCTGGCAACGCTCGCCGATACCGAATGCGAGGATCTTAAGCGCGCTTTCGAAACCAACGTGATGGCACCATTTCGCTTGACGCGCGCGTTGCTTGGTGCACTTGCGGCATCGTCGCGAGAGCGCGGCGTAGCGGCCGTCGTGAACATTTCGAGCGATGCCGCCGTGTCGCCTTATCCGAACTGGGGTGCGTATGGCGCGAGCAAGGCCGCACTCGCGCATCTGACCCGCATCTGGCACGCAGAGCTCGTAGGGGAAGGCATTCGTTTTCTATCGATCGATCCCGGCGATATGGACACGCCGTTGCACGCGCTCGCTGTTCCCGACGCCGATCCGGCGACGCTGCGACGACCCGACGATGCCGCCGCGGAGATCGTCGAACGCTTACTCGAAATCTTGTACGTCACTTCATCGCTGCCGGAGCCTGCGTGATTGCAGCGAAACTGCCGCAGCAACGCGGGCCCGAGGCGCGACTCATGGTCGTCGCCCACGACGGAACGATGCGAATTGCGCAACGCGAGCGCTGGACCGACGAGCTGAAGCCAGGCGACCTCGTCGTTGCGAACGACGCCGCGACGATTCCCGCGAGCCTTGCCGGCGTTCACTTGCGGACCGGAGCGGCGATCGAAGTTCGCTTGGCAGGGCGGCACTCGCTCGATCCAAATGCGATTGATGAGTGGACCGCGATCGTCTTCGGCGAAGGCGACTGGCGAACGCGGACCGAGCATCGGGCCTTGCCGCCTGCACTCGTGGTGGGTGATGCGCTTGCGCTCGGGCCTTTGCATGCGCGCGTGATCGACTTGCTCGAGCATCCGCGCTTGGTGGCGATTCGCTTCGACGCGACACCCGATCGATTCTGGGCCGGCGTCACTGCACACGGTCGGGCAGTGCAGTACGCGCATCTTGAAGCGGAGCTCGCGCTGTGGGACGTGCAAACGCCGATCGCGGGATATCCGGTTGCACTCGAAGCGCCATCGGCGGGCTTCGTGCTCGACTGGCGTTCGCTGGCCGCGTTGCGCGGGCGCGGCATAGGCTTTGCGGCACTCACGCATGCAGCAGGGCTCTCGTCGACCGGGGATGACGCGCTCGATGCGCGGTTGCCATTCGACGAAGCCTATTCGATTCCGCGTACCGCCGCCGCGCAGATCGCTGCGACACGTCGCGGGGGAGGACGCATCGTTGCTGTCGGAACGACCGTCGTTCGTGCGCTCGAGCACGCGGCGCGCAGCGACGGTTCGGTACCCTCCGGTGGTGGCGTCGCCGATATCCGTATCGACGAGAGGCATCGCTTGCGCATCGTCGATGCACTGATCAGCGGAACGCACGAGCCCGGCACCACCCATCACCTGTTGCTGCGCGCCTTTGTCGACGCAGCGGCGTTGAGTCGCGTCGATCGTGCACTCGAGGATGCGCGCTTTCGCACGCACGAATTCGGCGACTCCGTGCTGGTTCAGCACGCCAAAATGCGAGCGCGCCTACCGCACGCGGCTTAAAACCCGGCGCTCGCTCTGTTACAATTTGCGTTCCGCCAGCCCTTTTTCAGGCCGGCGGTTTTCGTTTGTGTTTTGCAAAAAGCGATGCGAGCTCCTTCGTTCCCTCCCGATCTGATCCGCGACGTCGCGCTGCGCCGCACGTTCGGCATCATTTCGCATCCGGACGCGGGCAAGACGACGCTGACCGAGAAGCTGCTGCTGTTCGGCGGCGCGATCCAGCTCGCCGGCACCGTCAAGTCGCGCAAGAGCGCGCGCCATGCGACCTCCGACTGGATGGAAGTCGAGAAGCAGCGCGGTATTTCGGTCACGAGCTCGGTGATGCAGTTTCCCTATGCGGGCCATGTCATCAATCTGCTCGACACACCGGGTCACCAGGACTTTTCAGAAGACACCTATCGCGTGCTGACGGCCGTCGACGCCGCGGTCATGGTCATCGATGCCGCAAAAGGCGTCGAGGAGCAGACGATCAAGCTCCTCGAAGTCTGCCGCTTGCGCGACACGCCGATCATCACGTTCGTCAACAAGCTCGATCGCGAAGTGCGCGAGCCGCTGGCGCTGCTCGAGGAAATCGAATCGGTGCTCGGCATCGATTGCGCGCCGATCACCTGGCCGGTGGGCATGGGCAAGCGCTTCAAAGGCGTGTATCACCTTCTGAACGATCGCCTGCTGCGCTTCACGCCGGGTGGCGAGCGCTTGAGTGACGATAGCGAATTGATCGAAGGTCTCGACAATGCCCGTCTCGACGAACTGTTTCCCGACGAGATGGCGACGGTGCGTCACGATGTCGACCTTCTACGCAGCGCAAGCCAACCGTTCGACTTGACGCGCTTTCTCGCCGCAACGCAGACGCCGGTGTTCTTCGGCTCGGCGATCAACAATTTCGGCGTGCAGGAGATTCTGCAGGCACTGATCGAATGGGCGCCGCCGCCGCAGCCGCGCGACGGCACAGCACGCATCGTCGAGCCGCCCGAGGCACCGTTCACCGGTTTCGTGTTCAAAATTCAGGCGAACATGGATCCCAAGCATCGCGATCGCATCGCGTTCTTCCGCGTATGTTCGGGACGTTACTCGCCGGGAATGAAAGTGCGGCACGTGCGCGATGCGCGCGACATGAAGCTCGGCAACGTGCTCACGTTCATGGCGAACGAGCGCGTGATGAGCGAGGACGCGGTCGCGGGCGACATCATCGGCATTCACAATCACGGCCAGCTGCAGATCGGCGACACGTTGACGCTCGGCGAGACGCTGTCATTCAAAGGCATTCCCTATTTCGCACCGGAATTGTTTCGCGTCGCGCGTCCGCGCGATCCGTTCAGGTCGAAGCAGCTCGCGAAAGGCTTGAGAGAGCTCGGCGAGGAAGGCGCGATCCAGGTGTTCGAGACGGTGTCGGGTAACACGCTGATGCTGGGAGCAGTCGGCCCGCTGCAATTCGAGATCGTCGCGCATCGACTCGCGACCGAATACAAAGTCGACGCGCTCTATGACAACGCGAACATCTCGACCGCGCGCTGGCTCACGTTTCCCGACGAGATCACGCGGCGCAATTTCGAGCGCGAGCAAGCGGCGTCAATCGCAACCGACGTCGATGGCAATCCGGTGTTTCTCGCGACGAACAAGTACAACCTGCAAGTGACGATGGAGCGCTGGGCGAAGGTCGGGTTCCGCTCGACGCGCGAGCATCGGGAGGTGGTTGCGGCGTAGGTAGAGCGGGTTCGCTTAGCCAGGAAGGCCCGGAACAGAGACCAATAGCGTTCGTCAGATTGATGGAGCGATATAGGGTAAGCCGGTCATTCGATCACGCGGTCGGCGCGCTCGAGTACTGACCGCGGAATTGTGATACCCAGGGTTCTGGCGGTCTTGAGGTTGGCGACAATTTCGAACTTGGTTGGCTGCTCGATCGGCAGATCGCCGGGCTTCGCGCCCTTGAGAATCCTGTCGACGTAGCTCGCGGCCCGCCGGTAAACGTCGGTTGTATCCGCCCAATACGACATTAGGCTCCCCGCTTCCGCATAGTCCGGCAGGCCGCCCATCATAGGTAGCCGATGTTGTATTGCCAGGTCCGCCAGCCGTCGCCGATTAAAAAACGTCATCGGATCCGCCAGGACCAGGACCGCCTGGGTCCGTTCCGTGGTCATCGCCTGGAACGCGCCGTCGAAGGCATCGGGACCGCGCACTTTCAGAACCTGAAGCTGAAGCCCCAATGATCCACTGCGATCCTGGAGGGCCTTGACGGTTGCCGGATGCCATGGATTGTCGGGATTCCACACGAGCGCGACCCGCGACATTCGCGGAAGGGCTGCCTTGAGGAGCTCGAGCTGCTTGATGCTCAGGTCGGCACTCAGGGTCGTCACGCCCGTGATGTTTCCACCCGGTCTCGCGAGGCTCGCAACGAAGCCCAATTGAACCGGATCGGGCGTGTGCATCATGACGATGGGGATCGTCGTGGTCGCTCGCTTGGCACTCGATACGGCATTCGGAGTGGACGCGACGATAACGTCGACCTTCAGCCGGACCAATTCCAACGCGAAGGGATCGAACAACTCAGACTTTCCCTCGGGATTCCGAATCTCGAAAACTACATCGCGGCCTTCGACGTATCCAAGTTCGTTCATGCTCTGCTGAAATGCCGACCCCGCCCCGAACACACCGACTCGAAACGGTTTCGTGGCCTTCTGCGCTTGGCCATAGGTCGGCACCAACAACAGCCCCGCTGCGGCAAGTAGAAACTGCCTGCGACGGACGTGGTTCATGTTCCCTTTCAGTGCGCCATGAATACCGGCACACCCGTCGAGCGCAGCATCATCCGCGTTACGCCGCCCCAGATCAGCTCTCTGATCCGGCGCCGGCTGTAACCGCCCATGACGATCAAATCGGCGTTCGTTTCCGTCGCCGAAGACAACAACAACTCGCCTGCATCGGCGTCGGCGCCGGCGATGCGTTTGCATTCGACGTTGACGCCATGCAGCGACAGATAATCGGCGAGCTTCCTGTCCGCAATGCGATCCTCGCCGGTTTCGTCGCTCTCGGGCGCAATGCTGACTGCACGCACCGAGCGTGCCTTCGTCAGAAACGGCAACGCATCGCTCACGGCGCGGGCCGCTTCGCGCGTGTTCTTCCACGCTATCAAGACACGCTCGCCGAGTGTCGTCACGGGGGTCTGCGGAACCACGAGCACCGGCCGCCCTGAATCCATGACCAGACTGTGCACGAGCTCGCTTGCGAACGCGCGATCGTAAGCATCACGCTGTGGTTGCCCGACGATCGCGAGATCGCAAAGCCGAGCGTGCATTGCCGCTGCACGATAAGGCTCGCCGGGCGGTGCGCGAAACTCGCTGCGCGACTGTCCGCTCGCGGAGACGGCCTCACGAAACTGCTTCTCGACTTCGCTCTTGGTTTGCGCGCGCTGCTCGATACTTTGCTGCACGAAATCGGCGGGCACCATTTCCGCGGCGAATGGGTAAATCTCGTAGCTCGGTTGCGCGAACACGCCTACCAGTTGCGCATCGAACGCCTTGACGAGGCGCAAGGCAATGACAAGGCGCGCGGAGCTTCGCGCGGGATCGTCGAGATGAACGAGGATCGAGCGGTAGGGCATCGGCGCGCTCCCCTTACGGTGAAGCGCTTATTGTGCACTTCCGCCGCTGCCGCGAGCCGGCGTACTTCTAACGCAACAGCCGGCTGGCCTTCACGAGCGACTGTTTTACATCCGCGTAACCCTCCCACGGGTCCTTGCGACGCGACGCCAGAATTCCCGGCACCGTGCCGATCGTGAAGTCTTCAGCGCGCACATCCTGGTCGAGCGCTTCCCAGGCGATAGGCATCGACACGGGTAATCCTGGCCGCGCGCGCAGCGAGTAGGCGCTCACCGCAGTGGCACCTTCGGCATTGCGCAAATAGTCGACGTACACACGTCCTTTGCGTTGTCGCTTTGCCATGTTCTCCGTGAACAACGTCGGGAACGTCGCCGCGAGGTGATCGGCGAGTCGATGCGCGAATGCCTTCACTTCATCCCAACCGTGGCGTCGCGCGAGCGGCACCACGAAATGAATCCCCTTGCCGCCGGTCGTCTTCACGAACCAGTACAGCTCCAGGCGATCGAGGAGCGCCCGCACGAGCTCGCAGGCTTCGCGAAACGTCGGCCAGTCGAGCGCGGTGTCGGGATCGAGATCGAGCGTCATGCGGTCGGGTCGGTCGATGCGTGTCAACGATGATCCCCACGAGTGGAACTCGAACGTTCCGCCTTGTATCGAGGCGATCAACTCGCGCAGGTTGCGAACGCGAACGAAAGGAACGCCCGTCAGATCGCTGGGAAGATCCTTTTCATCGTCGGGATGACGGCGAAAAAAGCAGCGCTCGAAGTCGCCGCCGGGACAGCGAATCAACGACAGCGGACGCGCTTCGATGTGTGGAAGCAGATGCGCAGCGACTGCTTCGTGATAGCGAACGACATCGAGCTTCGTGATTCCGCCCTGATTGGCGACCGGACGATGGGGATTGCTGATGCGAACGCCGGCGACGAGCGCTTCCTCTCCCCCCACCTTCCGCCGCGACGTCGCCGGCTTCGAGCGCGTCGGTGCCCTTTCGCGCGAATTGGCGTCGTTGGCGCTTCGCGAATCAACCGAATCGCGCTCCTTGATCAATAACCACTGCTCAGCGCGCTCGCGCTCGTGCGCTTTCATGCGCACCAGCACGAACCGTCCCTGCAAGCGTTCGCCCGACAGCGTGAAGCTCAAGCGTCCCGCGTCGAGACCCACTTTGGGATCGCCCGTCGGCGTCCACTTGCCGTGATCCCACACCTCCGTGTGCCCAGCGCCGTAGTGACCTTCGGGAATGTTCCCTTCGAATTGCGCGTATTCGAGCGGATGATCTTCGGTGTGAACGGCGAGTCTTCGCACGCCGACCGACATCGTCGGGACCTTGGGAACGGCCCAGCTTGCGAGAACGCCGTCGATTTCCAAACGCAGGTCATAGTGCAAGCGGCTCGCTGCGTGCTTTTGCACGACGAATACGCCACCCGCATCGCGCCGTGCGGGACGTCCATGCACGCGCGATGAGCCAGCCCGTCCGGAAGGCTCCGGCGTCGCGCCGAAATCGCGCATTTCACGGTAACGGTCGAGCGAGCGGGGCATCGCCGTTGCCGTGTCTAGGCCCTGGTTACGCGCGCTTGCGTGACGCGGTTTTCGCGCTGGATTTCACGCTTTTCGCGCGACTCTTGGCCGAAGCGCGTTTCTTTGCAGCCGGCCGAAGACTTTCTTCGCGAGCATTCGCCCTGCCGCGAGCCGGCCCGTCGTCCTTGCGATCGAGGCTGCGCTTCAACGCCGCCATCAGATCGATGATCTGCGCGCCTCCGCTTTCGCGCGCCTCCTTGTCGGCCTGGCGAAGCGCAGTCGTGCGTCCTTGGGTGGCAAGTGTCTCGATGCGCTTCATCAAATCGTCGCGATACGTGTCGTGATAGCGCTTGGGCTCCCATTTCTCGGTCATGTCGTCGACGAGGCGCTTTGCGAGCTCGACTTCCTTGTCGGTGACTTTCGCATCCCTGAGCGAAGGAAAATCGAAATCCTCCTCGTCGAGCACCTCTTCGGCGTAGCGCATCGTGATGAGCTCGAGCATGTCCCCGATCGGCATGAGCGCTGCAAGATGCTGTTTGGCGCGGATCACCACCTGCGCGATGCCGACCTTGTTGGTTTTTTTCAGCGTTTCGCGCAGCAGTGCATAGCCCTTTTCGCCGCGCTTGCCCGGAATCAACCGATACGGCTTCTCGAAAAACTGCGGCAGGATGGCCTCGCGATCGACGAACGACAGGATTTCGACCGACTGCGTCGCCTTCGGGTTGGCGGCCTTGAAATCCTCGTCCTCGAGAACGACGTAGCTGCCCTTCTCGTACTGGTAGCCCTTGACGATCTCCTTCATCTCGACGGGCTTGCCGGTCGACTTGTTGATTCTTTGATAGCCGACCGGCGCCATATCCCGCTTGTCGATCCAATCGAAATCGAGATCGTTGTCCTTCGCCCCCGGGTAGAGGTCGACGGGAACGTTGACGAGGCCAAATACGATCGCGCCCCTCCAGACGACTCTCGCCACCGGCTAGCGCCCCGACGTCGCCATCGCCGCGGGCTCGCTCACCTGCATCGAGCCATCGCCGCCATCGCCGGACTGATCGGCGGGATCCTCGCCCTTTAATTGACGCTTGCGCGCATCGAGCTGGCGGCCGATCTCGTCGAAATCGAGGTCGCATCGCTTCGCCGCCTTGAACATCTCGCCTTCCTCCTCCTTGACGTGGTGGCGTACGTACTCACCGAGCACAGTGACGCGCGCATCCCTCATGCCTTCGTCGCTTTGCTCGCCTTCGAGCTGCTCGATCAGCCACTTGAACGATTCGTGCTCGACGTCGGCTTCTTCCATCAGATCAACGGCCTTGTCGTTGTCCTTGTCCTCGAATTGCGACTTGATCGCCGGATAGAAAATTTCCTCCTCGACTTGCGCATGCACGCGCAGCTCGTCGAGAATCTGCTCGAGTATCGATTGCTTGCGCTCGTCGCCTTCCTTCATGCGGTCGTAGCGCTTGAAGAGCTCGTCGACGGTTTGATGGTCCTGCTTTAAAAGCGTGAAGGCGTCCATGCGGCCGGCACGCTGGCCACTCGACTTGCGCGCCCTGCTCGGTTGGCTGCGCGTATCGGTTCGGGAACCACTACGCTTGGCCGCGCTCGCGCGCGCACTTTCGCTGCGCGCGCCGCTCGTGCGAGAGGTCGACTTCGCAGTCTTGGACACGGCCTGATTTCCCCCGCCGCGCGATCCACCGCTGCTGTCGCGTCGCGAGACCGTCGCGCTTTGGGTCGTACGGCCCGGACTGCGGTTATCGCCGCCGCGCGCACGACTCGATGAAGTCGTCTTGCGCGAGGCGCTGCTCGCCGTCGTGCGGCTGCCGCGGCTGGTGCTGGATTTACGGCTCGTTTTCTTGGTGGCCATGCCTATCTCCGTGGGTCGATTTCAATAAGGTTCGACGAGCGTCGCGTCGAATTGCCCGCCGATGGGAACGCGCCTTGCACAGCGCGTGCCCGTTGCGGTCACACTGGCTACGTTGCCTGGCTTGAAGGCTACGCGCGTAAGCGCGGGCCGCAACGGTTGCATATTCCGACACCGGCGTAGGAGTTTGCGAAGGCCAGTGAACACCTGTAGCAATGCAAACGCCAAACATGAAGTAAACGACATCGAAAGGAGTAGCGCATGCCGGACTTCGCCCAACTCTTCGAGCTCACCGTGAATCCGATGGAGCTTTTCATCCGCGGGACGTGCATCTACCTTGGCCTCGTGCTCTTGTTCCGTTTTGCACTGCAACGGGATCTCATCGGACTCGGCGTCGCCGACTTCTTGTTCATTGCGTTGCTGGCCGACGCCGCCCAAAACGCGATGGCCGGCGACTACCGCACGATTACCGACGGGGCGGTCCTGCTCGGCACGCTCGCCTTCTGGAACGGCGTGATGATCTACGCGACCTACCACTGGCGCTGGGCGCGCCGGCTGCTGGAGCCGCCAGCCCGGGAGTTGATTCGCGACGGCCGGATCGTGCGCGCCAACCTGAAGCGCGAATGGATCACTGTCGACGAGTTGATGAGCCAGCTTCGCGCCAAGGGCATCGAGGACATCGCCAGTGTGAAGCTAGCGGTGCTCGAATCCAGCGGAGAAATGGCAGTGCTGCAAAAGGAGGGTGACAAGAAATCGACCGACGCTGCCAAGCAAGCTCCCAAGCGTACCGGCCTCGGTAAGTGATTTTGGCAACGCGCCGACGCCGGACGCAGCGGTAATATCTCGCGCGAAGGTCATCCGTGCTATTCCTCATCAACCTTGATTCAGCCTGCGAGCGGCGTGCGCGCATGGAAGCGCAACTCGCTTCGCTCGGTCTCGTGTTTCGCCGTGTCGGCATCGATTTTCGCGGCCGTTCGCGCGAGGCGATCGATGCATGGCTCGATGCGAACCTGACCGGCGTCACGTTCGATCACACATCGGTCTCATCCGCCGAGATTGGTTGTTGGGTCTCGCATCTATCGGCTTGGCAGGCGCTTGCCGCTTCGAATCAACCTAGTTGCGCCGTTCTCGAAGACGACCTGATGCTGGACGACGCGCTTCCGCAAGCCGTCGCGGCGCTGCGCGAGCGCTTGCCACGCGATCTGGTCTTTCTTGGCACATCGTGCCGTAACGTCTCGACGCGGCGGCGCGAAAGCGTCGGCAACTTCACGCTGCACCGTCCGATCGGCACGATCTACAACACCTGGGGCTACGTCGTGTCCCGCGCCTGGGTCGAGCGTTTTTTTGCCGCCTGTCCGTGGCATATCGATCGGCCGATCGACCATTACACCGGCGGCAGCCGGGCCGGCGCGGTGCGACCGCAAACCGCGGTGCTCCGCCCGCCCGTGGTCAGCGAAGACGAGGCGCTGGGGCCGCTGTCGCAAATCGAGCCCTATACCTACCGCATCGATCGTTCGCGCCTGGTCGAGCGCGCGCGGCGGCGGATTCTCGCGAGCCGGCTTTCCGAGCTTTATTACCGGCTGTACCGATTTTTTTGAAATCGCACCCGCCGGGCCTCACATGAACCGCGTGAGCCTCGAAGGAGGCTCTGACCAGAGCCTCCTTAACCAGTCAGACCCGACATGACCCCCACCGTCGCCGCACTGATCGCCGCCAATGTCGGCATGTTCTTCATCGCGAGTGCCGTGCCTCAGCTGATGATGTCGCTCGCGCTGTGGCCGGTGGGCGGCGAATGGTTGATCCTGTCCGCGCGCGGCGCGGGCTTCGCGCCTTGGCAGCTCGTGACGTATGCGTTCCTGCACGGCGGGCTCACCCATCTCGCCTTCAACATGTTCGGCTTGTATATGTTCGGCGGGCCGCTCGAGCAGGTGTTCGGCAGGAAGCGCTTTCTCATCTATTACTTCAGCTGCGTGGTAACGGCGGCGTTGACCCAGCTCATCGTGTTGGGCGTCACCGGGACTTTCGCACCGACGGTGGGCGCTTCGGGAGGTGTATTTGGACTGCTGCTCGGCTTTGCGATGCTGTTCCCGCATACGCGGATCGTGCTGCTGATTCCTCCGATCCCCATGCGCGCGCGCACATTCGCGATCGTCTACGCGGTGATCGAGCTTGGGCTCGGGATCGTCGGCTCGTCGACTGGAGTCGCGCACTTCGCCCACTTGGGCGGCATGCTGGGAGGCTTTCTGCTGCTGCGGCATTGGGGCTTTCGCGCACGGCCTTCCTGACGAGTCTCGCAGGGACGGCCGGTACAATTGTCGTTTCGAATTGAGCAAGGAGCCGGTCATGGCCGATTCGCCGCGCGATATCGCGATGGATGCCAAAGCGCTTTATCGCGAAGAGATCTATACCGATCGCAAGATGGGGACGTTGCGCGTGATGCAACCAGTGGCCTCCGACGGGGCGCCTGACGCATCGCGCAAGACGCTCTATCTCGGCGAAGCCCAGTTGATGACGAACATGGGTCCGTTGCCGATCACATTCGATATCGAAGCCAGCTCGCTTGCCGATGCGGTCGCCAAGTACGGTGACGCGGCGAAGGTCGGTGTCGAGCAGACGATGCGTGAGCTGCAGGAAATGCGGCGGCAAGCCTCGTCGTCGCTGGTGATTCCTCCGGCCGGCGCCGCAGCGGCGCTCGGCGGCGGCGGGATGGGCGGCTTGGGCGGCGGCGGGAAGATCCAGATGCCTTGAGGCGGCTGGGTCTACATGCTGCGCAAAAAGCGGGGCGAGGATCGAGGATCGAGGATCGAGGAAAACGCGAGGTTGACCGCACGTTTGTGCGCACCCCCGATCCTAAATCCTCGACCCGATGTTTCTGTCTCGGCTGTAATTAGGAACAGTTGTTGCATCGTGTTGGCGGTTGCAACGCCGCCGCACGTCACGCGCGAGGGAGCGTAGCGCCGCGACTTCGTAAAGCTGCAATTGTTACGGAGCCGAACGTCGTGAATTCCACTTACAGGACTGCTGTAATCGCAGCGACCGCGCTGCTCGCGCTCACCGCGTGCGGGGAAATGGCGACGCTCCCATTCGAAGCGGGTGTCGGGCCGAACCCGCAGCTGCCGCCTCCCAATCCTTCGCTGATTCCAACTGTCGATATCGCCCCTGCGAAGGGCTGGGCGAACGGCGCCACGCCGCGCGCCGCCGAAGGCTTGCAGGTAAACGCGTTCGTCAGCGGGCTTGCGCACCCTCGCTGGCTCTACGTGCTTCCCAACGGCGACGTGCTGGTCGCCGAGACGAACGCACCGCCCCGCCCCGACGACGGCAAAGGGATCAAGGGGTTCGTGATGAAACAGGTGATGAAGCGCGCCGGCGCCGCAGTGCCGAGCGCGAATCGCATCACGCTGTTGCGCGATGCCGACGGCGACGGCGTAGCAGAACTCAGGACCGCGTTCATCGAAGGGCTCAACTCGCCGTTCGGCATGGCGCTGATCGGCAACGAGCTGTTCGTCGCGAACACCGACGCAGTCGTGAAATTTCCCTACAAGGAAGGCGAAACGCGCATCAGCGCCGCGCCCACGCGAGTGAGCGAGCTACCTGGCGGAACGCTCAATCATCACTGGACCAAAAACATTCTCGCGAGCCGCGACGGCACCAAGCTGTACGCAACCGTCGGCTCGAACAGCAACGTCGCGGAGAACGGCATGGACAAGGAAGAAGGCCGCGCGGCGATTTGGGAAGTCGATGTGAAGACGGGACAGCATCGCGTTTTCGCGAACGGCCTTCGCAATCCCAATGGTCTAGGCTGGGAACCGACGACGGGCGCGTTGTGGACCGTCGTCAACGAGCGCGACGAGCTCGGCAGTGATCTCGTTCCCGACTATCTGACGTCGGTCAAAGACGGCGCGTTCTACGGTTGGCCCTACAGTTATTTCGGCACGCACATCGACGAGCGCGTCAAGCCTCCACGGCCCGACCTCGTCGCGAACGCGATCGTTCCCGACTTTGCGCTCGGCACCCATGTCGCACCCCTGGGAATGGCGTTCGCCGAGGGCAGCAAGCTACCCGCGCGTTTTGCGAGCGGGGTGTTCGTCGGCAATCATGGCTCGTGGAATCGACGGCCGCCGGCGGGATACGAAGTCGTGTTCGTGCCTTTCAGCGGCGGCAAGCCGTCGGGATTGCCGCTCAAGGTTCTCGATGGATTCCTGACGAGCGACGGCGATGCCCAAGGGCGTCCGGTCGGCGTTGCAATCGACAAGCGCGGTGGGTTGCTCGTGGCCGATGACGTTGGCAACGTGATCTGGCGCGTCACGACGCGCTAGTGCGATTTCAGTGTCGCGAGATACGCAGCCATGTCGGCCGCGTGGTGCTCGGTCACGCCGAGATCGGGCATTGCGCTTTTCGGATTGATCGATTGCGGCGCGCGCAGCCAACGCATCATCGACTCGGGTGTGTTGGGAAGCATGCCGGCGATCAGCGCGCGATTGCCGATGCCGGTGAGCGGTGGACCTACCGGTGAGTTCGCGCCGACGATTCCTGGAATCTCATGACAGGTCGGACATGCGTATTGCTGGACGGCGAGCTTGCCGCGTGCGGCGTCTGTTTGCAGTGTGGGTGACGAAGCCGCGCTCACGGGGCGAGTCGCGAAGTCTCGATACTCGTCGGGCGTGAGTGTGGTCAGCTTGTGCATGAATGCAACGACCGACCAGATCTCCTCATCCGTCATTCGAAACGCCCACGCAGGCATTCCCGTCATTTTGAGACCGTGCTTGATCGTCCAGAAGAGCTCGGCCGAGGTTGCGATGCGCGCGGTGTAGACGAGGTTCTTGGCCGCGGGCGTCAATCCAAGCGCAAACGGTTCGGGTGCAACGCCGGGTGCGCCATGACATTGCACGCAATGCACGCGAAAGTGGGTTGCGCCGCGCGCAATCAGCGCAGGATCGTCGAGCGGCGGTGCTTCGATGTGCTTCGCGCGCATCGCAATCGAGCGTCGCGTCGCCAGATCGAGAAAGAAGAACGTGGGCTTAAGATGCTGGTTGGTCGCCGAGACGTCGTACGCGCCGAACCAGTAAGCGCTGCCGCCCAACACGGCAACGGCGGCGACAACCGCGAGCAGGATTTTCTTCATCGCAAGCGGTACAGGTACGCGGTCATGTCGCGGGCGTGCGCTTCTGTGACATTGAGATCGGGCATCGCCGTTTTTGCGTCGATCGACTGCGGCGAGCGGATCCAGCGAACCATGTTGGCGGGTGTGTTCGGCAGTATTCCGGCAAGGTAGACGCGGCGCGCGATGGCGTCCAGCGGAGGACCGACGTTGCCCTCCGCTGCCGCGACACCTGGAATGCGATGACAGGTTCCGCATCCGAACTGGCGCAACAAGAGCCGACCGTTCTCCGCATCGCCGATCGCGCTCCTGTCCGCGGAAACGCCCTGCGCAAATAGCGCGAGTGCGATCAATAAGCCGCTGCGCGTCGTCATCGGCATTGCGGTGCCAGGAGAGCGGCGGCCGCCTCCCACACGAGCGCGAGCGCAACGACCGCAGCAGCCGCGATCGTCAGAAAATTCTCGAATCGTTCGCGACGCCGCGCTGCCACCACGGTGATCGCCGCCAGCGCAAGGATACCGACGAGTGTTGCGATCACCACGATGGATCGCACGGCAACGCCGTGATCGCGTGCGCAGGCAAACGCCGTGAGGCTGTAAATAGCGGTGAAGTGCGCCGCCCATACGAGCACCACGCCGCCGACGGGAAGGATCGCAAGCTTCGTCATGCCGACACGAAGCGCGGGAAAACGTGCACCAGCGCGATCCCCACGAGCGTCTGCGCGGCGACGTAGTAGAAAAAGATGCGCATGTTGTCGAACACGTTGCGACGCACGCGATCGATACGTCCCAGCCGGAAACGTGCGAGCGCGAATGCGCCGAGTGCGACGACTGCAAAAACTTCCACTGCACCAAGCGCAACGATCACCCACACGATCGCCGCGTAACCCGACTGCGCGGGATCGAGCCCGCGATGCGCGTAGCCTTCGACGCCAAGGCCGCCCACGAGAAGCATCAACCCGAGCAACAGTGCGGGCGCGAGATCGCGATCACGAGCGAGGCGTCGATTCGCAAGGCCAATCATCGCGCTGCTCGCAACGATCATCGTCACCGCGGCAATCGCGTACGCGAGCGAGGGCAACGCATCGCGCGCGGGCCAGCCCTGCGGCACCACCAACCACAAATAGGCATACGACGACAGTGTGCAGGCATACAACGAGCCCGAGACGAGCATGAGTACGACCATCGCCCACCACGAGGTCGACATCCGCCCGCTCAAGTAGACCGGCACGTCGATTCCCGCGCCGATCGGCACCGGCTGAAGCGGGGCAGGATCGAGCTCCCACGCCCAGTACATCAGCGCGCCGATCGCCAACGCGCCGCACGCGAATGCGATGAGGTTGAGCTTCACCGTCAGCAACATGAAAAACGCCGCGGTCGCAACGGCGGCAATGAACGGTGCCCATCCGGGTGGCGGCATTCGTAACAGCGCCTGCGGGCGTGCGGAGATCGGATGGGTGACCAGCGTTTCGCGTCTGCCGGTGGCCGCATTCGGAAGGTAGTAACGCCCTTCTTCGACGTTTTCCGCAAGCCTCGGCTGATCCCATAGCGGATACGCGCTCGCCACTTCCGGCGTGCTGCGGTTCGAATAGTTTCCGTTGGGCAGCCATTCGAGCGTTCCCGCGTCCCAGACATTCCCGGCATTGTCTTCGGAGGCGAAGCGAAACTTGCGCGCGAAATCGAAGAGAAACAACGCCACCGCCGCGGCGATGATGAACGCGCCGATCGTCGACGCGAAATTGAGCGTTCCCCAGCCGGTGGCTTCACCATAGACGTGCACGCGCCGGGGCATTCCGGCAAGCCCGGTCACATGCATCGGAAAGAACGTGAGATTCGTGCCTATGAACAGCAGTACAAAGACCCAACGACCGATGCGCTCGGACAATGCATGCTTGCTCGCAAACGGCACCCAGTAATAGATCGCTGCGAACAACGGAAACACCATGCCGCCGATCAACACGTAATGCAGATGCGCAACGATGAAATAGCTGTCGTGCGCCTGCCAGTCGAAAGGAATCACCGCGACCATGACGCCGGTCAATCCGCCGATGACGAAGACGAACAGGAACCCGAGCACGAACAAGAGCGGCGTGGCCAGGCGCGCGCGCCCCGCAGCGATCGTTGCGATCCACGCGAAAACTTGAATCCCGCTCGGAACGGCAACCGCCATGCTTGCCGCTTCGAAGAACGCGAGCGAAACGTGAGGAATGCCCGTCGCAAACATGTGATGCACCCACAATCCGAAGCTCAAGAATGCGGTGGTGACCAGTGCGAGCACGACGAGTCGGCTGGCCACCAGCGGTGCACGCACCATCGTCGGCACGATCATCGACACCATGCCTGCGGCGGGCAGGAAAATGATGTAGACCTCGGGGTGCCCGAAAAACCAGAAGAGGTGTTGCCAAAGCAAGGGATCGCCGCCGCGGCTTTGCGTGAACAACGGCCACCCGAACGCGCGCTCGAGCTCCAGCAGTGCCGTGGCGAGAATCACGGCGGGAAACGCGAACACGACCATCAACGCGAAGATCAGCATCGCCCACACGAACACCGGCATGCGCTCGAGCGTCATGCCCGGCGCGCGCGTGCGCATGATGCCGACGATGATCTCGATCGCGCCGGCGATCGCCGAGATCTCGATGAAGCCGATGCCAAGCAGCCAGAAGTCCTCGTTGATGCCGGGCGAATACGTCGAGGTCGTCAACGGCGGATACATGAACCAGCCGCCGGTGGGCGCAAGTCCCACAAACAAGCTGCAAAAGAAAGTGAAGCCGCCGATCGCATACGCCCAGAACGCGTAGGCCGACAAGCGCGGGAACGGCATGTCGCGCGCACCGAGCATGTTCGGCAACAGCGTAATGCCCATCGCCTCGACGACCGGTACGGCGAACAGGAACATCATCACCGTCCCGTGCATCGTGAAAAGCTGGTTGTAGAGCTCGGGACCGACGAGCGTGTTGTCCGGCACCGCGAGTTGCACGCGCATCAAAAGCGCGAGCACGCCGGCGAGTACGAAGAAAATGAATGCGGTGGCCACATACAAGCCGCCGACCACGTTGTTGTTGTACTCGGTGAGGATGCGAAAACCGCGCGGAATGGCCCAAACCCGTTGAAGCTCGGGCAACTCATCCGGCGGCCGTGGCAGCGCATTCGGTAGCGATTCGGTTGCGTTCATCGCCGGATCGAAGTCAGCGCAACGACGCGAGATAGCGCGCAAGCTCGTTCAACTCCTGTGCCGGAATCTCGCGAAACGACGGCATCAGGTTGCCGGGCTTGAGGTGCTGGCTTTGCGATATCCAGCGCTCGAAGTTGTCCACACTCGTGGGCAGCACGCCGGCGCCGATCGACAGGCGGCTTGCCACGTGCGTGAGATCGGGACCCAGCGTTCCCGTTGCACTCGTACCGCGCACGGTGTGACACGTCGCGCACAGCGCATCGAATGGACGTGGGCCGCTAGCCGCGGGCCGGCGTTGCGCTTGCTGCCATTCGGAAAAATCTGCGGCCGGCAAGGTCACGACCTGCAATCCCATTTGCCCGTGCGGCCCGCCGCAGTATTCGGCGCATTGACCGCGCAGCTCGGCTGCGGCATTCGGCGTGAAAGCGAGGCGATTCACTCGGCCAGGCACCAGATCGCGCTTTCCCGCAAGTCCTGGCACCCAGAAGCTGTGCAGGACGTCGGTCGATTCGAGCTCGAGCTCGACGCGCTTGCCGACGGGCAACCGCAGCTCGTTGGCCGTTTCGAAATCGGTCGAGCCGTCGGGCGAGAGGTACTGCACGCGCCACCACCACTGCTGACCGACGACACGGATCGTAAGATCGGCAGCCTTCTCGGGTGAAGACGAAACGATTGCCGACCAACCCAGAAGCGTTGACAGGACGACGACGGGAAACGCGATGCCTCCTAACACGACGCTGCGCTCGCGGGCGAGCCAGGCGGGGCGCGATCGAAGCGCGAATGCCGTCAATACGATCACGAGAATTAGTATCACCGCGCTGCCGATGACCAGAACCCAGGTCAGATGCGCGACGACAGAGGCTTCGAGCGAGTGCGGGTTCAGCGCCGACTGCACGCCATCGATGAGCTTTTGCATCACTGTCGGAACGAGGTGGCGCCGTCGCGAAGCGACATCCATGCCTTCGATGCGATTGCCCGGCGGGTGATCGCATGCATCGATCGTTCAAGCATGCGTGACCGGACGAGTGCGCCGTTTCGGGCGCGCGCGGGCCGCGATCGACCACGGCGAATGGCGCTCGAAATGTCCGGCAAGAAAGTCGACGAACGAGCGTACTTTCGCCGAAAGATGCCTGCGGCTCGCGTACACCGCGTAGATCGGCAATGGTGGCGGCGCGAAGCCCGCGAGCAATCGCACGAGCGCACCCGCAGCGATCTCGTCGCCGACGATCATGTCGGGCTCTAGCACGATACCGGCGCCCGACCTCGCGAGGGAGGCCAAAAATCGCCCGTTGTTGGCAAGCACCGGACCGTTGATACGGACCGCGCGCTCGCTGCCGCCTGGATCGCGGAATCGCCACACGTCGCGCGCTGCATACGTGTAATGAAGACAGCGATGGCTTGCAAGATCTTCAGGCACCTTCGGCGTCCCATGCCGCGCGAGATAGGCGCGTGACGCGCAGCAGACAAGCTCGGTCGCACCGATGCGCCGCGCTATCAGCGCGCTCGAGCCTGGTGCGCCGATGCGAATCGCGAGATCGAAACCTTCGTCGACGAGATCGACGATTCGATCAGACAGTTCGACGTCGAATCGCAAGTCGGGATGGCGCGAAGCGAACTTGGCGATCGCCGGAGCGATGTAGCGCTCGCCGAATGTCGTTGCGCACGTCACACGCAGCGTTCCGCGCGGTGAAAGTGCGCCCGCGGAGACATTAGCCTCGGCCTCCTCGAGGTCGGCTATGAGCTGCACCGCGCGCTCGAGAAACGCCTGCCCGCTTTCGGTCAACGACAACCGGCGCGTCGTGCGATTGAGAAGGCGAACGCCCAAGTGCGCTTCGAGATCCGACACATTGCGCGACACCGCGGAGGTCGACACGCCGAGTCGTTCGGCCGCGCGGGCGAAGCTGCCCTGCTCGACGACCTTGATGAACGTGGCGATCGCAGCGAGTCGGTCCATTGTTGCGTTGTTTGCAACAAACCATCTCAGCCTAACGCCTTTATCTCACCGGGGTCAAGGCGCATTGTTTGGTCACGCAGTTCGTTTCAGATCCGATTCAATTCTTGGGAGATTCAATGAAGCTCTACTACTCGCCCGGCGCATGCTCGTTCGCGCCCCATATCGCCGCCGTCGAGGCCGGCATTCCCGTGACGCTCGTCAAGGTCGATCTTCGCTCGCACAAGGTCTCCGATGCTAGCGACTTTTACACCGTGAATCTCAAAGGCTATGTGCCCGTGCTCGAGCTCGACGACGGCACCAAGCTGACCGAGGCCGCCGTGGTGTTGCAATACCTCGCTGATCGCAATCCCGGCAAGCTCGCACCCGCGTTCGGATCGATGGAGCGCTATCGGCTGATGGAATGGCTGAACTTCGTCGCCACCGAGCTGCACAAGGGAATGGGCGCGTTGTGGAACCCGAGCATGGAAAGCGTGCGCGGGCCGATCATGGAAAAGATCGGCAAGCGCCTCGACTTCCTTGCAGCGGCGCTCACCAACCGCCAGTTCCTCCACGGCGATTCGTTCACGATCGCCGACGCGTATCTTTTCACGATCCTTTCCTGGGCGAAGCCGCTCAAGGTCGACTTGTCGCGCTGGCCTGCGATCACTTCGTACATCGAGCGCATCGGCGCACGGCCCGCCGTACAGCAAGCCAAGCGCGCCGAATCGGGTGGTTGAAACGCCGATGCCAAGGTTTCCGACGATTTTCGTTTCGCACGGCTCGCCGATGACCGCGATCGAGCCGGGCGCGGCCGGCGACGCCTGGCGTGCGCTAGCCGCCGCACTACCGCGACCGCGCGCGGTGCTGATTGCATCGGCGCATTGGGAAACCGGGCTGCCGATGCTTACCGGCAGTGCGAAACCGGAAACGATCCACGACTTCGGCGGCTTTCCGCAAGCGCTCTACGAAATCGTGTATCCGGCCGCGGGCGCGCCGCAGGTTGCCGCGGAAGCCACCGACGTTTTGAAGCGAGCCGGAATCACGGCGGCGATCGACGGCTGTCGCGGACTCGATCACGGCGCGTGGGTGCCGCTCAGGCATATGTATCCGAACGCGGAGATACCGGTCGTGCAAATCTCGGTGCAACCGGATCGCGGAGCGGCGCATCACATCGCGCTCGGCCGCGCCCTCGCCCCTCTTGCAGAAAAAGACGTGCTCGTGATCGGCTCGGGGCATGTCACGCACAATCTGCGTGACTGGTCGCTCAATCTTCGGCGCGCATCACAACTTCCTTATGTCACCGAGTTTGCGGATTGGCTCGCCGACCGACTCGAGTCGAACGACGACGCCGCGCTCGTTGGATGGCGCGAACAGGGCCCGAATGCCACACGCGCACATCCGAGCGAAGAGCACTTCCTTCCGCTCTTGATTGCTTACGGGGCCGCGGGTGAGCGGCCCCGCGTCGAGCGCGTGCATCGCGAAGTCATCGGCGGTGCGTTGGCGATGGATGCCTATCGATTCGGCGCGGCGACTACGCATAACCACGGGTAAGTCGGACCTACGCTCTCGCAACTTCGCGCAACAAGGCGTGCGCGTGATGTGCTCGTCACCGTCCTAATACATAGGAAGACGCTGTTTTGAATATCGCGTCGTGTGGCACGGCTTGTGCACTCAGCGTGCTCACGCGTTCGAGCACGAGCGCGATTTCTCAAAGAAGGAGCGAGGAGCTAATGAACTGGGATCGCATCGAAGGCAACTGGAAACAGCTCAAGGGCAAGATCAAGGAACAGTGGGGTGATCTGACCGACGACCATATCGATCAAATCGCCGGCAAGCGCGACCAACTGTCGGGTCGTCTGCAGGAAACTTATGGCATCGGCAAGGATGAAGCCGACCGTCAGATCGATCGCTGGGCCGACACGTACGAAGACCCGACGTCGACGTCGAGCCGCGCGGATCGTAACCGCATGTGATGTATGAGGCGGAGCGCGATTTGCTTATTCAGCCTGCTGAAAGCGCCGTGCAATCGCGCTCTGCTCCTCGCATTCGACCGCTGGCCCTAGGATTGGCGGTGTTGTTCCTCGGCTTTCCCACGACCGCCACTCGCGCGTCGCTGGATGGAACGCAGACCGCGATTCGCATGGTTAGCGTGCCAACCCCGGTCTGTGCCGCGGTTGTGCCGATCAATCGATCGGCCTGTTTGACGGTCGCCCAAATCAGCCTCAGGCGTTAGTGACCGGAGTCGAGGTCGTGTGGGAGGCGCCGCGACACGCGTCCCCGCCGGCGTCCGACCGACCCGCTGGAACGCCAGCGGTAATCTTCAGAGCGGATGGCCTTTGCGCCACCTGTTTGCCAAGACTCATCATGATGACTCGCTTCGTCAACGCTTATCGGCGCGCTCTCGTAAGCATCGGCGCCGCCTTAGCGACGACGGACGCGGTTGCTGCCACCTTCAATTTCGATTTGCCACAATCGGACGCGTATATGTTTTTTTCGCTCCTGATCGCGCTGGTGATTGTCGTGCTCCTGTGGCACGCGATCGACGAGGGCCCGGCCGACGAGCGGACCACCCTCGAGCAGCGGTTGCCTCGCACGCAAAAAGGGAGTGTGTCGCCGGCGCCCGGCAATCCGCGCCAGCCATCCGGCTAAGTCAATCAGGTGGCGAGCGCAAACAATTGGTTGACTTGGTTGGTGATCGGAGCGGTCGCGCTTGTCGTCTTCGGCATTGTCATTCGGATGTTCATGTCGGCGCGATTTCCCAAAGGCTATCGCGCCTGGGTGGCCGAGCGGCGTCAGTCTTTCGAAGCGAACAATGAAGCCTGGGACCAGGACGATGACAAGTTTCGTCGTTGAATCCGCCGCGCGTAGGACGGACATGCACAGGACTACGCGAAACCTCCCGACTGATCCGGATCGAGCGTTCGGCTATCGTGATTTCCAAGCGGTTCGCGCGGCAAAATCGGCCGAGAGCCACGGCGCCTTGCAGCACACCCCCTCGGTGCAGCAAACGTCAGGCTGTCGCACGAATACCTGCCGCGTGACCGCTCCCCACATCAGACATCCCGGCTTTGAGCCGGGATTTTGCTAATGACAACTCGTTCATTCACGTTCGCAATCATTGCCTCGGCCGCGCTGGTCGCCGGATGCGCACCCGAGCCGACCTACTATCGCGTTTACGAGCCGATGTCGGCAGTCCCGCAGCGAGTGGAATATGGCGTCGTCGACGCGATCGAGTGGTATCGCGATGGCGAGCCGCGGCCCACGGGACTTGGCGCCCTGCTGGGCGGTGTCACTGGCGGCGTTCTCGGACATCAGATCGGTAGTGGCAGCGGTAACACCGCCGCAACGATCGCGGGCGCCCTGGGCGGCGCATTGGTTGGCAATCAACTCGAGCGCTCGAGCGATCGCGATCGTTATCGCGTCATCGTCCGACTCGATTCGGGCGGCGCACTGTCGGTAAGCGAAGTCGGCGAAGGCCAGCTTCGCGTTGGCGATCGCGTGCGCATCGTCGGCAATCGCGTTTACAGGTTCTAAATCATGGCGGCTATCAAGCGTCGAATTACCTGGTTCGAGTTCCTGATGGCGTTGTTCGGCGCCGCGCTACCCGTCGGCCTGGTGCTGATGCTCGTCGCGCCCGTCAGCTTCCTGCATGCGATGGGGGCAGTGATTCTGGGCATGGCAATGGCGGGGCTTTGGATATCGGTGCTCGGCCTGCAGCTCGAGCATCCGGAACGCTGGGTTGCGCTCAAAGGTTCGTTGGTGCGCATCGCGACCGTCAGCTCGCCGCGTCACTAAGATCATCGAAGTTCGCCACAAGGAGTCGTTGCAAAGATTCGAGGCCGACGTCGAGGGCGGGGTGGCGTATTGCGCGTACACCCGTCGCGGCGATGGCGTGCTCAGCCTGCATCACACCGAAGTCCCTCGTGAAGCGGAAGGCCGCGGCGTTGCCTCCACGATAGTGAAAGCCGCACTCGCTTACGCTGAGGCGAACGCATTGCGTGTAAGTCCCGACTGCTCGTATGTGCGCCAGTACATGGCGCGTCATCGCGAGACGCACAAGCTGTTATCCGATAACGTCACGATCTGACGCACTTTGCTCGTCAGATTTCGTAGCGGCCCTCCGCGGCTTTCGCGGTAACTCTCGCGATCTCGACGTCATGACGGCGCGAGAGCAGGAGCAACGCCGCCAACGCGCCGATCAGCGCACAGAACATGTCGGCCTGGGTGTCCCACTGGTCCCCCTGCGTTCCCAGGAATTCGGCGGCGCCTTCGCCCAGCGCGAGCGCAGCCCACCACTCGATCAGCTCGTAGAGAGCGCTGATGGCAAGCGCGATGCAAATGCAAATGAGGGTGAGCATGCGTGGCCCCCGGACATATTCTCCACGAACCAGAATCTCGCGCGCGACCAACGCAGGCACGAATCCCTGCATGAAGTGCCCGATACGATCATAGGGATTGCGCGCGAGGTCGAGCCATTCTGCAGGACGAAGCCGAATGGCACGCGGGCATAGGTGTACGCGCCTCCGACAATGAGCACGATCGCGTGCAAGGC